>NZ_DLOE01000058.1:20840-21138 GCF_002479615.1 Arsenicicoccus sp. UBA7492 | reverse complement strand
CGGGGCGCAGCGAGCGCTGGGTCGGTGTGCGCGACGACCGGGGTCGGATCGTGGCGTGCGCGGCGGTCCACCGGCTCTCGTCCGGGGCCGCCCACCTGTCGGGCATCATCGTGGCCTCCAGCCATCGTGGGCAGGGCCTCGGCCGGGCCACGACGGCGGTCCTGACCCGCGACCTCCTGCGCACGGAACCGGTCGTGACCCTGGGCATGTATGCCGACAACGTGGTCGCCCGCAGCCTCTACCACTCCATGGGCTATGTCACCGACAAGGCCTGGTGGAGCTGCAGCGTGCTCGCCCC
>NZ_DLOE01000058.1:0-20584 GCF_002479615.1 Arsenicicoccus sp. UBA7492 | reverse complement strand
GGTAAAGGCATCGACCGGCCGTCGTTCGCCAGGCTGATGCCTTTACCCGCGGCGGGTCTGCGAGTCCGAGGTCAGAGGACGCCGTGCCAACGCAGCACGCGCTCCAGGCCGGCCACGCCCGCGGCATACGGCTTGTGCACCGCCCGGATCCCGGCGGCCCGGGCCCCGACGACGTTGGGCCACGTGTCGTCGACGAACAGCACGCGGTCCCGCTGGACGCGCAGGTCGCGGACGATGTGGTCGAAGTAGGCCGGGTCCGGCTTCTTGACCCCGAGCTCGTAGGAGTAGTAGCCGCCGTCGAGCTCGTCGTAGAGCTTGCCGCCGCGCATGATCTCCGCTCGCATCCACTGCTGGTTGGTCGCGAGATAGCACCGCACGCCCCGCGCCTGCACCTGCCGGACGAGCTCGAGCGCCGACTCCTCGGCGGTGATCTCGGACCACGCCCCGAAGAACTGGTCGGGGGTGATGGCCGACCCGTCCTCGCGGAGCATCTGGGCGACCGCCTCGGGGAAGCCCTCGCGGCGGCGGCCGTCGAGGAACGGCGCCTCGACCTCGAGCAGGCGCTCGATCCCGGGCCAGGTGGGATCGCCGAGGATGGCGGAGGCCCACCTCCTCGGCATGTACTGCAGCACGCCGTCGGCGTCGAGCAGCAGGACCTCGATGGGGTTGCCCTGCGGCATACGGCTCAGGACTCCTTGGGCGCGACGGCGGACGTGTCCAGCGAGGCCTTGTCGAACGCGGCCTTGTCGGACGCGGGCTTCTTGACGGCGTCGATCCCGGCCTCCTTGCGCTGCTCCGGCGTGATGGGGGCGGGCGCGTCGGTCAGCGGGTCGTAGCCGCCACCCGACTTGGGGAAGGCGATGACGTCGCGGATCGAGTCGTAGCCGCCGAGCAGCATGACGATCCGGTCCCAGCCGAAGGCGATGCCGCCGTGCGGCGGTGCGCCGTAGGCGAAGGCGTCGAGCAGGAAGCCGAACTTCTCCTGCGCCTCCTCCTGTGACAGGCCCATGACCTTGAAGACCCGCTCCTGCACGTCGCGACGGTGGATACGGATGGACCCGCCGCCGAGCTCGTTGCCGTTGCAGACCATGTCGTAGGCGTAGGCGAGCGCCGGGCCGGGGTCGGTGTCGAAGGTGTCGAGGAACTCGGCCTTGGGCGAGGTGAACGCGTGGTGCACCGCGGTCCAGGCTCCTCCGCCGACGGCGACGTCACCGGCGGCCTCGGCGTCCGCGGTCGGCTCGAACAGGGGCGCGTCGTTGACCCACAGGAAGCTCCAGGCCGACTCGTCGATCAGGTCGCAGCGCCGCCCGATCTCGAGGCGCGCGGCCCCGAGCAGGGCGCGGGAGGACTTGGTCGCCCCCGCGGCGAAGAAGATGCAGTCGCCGGGCTGGGCGCCGACGTGCGCGGCCAGGCCCGCCCGCTCGGTGTCGGTGAGGTTCTTGGCGACCGGTCCGCCCAGCTCGCCGTCGGCGCCGACGAGGACGTAGGCGAGCCCGCGCGCGCCGCGCTGCTTGGCCCACTCCTGCCAGGCGTCGAGCTGCTTGCGGGGCTGCGAGGCGCCACCGGGCATGACGACGGCGCCGACATACTCCGCCTGGAACACCCGGAAGGTGGTGTCGGATAAGAACTCCGTGCACTCGACCAGCTCGTTGCCGAAGCGCATGTCGGGCTTGTCCGAGCCGAACCGGCGCATCGCCTCGGCGTAGGTCATGCGGGGGAAGGGCGTGGGTAGGTCGACGCCGATCAACGCCCAGATCTCCTTGGCGAGCGCCTCGCCGAGCTCGAGGACGTCCTCCTCCTGCACGAAGCTCATCTCGATGTCCAGCTGGGTGAACTCCGGCTGGCGGTCGGCGCGGAAGTCCTCGTCGCGGTAGCAGCGGGCGATCTGGTAGTAGCGCTCCATGCCGGCGACCATGAGCAGCTGCTTGAACAGCTGCGGCGACTGGGGCAGGGCGTACCAGCTGCCGGGGGCGAGGCGGGCGGGCACGAGGAAGTCGCGGGCGCCCTCGGGGGTCGAGCGCGTCAGCGTCGGCGTCTCGATCTCGACGAAGTCGCGCTCGTCGAGGACGCGGCGGGCCGCGGCCGACACCTTGGAGCGCAGGCGCAGCGCGGCACCGGCGGACCTCCCGGGGCGACGCAGGTCGAGGTAGCGGTGCTTGAGGCGCGCCTCCTCGCCGACGGTCACGCGCTCGTCGATCTGGAACGGCAGCGGCGCAGAGGGGTTGAGCACCTCGATCTCGCTGGCCACGACCTCGATCTCGCCGGTGGGCAGGTCGGTGTTGGCGTTGCCCTCGGGCCGCTCGCGCACCTCGCCGACGATCTTGACGACGTACTCGTTGCGCAGCTCGTGCGCGTCCCCGGCCGCCAGGACCTCGTCACGGACGACGACCTGGGCGACGCCGCTCGCGTCGCGCAGATCCAGGAACGCCACTCCACCGTGATCGCGCCGACGGGCGACCCAGCCCGTGAGCGTGACGGTCTGTCCGGAGTGGCTGGCACGCAGGGTGCCGGCCTCGTGGCTACGAAGCACGATCATTCCTTTGTCTCGTGGAGAGGTGGTCTCGTGGGTGGTGGTCCCGGTGGTGCGCCGCGGCTGGCGACGCACCCGGCCATCCTACGGACTCACGTGCTCCCGGCTAAACGACAATGGGCCGTATGCCGTCCGCGCCCACCGCCATCACCCCCGCCGTCCTGCGCCGGACGGTGCTCGTCGTGGCCGCCCTCAACCTCGCGTACTTCGTCGTCGAGGCGGGGGTCGCGCTCATCATCGGGTCGGTGTCGCTGTTCGCCGACTCGGTGGACTTCCTGGAGGACACCGCGGTCAACCTGCTGATCGCCCTCGCGCTCGGCTGGTCGCTGCACGCCCGGTCGCTCGCGGGCCGGGCCATGGCGGCGATCATCTGCGTGCCGGCCCTCGCCGCCGCGTGGCAGGCGTTCACGAAGGTGTCGGACCCGCAGGCGCCTGACGTCCGCGCCCTGGTGCTCACGGCGGGCGGCGCGATCGTCGTCAACGGCCTGTGCACGTGGGTCCTGGCTCGGATCCGCCACCACGGCGGGTCGATGACGACGGCGGCCTTCCTGGCGGCGCGCAACGACGTCGTCGTCAACGCCGCGATCATCGTCATGGGCCTGGTGACCTGGTGGACGGGCTCGGGCTGGCCGGACATCGTGCTCGGCCTGGTGATCGTGGTGGTCAACGTGACCGCGGCCCGCGAGGTGTGGGAGCTCGCGGAGGAGGAGCGGCTGGCGGCGAAGGCCCTCGCCGGGGAGGTCGACTGAGGCTCAGGGCTTCTCGGGCTTCTCGGGCTTCTCGGGCTTCTCGGGCTTCTCGGGCTTCTCGGGCTTCTCGAGGTCGAGGATGGCGGCGGCAGCCGCGACGCAGGCCTCGTCGATCCACGGGGGCAGCGGCATACCGCTCCCGATGAACGGCCGGACCAGGCCGTAGGGACACTGGCGGACGGCCAGCGCCATGACCTGCTCGAGGTGGTCCTCGCGCCTGCCGTAGAACGCCGCGGCCTGCTCCCGGCCCAGCTCCCGCACCTCGTCGTTGAGCGTGCGCACCTCGTCCTCGAGGTGCGCGGGCGGCGCGGCGAGCAGCTGCCGCTGGCGGTAGAGCGTCATCGCGAGCGCCACGTCGGGATGGTCGCGGCACCAGCGCGGGATGTGGATCGCCTGCGCCAGCAAGGCTTCTCGCGGGTCGTCGATCTCGCGCGTGGCCAGCAGCCCGACGTGGAAGGCCCGGATCGACCGCAGCCACAGCGCGACGAACAGGTGCTCGCGCGACGCGTAGCGGTGGTAGATCGACCCCATCGGGGCCCCGACCTCCTGGGCCACCTGCGCCAGGGTCGCCGAGGTGCCATGGGCCGCAACGGCTCTCAGGGCGCCGTCGAGCAGGTCCTCGGTCGTGAACTTCGCGGGTCTTGCCATGGCTGCATCCTAGGCCTAGTTTTAGATCATGTTCACTAGAACCGGAGTTCTAGAAAACTCCTCGCCCCTGGCCACCGCGCTGCCCGACGCGGAGTTCGTCGAGCACCACGACATCATCGTCGCCGCCACCCCCGACCGCGTCTGGGACGCCCTCCTCGCCACCCGCTGGGCCGACCTCCTGATCGCCCGGCCGCTCATCGCCGTGCGCAGCGGCGGGCGGCTCGACGTCGGCGACGACCTCCTCACCGACCCGCGCGGCCCCGGCCGACCGACCCACCTCGAGCCACCGAGCTACTACTCCAGCGGGATGGTCGGACGCCCCTGGGAGCCCCGCGCGGACGCACAGCGCCCCATCGAGTCCCTCGACGAGCTGCGGGAGTTCGCCGAGCCGGGGTGGCTCCGCTATGGCATGGACTTCCGCCTGACCCCGTTGCCCGGCGGTCGCACCCACCTCGAGACGACCACCCGCTCCGACGCGACGGACGACGTCGCCCGGCGACGCTTCCGGGCCTACTGGACCGTCATCGCGCCGTTCTCGGGGCTGCTCCGGCGCGACATCCTGCGGGCCGTCGCCCGCCGCGCGGAGCGCCCGAGCCCGTGAGCACGCGGCACCCGCCGCAGCGCTGGGCCATGGTCGTCGCCTGGGCGGCCTTCCTGTCCACCCTCCCCTCGGCCGTATGCCGCCTGCTGATGCTCCACGGGGTCCTGCCAGGCACGGCGGACCTGCAGCGCCTGCACGCCGGCGAGGAGGGCTACGTGTGGGGACTGAGCATCGTCCAGGTCCTCGCCGGGGTGCTCGCCCTCGGTCTCGTCCAGGGGTGGGGCGAGCGGGTGGGCGCCGTCCGCATCGCGTGCTACCTGCCGATCCTGCTCTGGGGTCCGTTGCTGCTGGCCGCGGTGGCGGGATACCGGCAGCGTCGGCGAGGCTAGGGCCATGGAGCCCCGCATCTCACTGGTCACGCTCGGCGTCAGCGACCTGGCCCGCTCGACCGCGTTCTACTCGACCTGGCTCGGCGTCGCCCCGGCCAGCGACCACGACGACGTCACCTTCTTCGCGACCGGCGGCACGCGGCTGTCGCTCTGCGGCTACGAGGCGCTGGCGGACGACGTCGGCCCGGGGTTCGCCGACCAGCAGCGCTCGCGCTTCCCCGGGATCACGCTGGCGCACAACTGTCGCGAGCGCCACGAGGTGGACGAGGTGGTCGCCGCGGCGGAGTCGGCGGGCGGCACCGTCGTCAAGCCGCCAGCCGAGGCCTTCTGGGGCGGCTACTCCGGCTACGTCGCCGACCCGGACGGCTACCTGTGGGAGATCGCCTGGGGGGCCTTCCCGATCGCCGACGACGGCCAGCTGACGCTCGGCTGACCGCGAGACCGACGCCGGGCGTGCGCCGTCAGTCGCGGAAGTCGCCGTCGACGTAGACCCAGCGCCCGAGCACCCGCCGGAACCGGCTGATCTCGTGCAGGACGTGCCGGCGTCCGCCCACGACGGAGTGCGCGCGGTACTCCACGGTGTCGCCCTCGGCGCGGACGACGTCCAGCCCCGCCCACTCGCGGTCGGTGTCGAGCCGCAGGTCGCCCGGACGGGTCGCCGGGTCCCAGGTCTGCAGCAGGTGCTCCGCGTCCCCCACCACGAACGCGCTGTAGCGCGAGCGCATCAGCTCCTCGGGGGTGCTCGCCTGGCGGCGGCCGACGTGCAGCGGGCGGCAGCAGTCGGCATACGGCCGGCCCGACCCGCAGGGGCACTCCTGCGGGGACGGACGGGACGGTATGCCGAAGGCCCCGCCGCTCATCGGTGGGCCGGGTGCTCGGGCCAGGGGCTGTCGACCGGGCGCAGCGAGGACCAGCCGCCCGCACGCGAGGCGTGGGCCGCGAGGATCCCGAGGCACGCGGACGGGTTGTGCAGGCGTCCGGCCAGCACCGCGGCGTGCGCCTCGTCGAGCGAGACCCAGGCGGTCGGCATGCCGAGCTCCTCGCCCTCGCGGTCGTGGCGCTCGTCCTCGGGCACGTCGGACAGGTCGCGCGCGAGATAGATGCGGATCGCCTCGTCGTTGCCGCCAGGGGTGGTCCAGTAGTCGATGAGCACGTCCCACCGCTCGGCGCGCAGGTCCGCCTCCTCGAGCAGCTCGCGGGACGCGGCCACGGCGGGGTCCTCCCCCTCGACGTCGAGCAGCCCGGCCGGGATCTCCCAGTCCAGGGCCCGCACGGGGTGGCGGTACTGCTGGATCAGCACGACGCGGTCCTCGGCGTCCAGCGCCACGATCGCGACCGCGCCGGGGTGGCGCAGGAACTCCCGGCGCACCTCCCCCGCCTCACCGAGGTCCGCGGTCTCCGACACGAGGTCGAAGACATAGCCCTCGTGCAAGACGCGCGACTCCAGGACGGGGCGCGGCTCGATGCGGTCGGCGATGTCGTCCCCGCCGACGACCGGGGTGCCGCGGAAACCGTTGTCCGACATACGTCCTCAGCCCTTGTCGGAGGCGCGGCGGCGCGGCGCTGACGGTGCCGAGGCCTCCGAGGAGGTGGCGGCAGCCTCCGACGGCACGGCGCCCTGCTGCTCCAGGGCCGCCTCGACCAGACCGGCGAAGAGCGGGTGCGCGCGGTGCGGGCGGGACTTGAACTCCGGGTGCGCCTGCGTGGAGACGTAGTAGGGGTGGACCTCGCGGGGGAGCTCGACGAACTCCACGAGGGTGCCGTCGGGCGAGGTGCCGGAGAAGACGAGCCCGGCCTCCTCGAGCTGCGCGCGGTAGGCGTTGTTGACCTCGTAGCGGTGCCGGTGGCGCTCGCTGGCCTTGGTCGTGGCGTACGCCCCGGCCACCACGGAGCCCTTGGCGAGCTTGGCGGGGTAGGCGCCCAGGCGCATCGTGCCGCCGAGGTCGCCCGCGCCCTCGACGAAGGCCTTCTGCTCGGCCATCGTCGCGATGACGGGGGCCGGGGTCTCGGGGTCGAACTCGGAGGACGAGGCGCCCTCGATGCCGGCGACGTTGCGCGCGTGCTCGATCACCATGCACTGCAGCCCGAGGCAGATGCCCAGCGTCGGGACCTTGTGCTCTCGGGCCCAGCGCAGCGCGCCAAGCTTGCCCTCGATCCCGCGCACGCCGAAGCCCCCGGGCACGAGCACCGCGTCGACCCCGCCGAGCGCCTGCTGGGCACCCTCGGGGGTCTCGCAGGTGTCGGAGGCCACCCAGCGGATGGCGACGCGGGCGTCGTGGTGGAAGCCGCCGGCGCGCAGCGCTTCCGTCACCGACAGGTAGGCGTCGGGCAGGTCGATGTACTTGCCGACGAGCGCGATCTCCACCTCGTGAGCAGGCTCGTGGACGCGGCGCAGCAGCTGGTCCCAGTCCTTCCAGCTCACGTCGCGGAACTTCAGCCCGAGCCGGCGGATGACATAGGCGTCGAGCTGCTCGCGGTGGACGACCTTGGGGATGTCATAGATGGAGGGGGCGTCGACGCAGGCGCACACGCCCTCGGCGTCGACGTCGCACATGAGCGAGATCTTCTTCTTGATGCCCTCGGGGATCTCGCGGTCGGCCCGCAGCACCAGTCCGTCGGGCTGGATGCCGACCTGGCGCAGCGCGGCGACGGAGTGCTGCGTGGGCTTGGTCTTGAGCTCTCCGCTGGGGGCGAGGTAGGGCACGAGCGACACGTGGAGGAAGAAGCTGCTGTCGCGGCCGATCTCGTGGCGGACCTGGCGGGCGGCCTCGAGGAAGGGCAGCGACTCGATGTCGCCGACGGTCCCGCCGATCTCGGTGATGATGATGTCCGGCGCGTCCTTGCCCAGCGTCGCGGGCTCGCGCATCCGGTCCTTGATCTCGTTGGTGATGTGCGGGATCACCTGGACCGTGTCGCCGAGGTACTCCCCGCGACGCTCCTTGGCCAGCACGTTGTTGTAGACCTGGCCGGTCGTGACGTTGGCGCGCCCGACGAGGTTGACGTCGAGGAAGCGCTCGTAGTGACCGATGTCCAGGTCGGTCTCGGCCCCGTCCTCGGTGACGAAGACCTCGCCGTGCTGGAAGGGGTTCATCGTGCCGGGGTCGACGTTGATGTAGGGGTCGAGCTTCTGCATCGTCACGCGCAGACCACGAGCGCGGAGCAGATGTCCGAGGCTGGAGGCCGTGAGCCCCTTGCCGAGCGAAGAGGCAACGCCTCCGGTCACGAAGATGTGCTTGGTGTCCACCACGGAGTTCGATGGTACGTCATCATTCCGTGACCTCGGGACGACAGGCCGTATGACGACCGCCGGCGTCTCAGCGGCGGGTGTCCTCGACGCACAGGGAGTACTGCGACAGGGCGGCGTCGATCGCGTCGTCCTGCGTGGGCAGCGCCTCGGCCCGGGCCAGGGCACGCGCCCGCAGGTCCTCGCGCTCGGCGGGGTCCTGCGCCACGCGCGCCACCGCGTCCGCGAGCGCCTCGGCGTCGCCGACGGGGACCAGCACGCCGGCCGACCCGACCACCGCCGCGGTGCCGCCCGCGTCGGTCGCGACGATGGCGGCGCCGGCCTCCAGCGCCTCCTGCAGGGCCAGCGGCTGCCCCTCCCAGTTGGCGGAGCTGACGACGAGGTCGGCGGCGGCGAGCAGGTCCGGCACGTCGCGGCGGTCACCGAGCAGCCGCACGGGCAGGTCGCGCTCGGCGATGTCGGTCTCGAGGTCGTGCCGCATCGGGCCCTCGCCGGCGATGACGAAGCGGATCCCGCTGTCCTTGAGCCGGGCGGCCGCGTCGAGCAGGACGGGCAGCCCCTTCTGCGTGGTGAGGCGGGCCACGACGACGGCGAGGGTGGTGCCGTCGTCGACGCCGAGCTGCTGCCGCACGGTGGCCCGGTCGGTGCGCGCCCCGGAGAACGCGGGCGCCGGGATGACGGCGTGCTCGACCCGGCGGGCGCCGAGCTCGCGCTGGCGCTCCTCGAGGTCACGGCTGACCGTGAGGACCAGGTCGGCCTTGCTGGCGACGAGCCGGTCGAGGGTGTTGTAGACCCCGCCGAGCCAGGAGCTGTCGGGCGTGGCGTTGTGCAGGGTCACGATCAGCGGGGCCAGGTGGCCGGTGCGGGCCAGGGAGCACAGGGCCCCGGCGCGGAGCCCGTGCGCGTGGACGACGTCCGCACCGTCGATGAGGGCCCGCAGCGTCTGGTGGGCGCGCAGGTCGTTGGCGGGGTGCGGCCGGTCCGAGATGGGCAGGTGGACGACGCGGGCACCGGTGGAGCTGTAGTCGAACAGCTCGTCGGCCGACTGCGGGCACCCGACCATCACGTCGTGCCCACGGGCGACGAGACCCTGGACGAGTCCGTGGACGTGCCGCCCCATGCCGCCGGAGCTCGTACCCATGACCAGGAGGATGCGCATGGCAGTAGTTCACCACGAACGGGGATCAACCGCCCCGACGAACCGCCCCCCGGACAGCGCCGACGAGCGACCGCACGCCCGCGCGATCGGTGACCGCGGCGACACCCACCCAGACGGCGAGCGCGACCGCCCCGCTCACGAGACCGAGGGCGACGTGCCCGGCGACGTGCCCGGCGACGCCACCGGCGCCTGACATGCCTGCGGTGGGCCACCAGCCGGCGACGAGCCGCCCGGCGACACCGGCCAGCGGTATGGCGAGGACGGCGCCGGCCACACCCCTGGACAGCCCGGCGGTGGCCCCGGCCCCCCAGGCCTGACGCACGGCCACGAGCAGCCCCAGCCCCGCCAGCGTCATCCCGATGCTGCTCGCCACCCCGAGGGCGGTGATCGTGGACGCCGCGGTCGCGTCCCCGGCGGTGAGGGCGAACGGCACGAGAGCCGCCACGGCCCACCCGGCCGCCGCCCAGCCGGCGGCGACGGACGGGCGCCCACGGACGTAGAGCGCGCGGGTCAGGAGCGCGACCAGGCCGTAGCCGAGCAGCCCCGGCGCGAACGCGGTCAGGCCGAGGTCGACAGTGGTCACGAGGTCGGGCCCCTGGCCGTGGTGCCGGCCGGCGTCGATGGCGGCGAAGAACCGCCCGACCGCGGGTGCGGCCGCCACGAGGACGGCGGCCCCGAGCGAGCCCGACAGCGCCACCACGCGCACCGAGCGCGACAGGCGGGCGGAGACCTCGGGAGCGACCGGCGCGCGCTCTCCCCCACCCTGCGTCAGCGAGGGGAACACCGCCGTCGCCACCGGCACGGCGAGCACGGCGTAGGGCAGGACGTAGACCGCCTGGACGTACTGGTAGACGTTGAGCACGCCCGTCCCGCCGCGGTGGTCGGCGATCCACACGGTCGCCAGCACGGCGGCCTGCTGGGCGAGCAGGGCGACGATCCCGGCGGCGGCGAGCCGGCGCACCCGGCGCCCCGCACCGTCGGGCAGCCGCAGGGTCGGGCGCAGCCGAGCACCGCTGCGCCACAAGGGGATCAGCAGCGGCAGGCTCAGCGTCACCACCCCGAGCGTCGTGCCGCCCGCGAGCGCCACCAGGGCCCCGTCCGGCAGCGTCGCGCCCGTGGCGCCGGGGGGCGCCATACGGCCGTAGGCGACGTAGGCGCCGATGACGACGAGGCTGGACAGCAGGGGGACGAGGGCGGGCCAGGCGAACCGCCGGCGGGCCTGCAGGGCTCCCGCCGCGACGACGCCGATGCCGTAGAGCGGGATCTGCGGGGCGAACCACCACAGCATCCGCGTGGCCAGCTCCCGCTGCAACGCGCACGCCTCGTCCGGCAGCAGGAAGCCCGCGACGGGATCCGCCACGAGGGCCAGGACGACGGCGAGGGGCACCAGGATCACGCAGGCCCAGCCCAGCAGGGCCGAGACGACCTGGTCGGCGCGCTCGTGGTCGTCGTCCGCGAGGTAGCCGGCCACGACGGGCACCGCGACCGCCGCCAGGGCTCCCCCGGCGGCGACCTCGTAGAGGACGTTGGGCACGGTGTTGGCGGCGGAGTAGGCCGTGCCGACGCACCCCGCCCCGACCTGGCCGGAGAAGGTCAGCCACCGGCCGAACCCCACGATCCGCGCCAGCAGGGTCAGGACGGCGATCAGTCCGCTGGCCGCCGCGATCCCCCGCACCGCGCGGGCGCTCACGTGGCGCGGCCCCACGCGTCGACGGCGCGCAGCACCGGGCTCGCCTCGATCACAGCGGTGAAGCTCACCCGCTCGCTGGCCAGCACCAGACCGGTCAGTATGGCGAGCGCCGCGGCCCTCCCGGGGAGCCGGCACCCGGCGACCACCGCCGTGCCGAGCAGCGCCCCGGCGGCGTTGGCCCCCGTGTCGCCCAGCATCGAGCGCCCGGCGAGGTCGTCCGGGAGCAGACCGAGGGAGGCGCCGACGGCCGCGCTCGCGAGGGTCGCGGCGTCGCGGGTGCGAGCTGGAGGGCCGACCTGGTCACGGCCGGGGCCGAGCGTCGCGGTGAGCGGCGCGGTCAGCAGGACGACCTTGAGGGCTCGCCCGGGCCGCAGGTCGAAGAGGTTGACGAGGTTGGCGGCACCCGCGACGACGGCCCCACCGACGAGGAGCCCGAGCAGCTCGGCGGCCCCCGGACGAGCGCTCCCCCACCGCGGCCGGTCGATGAGGGCGGTGGCGAGGACACCGGTGGCGGCCAGGCCGACGATCTTGACCACGCCGGTGGTCGGCTCGCCACGACGCAGCGCGGCGAGGTGGCCCCGCAGACCCTTGACCGCGGTGCTGCCGACGTGGTCGTCGAGGGCGCCCAGCGACGCTGCGGCCGTGGTGGCGAGCAGCCCTGCGCGGGCGGCCGGCGATCGGTGGATCGCGAGCGGGACGACCGCGCCCAGGGCCCAGGCGGGGCCCTCGAGGAGGGTGACCGTCCGGCCGGCGTGGTTGGTGCGGTCCCACACCGCGCGGCCCAGCGGCGGGCGGCGGGCGCCGAGCCGCGCGGCCGCCCGGGCGGCGACGGCGGCCGCGAGGGCGGCCGCGACGCCCGAGGTGACGACGCTCATCGACTCACCGGCCGAGGTCGGGGATGACGGACTCGGCGTCGGAGCCGATGCCGTAGCGACCGGCACCACCCTGCTGCTGGGCCGCCAGGGCGACGGCGGTGGCGACCTGACCCATGGCGCGGTCGGCGTCGTCGACCGTGGAGACGGCGGCTGCCGCGGCTCGGTCGGCGCGAACCCCGCTCACCACGGCAGCGGCGCTGAGGTTGTCCGCGTCGTCGGTCGGGCGGGTCGGCGAGACGAGCACGGAGCCGTTGGAGACGGCGTCGGCGCCCCGGACGAGCCGGGCATAGGCCTGCATCTGGGGCCCGGTGCCCGCGGCGGGGTTGGCGACCATGGGGGCGGCCACCGTCACGAGGAGGGTGGCCCCGGTCGGGTCCTCGCCGCGCACGCTGAGCAGACCCTTGCCGCGCAGCACCTCGAGGGCCTGACGGGCCCGGGACTCCTCGACCTGGCCCCGGTCCTGGACCGGCCCGGTGAGGGCGGCCCGTCCCAGCACGGTGCCGGGCAGCAGTCCCTCGCCGACGGCGCGCGTGTCGATCTGCAGGGCCTCGGCGGCCTGGCGGACCGTGGCCGTGAGCTCGCCGGCCGAGGCCGGACGGGTCCACTCGTCGCTCAGCCGGACGACGGAGGCCACGGTGGCGCCGGACTCGGTCAGGGCGGCCTGCACCCCGCTCACGACCTGCTCGTCCGCGCCGGCGGCGGCCACGACGACGACCCGTCGGTCGGCGAGGCGACCGGCCAGGACCACCGGGCGGCTGGCAGCGGCATAGCTCTCGCCCGCCGCCACGGATCGGCGGGCGGTGGTCAGCTCCCCGTTGAGCGCGGCCTTGTCCTCGCGCAGCTTGGTGATCTCGGAGGTCAACGTCGTGCCGATGTCCTCCTTGAGGGGACCCGCGCCCAGCACGATCCCCACGGCCAGGGCCATGAAGATCGCGATGACGGAGACGAGGTGGTAGCGGAAGTCGATCACGTGAGGAGCCCCCCGAGCCAGGAGATGAGGTCGTCCAACCGGGCCATGACCGCCTGCAGCATGGCCTGGCCACCGGGGGTCACCGACAGGGCGACGCCGAGGGCGAGCAGCCCGGCGAGGACGAGGAGGACGAGCGAGGCGCTCGAGATGCGGGTGCGATAGAGCCGGGACACGCCCTTGGCGTCCACGAGCTTGCCGCCCACCCGCAGACGGGTGAGGAAGGTGCTGGCCATCCCCTCGCGCCCCTTGTCGAGGAACTCGACGAGCGTCGCGTGCGTGCCGACCGCCACGATCAGCGTCGCCCCGGCGTCGTCGGCGAGGAGCATGGCGATGTCCTCGCTCGTGCCGGTCGCGGGGAACACGACGGGGGTCAGCCCGAGTGCCCGGACCCGGTCGAGACCGGGGGCCCGGCCGTCGCGGTAGGCGTGGACGACGATCTCCGCCCCGCTCGTGAGGGCGTGGTCGCTGACGGAGTCCATGTCGCCGACGATCAGGTCGGGCCGGTGACCCAGCTCGAGCAGGGCGTCGGCCCCGCCGTCGACCGCGATCAGGACGGGGCGGTACTCCTTGATGTAGTGCTGGAGGGCCCGCAGGTCCTCCTTGTAGTGGTAGCCGCGGACGACCACGAGCACGTGCCGGCCGTCGATGGCCGTGGCGATGTCGGGGATCCCGACCCCGTCCAGGAGCAGCGCGCGCTCCTTCTTGAGGTACTCCATCGTGTTGGCCGCGAAGGCCTCGAGCTGGTTGGACAGGCCGATGCGGGCGAGGGTCTGGGCCGCCTCGATGCTCTCGGCGCTCTGCAGGTGACCGGTCGCGACGCTGCGGCCGTCGACCACGAGGCTGGCGTCGACGAGCTCGCCGACGGCGCCCTCTTTGACCTGCATGACCTCGGGACCGAGGGCGTCGACGTGCGGGATCCCGGCGTCGAGCAGGATCTGCGGGCCGAGGTTGGGATAGCGCCCGGTGGTCGAGCGGGCGGCGTTGAGCACCGCCGCCGGACGGCAGGCGACGAGGGCCTCCGCGCTCACCCGGTCGATGTCGGCGTGGTCGATGACCGCGATGTCCCCGGGCCGCAGGCGCTTGGTGAGGTCCTTGGTGCGACGGTCGACACGGACCGCGTGCGTGTCGGCCGTCGGCTCCTCGGGGAGGGATCGACGGAAGCGGGGAAGCTGGGACATCGCCACCCATCGTGCCACGGCCCGTGGGGCGTCGCCCCCGCCCACGCCGGGCCCGGCCGCCCTGGGAGCCTGCAGGGATCGACGGCGGCTCAGGTGTGATCCACCGAGATCGCGCGGCGCGCCTGGGCGCTGTCGAGCAGCTGCTGGGCGTGCTCGACGGCGGCGTCGCTCTCGTCGCCGCTCATCATCCGCGCCAGCTCCCGCACCCGCTCGTCCCCCGTGACCTCGACGACCCCGCTCGCCGCGACCTGGCCGTCGTCGGCCTTGCGGACGACGAGGTGGCGGTCGGCATAGGCGGCGACCTGGGCCAGGTGGGTCACGACGATGACCTGGGCCTCGCGAGCCAGCTCGGCCAGGCGGGCACCGACCTCGACCCCGGCCTTGCCCCCGATCCCGGCGTCGACCTCGTCGAAGACGAAGGTGGGGACCGTGGAGGAACCCCCGCCGTGCGTCACCACCTCGATGGCCAGCATCACGCGGGACAGCTCACCCCCGGAGGCGGCCCGCGTCACGGTGCGCGGCGGCGCTCCGGCGTTGGCCGCGAGCGCGATGTCGACCTCGTCGATCCCGTTGCGGGAGTAGCGCACCCGGTCGCCAGAGGGCAGCTCCAGGCCGCGCTCGTGGGGCTGGGTGGTGACCCCGACGACGAGGCGGGCGCGGGGCATCGACAACCGACCCAGCTCGGCGGTGACGGCGGCACCGAGCCGCTCCGCGGCGGTGGACCGGGCGTCGTGCAGGGCCGCACCGGCCGCGCCGAGCCGAGGCGTGAGCTCGGCCAGGCGCGCCTCGATCTCCTCGATGCGCGCGTCGTCCCCCTCGAGCGTGAGCAGCGTGCGGCTGGCGTCCTGGGCCCAGGCGAGGACCTCGTCGACCGTCTCGCCGTACTTGCGCTGGAGCCGGGTGAGCTCGGCCCGGCGCTCCTGCACCCAGGACAGCCGGGCGGGGTCGACCTCGACGTCGGTGAGGTAGCCCGCGACGTCGGTCGTGAGGTCGGAGGCGACATAGCTCAGCTCGGCGAGCCGGCGGTGCAGGTCGGCCAGCGCCGGGTCGTGACCCGTCCACGGCTCGAGGGCCGACACCGCCTCGCCGAGGGACGCCAGCGCCCCGCCCGAGGCACCGTCCCAGGCGCTGTCGTCCCCGGCCAGCAGCACGTGAGCGCGGGACGCCCCGTCCCGCAGGGCGTCCGCGTGGGACAGGCGGTCGTCCTCGGCCCGCAGCTCCTCGTCCTCGCCCGGCTGCGGGTCCACGGCCTCGATCTCCTCGAGGGCCACGCGCAGGCCGTCGGCCTTGCGGGCGCGCTCGCGAGCCGCCGACCGCAGCTGGTCGGCCTCCGCCACGAGCGCGTGGTGCTCGTCATACAGGCGCTGGAAGTCCTCGACGAGTCGCGCCACGTCGGGGTCGAACCCGTCGAGGACCACCCGATGCTCCTCGGCGCTGCGCAGGCGCCACTGGTCGGCCTGCCCGTGCACCGCGACGAGTCGCTCCCCCACCTCGGACAGCGTGCTGATCGGCACCGACCGGCCGCCGAGGTAGGCGCGCGACCGCCCCTGGGCCGCGACGTTGCGCGCGAGGATGAGCCCCTCGGTGACATCGGCCCCGGCCTCCGCGGCGCGCACGAGCGCCGGGTGGTCGGCGCCGAGGTCGGCGAAGCCCTCGACGCTGGTGCGGTCGGCACCGGTGCGCACGAGGTCGCTGTCGGCCCGGCCGCCGAGCAGCAGCCCGAGGCCGGTCACGACCATGGTCTTGCCCGCGCCCGTCTCGCCGGTGACGACGTTGAGGCCGGGAGCCAGGTCCAGGACCGCCTCGTCGATCACGCCGAGACCGCGGATCGTGATGTCACGCAGCATGGGTCACTGCTCCCTCACGCGGCCCTGGCCGCGCCAGCCCACGATGGACAGGTCGAACTTGCGCACCAGCCGGTCGGTGAACGGTGCGGTCGCCAGGCGGGCCAGGCGCACGGGCGTCTGCCCGCGGCACACCTCGACCCGGGCGCCCCGCGGCAGGTCCACGGTGCGGCGCCCGTCGCACCACAGGACCCCGGTGGCCTCCTGGTCGGGCAGGAGCTCGACGGCGACCTTGGCGGACGGGCTCAGGACGAGGGGCCGCGCAAAGAGGGCGTGGGCCGACAGCGGGACGACGAGGATGGCCTCGACGGTGGGCCACACCACGGGGCCGCCCGCCGAGAAGGCGTAGGCGGTCGATCCGGTGGGCGTCGCCATGACCACCCCGTCGCAGCCCCACGTGGACAGGGGGCGACCGTCGATCTCCATGGCCAGCTCGAGCATCCGCTGGCGAGAGGCCTTCTCGACGGTGGCCTCGTTGAGCGCCCAGGTGCGCTGGACCTCGTCATCGCCCTGCCGCACGACGACGTCCAGCGTGAGGCGCTCCTCCACGACGTAGTCGCGGTGGACGATGCGCTCGACCACGTCGGGGAAGTGCTCCCGCTCCGCCTCCGCGAGGAAGCCGACGTGGCCGAGGTTGACCCCGAGCACCGGGGTGCCGTGCGCACGCGCCAGCTCGGCGCCGCGCAGGATGGTGCCGTCGCCACCGAGCACGCAGACGAGCTCGCAGCCGGCCGCCTCGTCCTCGCCGGCGGGCTCGACGACGTCGTCCAGCCGCTGCGCGAAGCCTCGGAGGTCGGCAGCGTTGATCACGGACGTGACGCCGGCCTCGCGCAGCCGCTCGGCCAGCGAGCGCGCCAGGTCGAGGGCGTCGGGACGACGGTGGTGGACGACCAGCAGGACGCGGCGGCTCACGGGTGCTCTCCTCGATCGGTCTGCTGGGTCTCGGTCTGCGTTGCGTGGTCCGACTGCGCCGGATCGTCCGGCTGCGCGAGATGGTCCGGCTGTGCGAGATCCGACTGCGCCGGATCGTCCGCCTGCGTCAGACGGTCGTGCGGCACGGTCGACACCGAGGCGCGCCCCGAGGTCAGCTCCTCGGCCCGGGCACGCCACGGCGCCAGGGAGGGCGCCGTGGACGACCTCACGCACCACAGAAGGTACTCGTCGTTGCCGTCCGTGCCGCGCAAGGGGCTCTGCGCCAGGCCTCGCGGCGCCAGGCCGGCGGCGGACAACGACTCCAGCACCGCCACCACCGCGTCGCGGCGGTGGCCGGCGTCGCGGACGACCCCGCCCTTGCCGAGGCGCGTGCGACCCACCTCGAACTGGGGCTTGACCAGGGCCACGACGTCACCGCCCGGCTGGACGAGGTCGGCGAGGCGCTCGGCCACCAGGGTCAGCGAGATGAAGCTCAGGTCCGTCACCAGCAGCGCGAACGGTCCCCCGACGTCCTGCGGACCCACGTCACGCACCGAGGTGCCGCTGCGCTCGTCCACGCGTGGGTCACCGGCGAGGGACGGGTCCAGCTGGCCGTGGCCCACGTCGAGCGCGCACACGGACGCCGCACCGCGCTCGAGCAGCACCTGGGTGAAGCCGCCCGTGCTGGCACCGACGTCGATGCAGCGACGTCCGCGCACCTCCACCTCGGGAAAGGCCTCGAGGGCACCCAGCAGCTTGTGCGCAGCCCGGCTGACCCAGGGGTCGATCTCGCCCGCGACCTGCACGCTGTCCTGCTGCGCGACGGGATGGGCGGCCTTGCGGACCTCGCGGCCGGCCACGCTGACCCGCCCCGCGTCCACGAGCTCTCGCGCCTGGCCGCGCGATCGCGCGAGACCACGGCGCACCAGCTCCGCGTCCAACCGGGTCACGCTCACGCCCCGCTGACCCCGGACAGGCGGCCTTGCAGGACGTCATGGACGTGCTGCGCCGCCTCGATCTGGGCCTGCGGGTCGTCGCCGCCGGCCGCCTCGTCCAGGACGCGCAGGGCCGTGTCGATCGCCGGATCGCGCCCGTCGGGCCCCGCGCCCATCGCGGCCGGGCTCGGCGCAGCAGGGCTCGGCGCAGCAGGGCTCGGCGCAGCAGGGCTCGGCGCAGCAGGGCTCGGCGCAGCAGGGCTCGGCGCAGCAGGGCTCGGCGCAGCAGGGCTCGGTGCTGTCGCCGCCGCCTCCTGGGGCGCGGAGCTCGCGGCCGACGGTGCGGAGGTCCCCGGGGACTCGGTCATGGCGCTCCTTCGCTGGTCGTCCTGCTCACCCTAGCCGTGGGGTCCGACAGCCTCCGGGAGGCGTCCGTCATCACCGGGGGTCGAGCGCGTCCAAGGCCTCGAGCATCGGGGCAGGCAGCGGTATGCCGACCCGCCCGTCATCGCGAGCCGCCCACGTCGCGGCGACGGCGGCACGCGCGCGTTCGACGACGGCGCCCCCGTCGACGACCAGGGTCGCGTCGTCCCCGCGACCGGACACCGTGGCGCGAGCGTCTCCGCACACCGCGACGACATCGTCGCCGTCGACGCTGTCAACGTCCACGCTGCCCTGGCCGTCCACACTGTCCTGGCCGACCTCGCTGGCCTCGCTGCCCTGGCCGGCTCGGCCCGAGACGGCGACCTCGACGCCGGCATACGGCTCCCGCAGCGCGCGCAGGTCGAGGCCGAGATAGGTGGGCCGGAGCTGCTCGTCCGCGCTCGCGAGGGCCACCAGGCCGTCGACGCCGGTGAGCACGTGCAGGCTCTGCATGCCGGCGGCGTTGGCGCCCTCGATGTCGGTGTCGAGGCGGTCGCCGATGGCGAGCATGCTCGTGACGTCCCCACCGGCGCGCTCCGCGCACATGAGGTACAGCGGTGGGTGCGGCTTGCCCGCGACCTGCGGCTCGCGCTGCACGGCGTTGCCGACCGCCTGGACCGCCGAGCCGTTGCCCGGGGCGATCCCCCGCTCCGTGGGGATGGTGAGATCAACGTTGGTGGCCATCCACGTCGCGCCCGCAGCAACGGCGTAGGCCGCCTCCTTGAGGTCGGACCAGCTGAGCTCCGTGCCGTAGCCCTGCAGGACGGCCACGACCCGGCCGGCCACGGCGGGATCGTCGATGCGGTCCTGGGGGCTGACCGGGTCGAGCCCGGCCTGACGCAACGCGATCGCCACGCCCGGGCCCCCGATGGCGAGGACGGTGGAGCCCGGATCCAGCTGCTCGGCCAGCAGCGCGGCACCGGCCTGGGCGCTGGTCACGACGTGGTCGGCGTTGGTGTGCACGCCGAGCTCGGCCAGGTGCTCGACCACGGCGTCGGCGGGCCGGCCGGCGTTGTTGGTGGCGTACATCACCTGCAGGCCGTCGGCCACCGCGGCGTCGAGCGCGTCAGCGGCATGGGCGACGGGGTCGGGACCGCGGTAGACCACGCCGTCGAGGTCGACGACCAGGCCACGGAAGCCGTCGACGAGGGGGTGGTCAGGCACGGGAGCCCTCCCCTGCGGTGTCGCCGCCGTCCGCCTCGTCGTCCTCGCCCTCGAGCAGGTCGGTGAGGGTGTAGCCCTCGAGCTCGGCGAGCCGCTCGTCGGCATCGGTCTCGGCCTCGTGGTCGGCGGAGGCTGACCGCTGGAACCACTCGATGGCGCCGGCCTCGTCACCGAGGGCCAGCAGCGCGTCGGCGTAGGCGTAGGCGAGCCGGGTGTACCACGGCTTGTTCATCCCCTGCCGCAGCGCGGGGACCTCCAGCTCCACCTTGGCGGCGTCCAGCTGGCCGAGGTCGCGCCGGATCCCGGAGACCACGATGAGCAGCTCGATCCGGTCCTCCTGCGGCAGGGCACCGGCCTCAGGGCTCTGAGCGAGCTGCAGCGCCTTCTCCGGGCGGCCGAGGGCACGCTCGCAGTCCACCATGAACGGCAGGAGGTGGTGGGAGCCGGACAGGCGTCGCGCCGCGCGGAACTCGTTGAGCGCCTTGGCCCAGTCCTCCCGCCGGTAGTGCACCAGGCCGAGCGCCTCACGGGCCGCCGGCACGCGTCCGGCCCGGCGCACGGCCGTCTCCGCGTGAGCGAGTGCGCCGTCCTCGTCGATGTCCAGGAGACGCGCAGCCATCACCAGGTGCTGGCCGACGCCCTCGGCGTTCTCCTTGCTGAGGGTGCGCAGCTGGTTCTTGACGGCTCGGTCCAGCTCGAAGCCCGTCACGTCCTCGTGGATCGCCGGCTCGGGCAGCCGCCCCTGGGTGGGGACGAGACGCGAGCCTCCGCGCTGCTCGGGCGCTGCCGCCTGTCCCTCACGACGGCTGTCACGCGAGCCCTGACCACCGCGCTGGGCGTGGCCCCGCCGCTCTCCACCCTCACGGTTCGGCCGTCCGCCACCACCATCACGCTGGTACGGGCGTCGCTCGCCACCACCGGAGCGGTCCGGCCGACGCTCACCATCACGCTGGTACGGGCGCCGCTCACCGTCTCGCTGCTGGTAGGGCCGACGCTCGCCCCCCTCACGGTTCGGACGCCCGCCACCGCCATCACGCTGGTAGGGGCGGCGCTCCCCACCGCGGGGACCTGACTCTCGACGGGGCTGGTCCCGGTCGCTCTCATGGGCGTTGTCGGTCACGGTCCTTCTCCTCCACGTCGCCGGCGGGTGCCGGGCAGGTCACTATGCAGCTGGTTCACGATCCAGTATGCCGCAGCCGCGCACCTCGACGAGGCTGTGCGCTGGGATACCGGTTCTGGACGCAGAAAAGCCCCGGACCTGGTGGTCCGGGGCTTCCCCACAATGTTTGTCCGGCGGCGTCCTACTCTCCCACACCGTCACCAGTGCAGTACC
>NZ_DLOE01000001.1:0-3809 GCF_002479615.1 Arsenicicoccus sp. UBA7492 | reverse complement strand
GGGGTGTGGGGGAGATCATGTTGCTCGCGTGGTGAGCGTCACCTAAGTTAGGAGGGCCTCACTCACGTCGACCAGGAATCGTAGGCTGCCATGCTCGCCAACTACCTCATCGGGCTGCGTGAGGGACTGGAGGCGTCGCTGGTCGTCGTCATCCTCGTCGCCTACCTCGTGAAGTCGGGACGCCAGCACCTGCTCGGGCGCATCTGGGCGGGAGTCGCGGCGGCGATCGCCATCTCCCTCGCCTTCGGCGCGCTGCTCACCTTCGGCCCCAAGGGCCTGACCTTCGAGGCGCAGGAGGCCATCGGCGGCGGGCTGTCCATCGTGGCGGTGGGGTTCGTGACCTGGATGATCTTTTGGATGGCGCGGCACAGCCGTGCCCTGTCCGGCGAGCTCAAGGGGGCGGTCGACCGGGCCGTCGAGGGCGCCCGCGGAGGCCTCGTGCTGGTCGCCATGCTGGCCGTCGGCCGCGAGGGTCTCGAGACCGCGCTGTTCCTGTGGGCGGCCACGCAGGCCGCGGCCCGCGACAACGCCTCCACCACGGCACCGCTGGTCGGCGCCCTCCTCGGCCTGCTGACCGCCGTCGCGCTCGGCGTCGGCGTCTACCGGGGAGCACTCAAGCTCGACCTCGGCGCGTTCTTCCGCTGGACCGGCGCCTTCCTCGTCATCATCGCCGGCGGGGTCCTGGCGTATGCCGTCCACGACCTGCAGGAGGCGCGCATCCTGCCCGGCCTGCACACCCTCGCGTTCGACGTGTCCGGCACGATCGAGCCCAGCTCGTGGGTCGCCACGCTGCTCAAGGGCGTCTTCAACTTCTCTCCCGCGATGACCGTGCTCGAGGTCGCCGCGTGGGTGCTCTACGTCCTCCCCGTCATGGCGTTGTTCGCCGCGCGGGTCCGTCGCCCCAAGCCCCCGGCCCCGCGTGACAGCGCGGCGTCCGGCATACGTAAAGGAGCTCATGCATGACCCGCCTCGCCGCCACCGGCGCGACCCTCGCGATCGCCGCGCTCGCGCTGACTGCCTGCACCGACAACTCCGCCACCACCTCCTCCGGGGGCGGGACGCAGGCCGGCGCGGGCAAGGGCACCCTGACGGTCACCTCCACCGACACCGAGTGCCAGGTCTCCGCGGCCGAGGCCCCCTCGGGCACCGTGAAGTTCACGGTCACCAACGCCGGCTCCAAGGTCACCGAGTTCTACCTCCTGGCCGAGGACGGCCTGCGCATCGTCGCCGAGGTCGAGAACATCGGGCCCGGCCTCACCCGCGACCTCGTGCTGAAGGCCGCGCCCGGCACGTACAAGACGGCGTGCAAGCCGGGCATGGTCGGCGACGGCATCCGGCACGACTTCACCGTCACCGACTCGGGCGCGGACCTGTCCGCCCAGGGCGCCGACAAGGAGCTCGTCGCGACCGCCAACACGCAGTACGCGTCCTACGTCAAGGACCAGACCGAGCAGCTCCTCACCGGCACCAAGGCGTTCGCCGCGGCCTACAAGGCCGGTGACACGGCCAAGGCCAAGGAGCTCTACGCCCCCACCCGCGTCCACTGGGAGCGGATCGAGCCGGTGGCCGAGTCCTTCGGCGACCTCGACCCGATGATGGACGCGCGCGAGGCCGACCTCGAGCCGGGCCAGAAGTGGACCGGCTGGCACGTCGCCGAGAAGGACCTCTGGCCGCCGAAGACCGGCTACACGGCCCAGACCGCCGTCCAGCGTGCGGCGATCGCGGACCAGCTGGTCAAGGACACCGAGACGCTCTACCAGCGCACCCGGTCCATGCAGTTCACCGCTGACCAGATCGGCAACGGCGCCAAGGGCCTGCTCGACGAGGTCGCGACCGGCAAGGTCACCGGCGAGGAGGAGATCTGGAGCCACACCGACCTGTGGGACTTCCAGGCCAACGTCGACGGGGCCCGCGTCGCGTGGGAGGGCCTGCGCCCGATCCTCAAGAAGAAGGACGCCGCGCTGGACTCCCAGCTGCAGCTGAAGTTCTCGGCCCTGCAGAAGCTCCTCGACCAGCACAAGGTCGGCAAGGGCTTCAAGACCTACGACCAGCTCTCCAAGGAGGAGGTGAAGGCGCTGTCGGACGCGGTCAACGCGCTCTCCGAGCCGCTGTCCAAGCTGACTGCCGCCGTCATCTGATGCCCGAGTCCCTGTCTCGTCGTGGACTTCTCGGCTGGGGAGCCGCCTCGGCCGCGGTCGGTGCGGTCGGCTTCGCCGGCGGTATGGCGACCGCCAACGCCTCCGAGGGTGACGGCGACGGCCGTGGTGACGGCGACGGCACGGCGGGCGACGCGAAGGCCGTTGCCTCCGACAGCGTCTCGTTCTACGGCGCGCACCAGGCGGGGATCGTCACGCCCGCCCAGGACCGGCTGCACTTCGCGGCGTTCGACGTCACGACGACCTCCCGCGAGGACCTCGTCGCCCTGCTGACCGCCTGGACCGCGGCGGCCGCCGAGATGACGGCGGGTCGGCCGGTGGGTGGGGACCCGACGTCATACAGCGCGCCCCCCAACGACTCCGGCGAGGCGGACGGTCTGTCGGCCTCGAGGCTGACGCTGACCTTCGGCTTCGGGCCGACCCTGTTCCGGGACGCCGCCGGCAAGGATCGGTTCGGGCTCGCGGCGCGGCAACCCGCTGCGCTGCAACGCCTTCCGCACTTCCCCGCGGACGCGCTCGACCCCGCGCGCAGCGACGGTGACCTGTGCGTGCAGGCCTGCGCCGACGACCCGCAGGTGGCCGTGCACGCCATCCGCAACCTCGCGCGCATCGGGTTCGGCGTCGTGTCGCTGCGCTGGTCGCAGCTGGGCTACGGCCGCACCTCGTCGACGTCGACGGCGCAGGCGACCCCGCGAAACCTGTTCGGCTTCAAGGACGGCACGGCCAACCTCAAGGCCGAGGACCCGTCCGCGCTCGACGCCCACCTGTGGGTCGGCGCCAAGGACGACGCCAAGGCGCCGTGGATGGCCGGTGGCTCCTACCTCGTCGCCCGCCGCATCGCGATGAACCTCGAGACGTGGGACCGCTCCTCGTTGCGCGAGCAGGAGGCGATCATCGGCCGCGACCGCCGCGAGGGCGCGCCCCTGTCCGGCGGGAAGGAGTTCACCGCACCGGACTTCACCATCAAGGGGCGGGAGGGCCAGCCGCTGGTCGCCGCGAACTCCCATGTCGCGATGGCGCATCCGACGCGCAACGGTGGCGTGCAGATGCTGCGCCGCGGCTACAACTACACCGACGGCTCCGACGACCTCGGGCGCATGGACGCCGGGCTGTTCTTCATCGCCTACGTCCGCAACCCCGCCAAGCAGTACATCCCGATGCAGACCCGCATGGCCAAGCAGGACGCCCTCCAGGAGTACCTCCAGCACCGCGGGTCGGCGTTGTTCGCCATACCGCCTGGTGCCAAGGAGGGCGAGCACATCGGCCAGGCACTCTTCGCCTAGACCCGTCACGAAGTGGCCCGTCGGGGCGGACGGTGCGCCGAGGTCGCAGCTCTCCCGACACGAAGTGACCCGTCGGGTCGGGTGGGGCCCCGAGGGCGCAGCTCTCCCGACGCAAAGTGACCCGTCGGGTCGGGTGGGGCCCCGAGGCAGCGGGGCTCCCGACACGAAGTGACCCGTCGGGTCGGGTGGGGCCCCGAGGCAGCGGGGCTCCTGACAGGAAGTGGCCCGTCGGGGCGGACGGTGCGCCGAGGTCGCAGCTCTCCCGACACGAAGTGACCCGTCGGGTCGGGTGGGGCCCCGAGGGCGCAGCTCTCCCGACGCAAAGTGACCCGCCGGGTCGGGTGGGGCCCCGAGGAGGCGGGCTCCCGAC
>NZ_DLOE01000012.1:0-150671 GCF_002479615.1 Arsenicicoccus sp. UBA7492 | reverse complement strand
CCCCCCGCCCGGCGCCCCGCCGCTCCCGCGGCACCGGTGTCGAGACCAACCTGCGCACCGCCGCCGTGTGGGAGGCCGTCCAGTCCGTCGCCGACGACCTGTCCGCCCAGCTCGACCGGCCGCTGCGGGTCCTCGACCTCGGTGGCGGCACCGGCGGGGTCGCCGTCGCGCTCGGCGGGCTCGGGCACGAGGTCACCGTCGTCGACCCCAGCCCGGACGCTCTCGCCGCACTCGGCCGGCGCGCCCGCGAGGCCGGCGTCGACGACCGCGTCCGTGGGGTCCAGGGCGACGCCGGCACGCTCCGCGAGGTGCACGATGTCGGCACCGCGGACCTGGTCTGCTGCCACGGCGTCCTGGAGTTCGTCGACGACCCGAGCGACTCCCTCGCGCAGATCAGCGCCGCCCTCGCGCCCCACGGCGTGCTCAGCCTGGTCGTCGCCCAGCGGCTCGCCGTGGTGCTCGCCCGGGCGATCGCCGGGCAGTTCGGTCAGGCCCAGCACGCCCTCACCACGCCCGAGGGCACGTGGGGAGCGCCCGACCCGCTGCCCCGCCGGTTCGACCTGTCCTCGGTCTCGGCGCTCGTCGAGGCCGCCGGCCTGGAGATCACCGACACCCACGGCGTCCGCATCTTCAGCGACCTCGTCCCCTCCGCCCTGGTGGACTCCGAGGCCGACCGCATGGCGCTGCTGGACCTCGAGCGCGCGGCCGCGAGCCACCCGGACTTCGCGATCCTCGCCCAGCTCGGCGCGGCCCTGCACGTCATCGCCGCGCGGCACTGAGACGGGCACGCCGTGAGCCGGCGGCAGTTCCGCCTCGAGGACCAGGAGGCGCAGGCCGGGGCCCTCGACGACACCGGGTGCCACGTCCTGCACGTCGACATGGACGCGTTCTACGCCTCCGTCACCCTGCTCGAGCATCCCGACCTCGTCGGCACGCCCGTCATCATCGGTGGCGGCACGCGAGGGGTGGTGCTCTCGGCGACCTACGAGGCGCGACGCTACGGCGTCGCCTCGGCGATGCCGATGGCCCGCGCCCGTCGGCTGTGCCCCCGGGCGACCGTCCTGCGGCCCGACCACCAGCGCTACGCCGAGGTCTCGCGCGGCGTCATGGCCGTCTTCCGCTCGGTCACCCCCGTCGTCGAGCCGTTGTCCGTCGACGAGGCCTTCCTCGACGTGTCGGGGTCGGTCCACACCCACGGACGCCCGACGCAGATCGCCCACCACATCCGTGACGCCGTGACCGACGAGCAGGGCATCACCTGCTCGGTCGGCGTCGCCCCCACGAAGTTCGTCGCCAAGCTCGCGTCGGGCCTCGCCAAGCCCGACGGCCTGCGCGTCGTGCCGGTCGACCAGGTCGTGGCGACGCTGCACCAGCTGCCGGTCGCCGCGCTCTGGGGGGTCGGCGACCGCACCGAGGAGACCCTGCTGCGGCTGGGGCTGCGCTCGGTGGCCGACATCGCGCACACCCCGGTCGCGACGCTGCAACGGGCCCTCGGCCCAGCGATGGGCGCCTCGCTGCACGAGCTGGCATGGGGGCGCGATCCCCGCAGCGTCACCCCGGTCCACGTCGACAAGAGCGTCGGCGCCGACGAGACCTTCGGCCACGACATCGACGACCCGGTCGAGATCCACCGGCACCTGCTCAAGCTCGCCGACCGCTCCACCGCCCGGCTGCGGTCCCAGGGGATGATGGCGCGCACCGTCTCGATCAAGGTCCGGTTCGCCGACTTCACCACGATCACCCGCTCCAAGACCCTGCGCGAGCACACCGACGTCGGGCAGGACGTCTATCGCACCGCCCGCGACCTGTTCGACGCGCTGGGGCTGCAGCGCGCCCGCATCCGCCTCGTCGGGGTCCGGCTCGAGGGGCTCCAGGACGCCGGCCTGGTGCCGCGCCAGGGCCTGCTGGACGAGCGAGAGCACGGGTGGCGGGACGCCGAGCGTGCGGTCGACCGGGCGAGCGCGAGGTTCGGGGCCGGTGCGGTGCGTCCGGCGAGTCTGGTCCGACCTGGGGACGGATCTACCACAACCCCTCGCCGGGATCTATCCTGAGATCATCTTCGTTGAGTCCTACGGAGACCGCTCTGACGGCGCACCCGCGCCGCGCGACCCGGCCTCGAGGACCTCACGACCGCACGACCCCGAGGGAGGGGAGCGAGATGCCGCTCTCAGAGCGTGAGCAGGCGCTGCTCGAGCAGATGGAGCAGGCGCTGTATGCCGAGGACCCGCGCTTCGCGGCCCAGCTCGCGAGCGCCAGCTCGACGCCAGGGCGCCGTCGGCGCTACATCCTCGGCGCGATCGGCGTCCTCGCCGGTCTCGGGGTCGTCCTCCTCGGCGTGACGCAGCAGCAGGTATGGATCGGCGTGATCGGGTTCCTGATCATGGTGGCGGCCGGCTTCTACGCCCTGGCCTCACCGAGGCGCAAGCTCGGAGCGGTGGGCGAGGACGGCACGGTGCAGCAGCGCACCAGCAGGCGCTTCGGTCGCCCGGGCGTCGGTCGAGCCGGTGGCGCCACCAAGATGAGGCGTGCCGACCGGGCACCGGGTGCCGCCGGGCGCCTGCCCCGAGACCGGACCCCCCGGTCGGGGACCTTCATGCAGCGGCTGGAGCAGCGGTGGGACGAGCGTCGTCAGCGCGGCGAGTTCTAGACCGCGGGGAGCTCTGAACGAGGCCTCTGCTAGGCCCAGATGAGCGCTGCGGCCCAGGACGCGCTGATCAGCAGGCCGGCCGTCAGCTCGATCAGCATCGACAGGCCCACCGCCTTGAGCGCGTGCACGGTCGACGGCCAGGCCGCGCCCGTCGAGCTGAGGCGCTGCAGCTCGGACAGGAAGACGCCGAGCACGAAGCCGGCGACGGCCCCCACGACCGGGATGACGAAGAAGCCCACGACCGCCACGAGGACGCCCGCGGCCAGCGACCGGGTCGGGACCCCGCCGGTGCGCAACCGGCGCCCGGGCAGGACGTACTGCAGGGCCAGGCCCACGGCATACAGCACCGTCACCAGCACGGCGAGCCACCACGTCTGGGTCACGACCGCCCACACCAGGACGGCGCCCCACACGAGCAGCAGGCCGGGCAGCACGGGGATCACGATCCCCAGCAGCCCGATCACGACGCAGACGGCGAGCAGGACGGTCAGGGTGGTGGTCACGTGCCCAGCCTAGGGGCAGCGCGACGAGACCCCCGCCGTCGTCGGTCGGGGGTCTCGTCGTGCCGTCCTCGCGGACGGTGGTGCGGCGCCGTCAGCTGGTCGACGACGCGTGGAGCCGGTCGGTCTGGTCGTCGATGTCGGTAGCCAGGGGACGCAGGCGATCCAGGTGCTCGCGACCATGGTGGGCGCAGAAGAGCAGCTCACCTCCGGACGCGAGACGGGCTCGGATGTAGGCCTGCGCGCCACAACGGTCGCAGCGGTCGGCTGCGGTGAGTTCGGTCGGTGCCAGTGCGGTGGTCACGATGGGCCTCTCTTTCACGTCAGTGGGGGTCGCTCCCGGACGGCTGTGGGTGCGGCCTCTACGGCGGTGACAACAGTCAAGCACGTACATTCGTTCCCACCCGCGCATTTCTCGCTGGGCGGAGCGCCAGCCGTGGCCCGCCCTCCCCGGACGAGCGGTGCATGGCGAGTCTGCACGGGGGTGTCATACCCGGCGGGTACCCTGCCGAGCGTGCCAGACGCCACGACCACAGCAAGCCCAGCCAGCCCAGCCAGCCCAGCGAGCCGAGCAGGCCGAGCCAGCGCAGCCAGCGCGGTCGGCACGAGCAGCGACACCTACTCCGCCCGCCACCTCCAGGTCCTGGAGGGCCTCGAGGCCGTCCGCAAGCGGCCGGGCATGTACATCGGGTCGACGGACAGCCGCGGCCTGACGCACTGCCTGTGGGAGATCATCGACAACGCCGTGGACGAGGCGTTGGGCGGCCACTGCGACCACATCGAGGTCGTCCTCGGGCGCGACGGCTCGGTCGTGGTGCGCGACAACGGACGCGGCATGCCCGTCGACAAGGAGCCCCGCACCGGCCTGTCCGGCGTCGAGGTGATCTTCACCAAGCTGCACGCGGGCGGCAAGTTCGGTGGCGGGTCGTATGCCGCCTCGGGCGGTTTGCACGGCGTGGGCGCCAGCGTGGTCAACGCCCTGTCCAGTCGGCTGGACGTGCAGGTGGACCGCGGCGGCAAGACCTACCAGATGAGCTTCCGGCGGGGCGAGCCCGGCACCTTCGACGACGCTGGTGCGCCGGGTCCGGACAACACCTTCACGCCGTTCGAGCAGACCTCGGAGCTGCAGGTCGTCGGCAAGGCCAAGCGGGGCGTGACGGGCAGCCGGGTCCGCTACTGGGCGGACCACCAGATCTTCCTCAAGAACGCCGGCCTGGACCGCGCCGACCTCGTCTCGCGGGCTCGGCAGACGGCCTTCCTCGTCCCAGGGCTCGCCATCGCGGTGCGCGACGAGCGCGACCTCGACGGCGAGGGTGTCTACGAGGAGACCTTCCAGAACGAGGGCGGCATCAGCGAGTTCGCGGAGTTCCTCGCCTCGGACCCGGCGCTGACCGACGTCTGGCGGCTGCAGGGCAGCGGCGAGTTCACCGAGACGGTGCCGCAGCTCGACGCCCGCGGCCACATGGTCAGCACGGAGATGACCCGCGAGTGCACCGTCGACGTGGCGGTGCGCTGGGGGACCGGCTACGAGACGCGCGCCGAGTCCTTCGTCAACATCATCCACACGCACAAGGGCGGCACCCACGTCAGCGGCTTCGAGCAGGCCCTGATGAAGGTGTTCCGCAAGCAGCTCGAGGTCAACGCCCGGCGGCTCAAGGTCGGCACCGACAAGGTCGACAAGGACGACATCCTCGCCGGCCTCACGGCCGTCGTGACGGTGCGCCTCGCCGAGCCGCAGTTCGAGGGGCAGACCAAGGAGGTCCTGGGGACCAGCGCGGTGCGCGCCATCGTCGCCCGGGTCGTCGAGCGCGAGCTGACCGCCCTGCTGACCTCGTCCAAGCGGGGGGAGAAGGCCCAGGCCCGCCTTCTGCTGGAGAAGGTCGTCTCCGAGATGAAGTCCCGCATCTCGGCCCGTCAGCACAAGGAGACGCAGCGCCGCAAGAACGCCCTCGAGACCAGCACCCTGCCGAGCAAGCTGGCGGACTGCCGCAGCAGCGACGTGGAGCGCTCGGAGCTGTTCATCGTCGAGGGTGACAGCGCCCTGGGCACGGCCAAGCTCGCGCGCGACTCCGACCACCAGGCCCTGCTCCCGATCCGCGGCAAGATCCTGAACGTCCAGAAGGCCTCGGTCGGCGACATGCTCAAGAACGCCGAGTGCGCGGCCATCATCCAGGTCATCGGCGCCGGCAGCGGCCGCAGCTTCGACCTCGACGCGGCGCGCTACGGCAAGGTCATCGTGATGACCGACGCCGACGTCGACGGCGCCCACATCCGGACGCTGCTGCTGACGCTCTTCTTCCGCTACATGCGTCCGCTGGTCGAGGCAGGCCGGGTGTATGCCGCGGTCCCGCCGCTGCACCGCATCGAGGTCGTCGGGGCGGGCTCGCGCAAGAACGAGCTGATCTACACCTACAACGAGCAGCAGATGCGCACCACGGTGCGTCAGCTCGAGCGCAAGGGACGCCGGATCAAGCAGCCGATGCAGCGCTACAAGGGCCTCGGCGAGATGGACGCCGACCAGCTGGCCGAGACCACGATGGACCCACGCCAGCGCACCCTGCGCCGCGTGACCCTCGCGGACGCCGAGGCGGCCGAGCGCGTCTTCGAGCTCCTCATGGGCAACGAGGTCGCGCCGCGCAAGGACTTCATCGTGGACTCCGCGCACTCCCTCGACGCCGAGCGCATCGACGCCTGAGCCGTCATACGGTCACGATCTGGGCATCCGGGGCGATCCTGGCTGGACGAAACCTGTTTCGTCAGTGATCGTGTCCGCCATGAGTGACAACGACACGTCGCCGATGACCGGCACGGCCGAACCCAGCGCCGGCGAGGGCAAGCCCGAGCTGAACCGCGCGATCGGACCCGGTCTGCTGCTGCTCTTCATCGTGGGCGACATCCTCGGCACCGGCGTCTACGCGCTGACCGGCAAGGTGGCCAAGGAGGTCGGCGGGGCGGTCTGGCTTCCATTCCTGTGCGCCTTCATCGTCGCGATGCTGACCGCCTTCAGCTATCTCGAGCTCGTTACGAAGTACCCCCGCGCCGGTGGAGCCGCGGTCTACGCCCACAAGGCCTTCGGGGTGCACTTCCTGACCTTCCTGGTCTGCTTCACCGTCATGTGCTCGGGTCTCACCTCGGCCTCCAGCGCAGCCCAGGCCTTCGCCGGCAACCTCAACAAGGCGGCCCACTTCGGCTGGGAGTCCGGGGGCACCATGCTCCTGCTCGCCGCCCTCGGCTTCATGGCCCTCGTCGCGATCATCAACCTGCGGGGCGTGGGGGAGAGCGTCAAGGTCAACGTCGTCCTGACCATCGTCGAGCTGTCGGGCCTGCTCATCATCATCGCCATCGGCGTGTGGGCGATCATGCAGGGCAAGGGCGACGCCGCGACCCTCACCCAGTTCAACGTCAAGGAGGGCTCGAACCTCTTCACGGCGGTCGCCTCCGCCACGGCCCTCGCGTTCTTCGCCATGGTGGGCTTCGAGGACTCGGTCAACATGGCCGAGGAGACCAAGGACCCCGTCAAGACTTTCCCCAAGATGATGCTCATCGGCCTGTCGATCACGGGCGTGATCTACGTGCTGGTGGCCATCGCCTCGGTCACGCTGGTCAAGCCCGCCGAGCTCGGCGAGGGCGAGACCCCGCTCCTCAAGGTCGTCCAGGCGGGAGCGCCGGCCTTCCCGATCGCGATCTTCGCCGTCATCACGATGTTCGCCGTCGCCAACTCCGCGCTGATCAACATGCTGATGGCCTCGCGCCTCCTCTACGGCATGGCGCACGAGGGCGTGCTGCCCGTCACCCTCGGGCGGATCCTGCCCAAGCGGCGCACGCCGTGGGTGGCCATCCTGTTCACCACGGTGCTGGCCTTCGGCCTGGTCTGGTTCGCCGACCTCAAGGCGCTCGGCGGCACGACGTCCTTCCTGCTGCTGATCGTGTTCACCATCACCAACATCGCCGTGCTCGTGCTGCGGCGCGACAAGGTCGAGCACCGGCACTTCAAGGCGCCGACGGTCATCCCCGTCATCGGCGCGGTCCTGTGCGGCTTCCTCGCCTCCCCGCTGTCCAAGCGCGACCCCAAGGACTACCAGGTCGCGGCGGTGCTGCTGGTCGTCGGTGTCGTGCTCTGGCTGCTGCACTGGCTGTCGACGCGGTTCATCGGCACCGGTCGCACCAACAAGCCCGAGCACATCGAGGAGCTCGGCATCCATCACGACGAGCTCAACCGCCAGCGCGAGGGCCGTCCCTGGACCTGATCGCCTCGTCCACCACGACGAAGCGACCACGCCCGCCCGACCGAGACATGTCTCGCGGGCGGGCGCGGTCGTCGCTAGATTGCGGTCATGGACGCACCGCAGCACCGGATCACCCTCGCCGAGTCCGAGATGCCGACGAGGTGGTACAACATCGTCGCCGACCTCCCGGAGCCGCTGCCACCGATGCTGCACCCCGGCACCCACGAACCGGTCGGCCCCGAGGACCTCGCGCCGCTCTTCCCGCCGGCCCTGATCGAGCAGGAGCTCGGCACCGAGCGCTACTACGACATCCCGGAGGAGGTCCAGGAGGTCTATCGTCTGTGGCGGCCGAGCCCGCTGATCCGGGCGACCCGTCTCGAGCGCGAGCTCGGCACCCCTGCCCGGCTCTACGTCAAGTACGAAGGCGTCTCGCCCGCCGGCTCCCACAAGCCCAACTCCGCCGTGCCTCAGGCCTATTACAACCACCAGGCAGGCATCACCCGGCTCACCACCGAGACCGGCGCGGGCCAGTGGGGCGCCAGCCTGGCGTTCGCCTGCGCGCAGTACGCCATGGAGTGCGAGGTCTGGCAGGTCGCGGGCAGCTTCGACTCCAAGCCCTACCGGCGGCTGATGATGGAGACCTTCGGGGCGCAGGTCCACCGCAGCCCGAGCGACCTGACCGAGGCGGGGCGCGTCATACAGGCCTCGCACCCGGGCACGACCGGATCGTTGGGCATCGCGATCTCCGAGGCCGTGGAGGCCGCGGTCCAGAGCCCCACGACCAGCTATGCCCTCGGGTCCGTGCTCAACCACGTGCTGCTGCACCAGACGATCATCGGCGAGGAGACCCTCCTGCAGCTGGCCAAGGTCGGGGAGACCCCCGACCTGCTGATCGGCTGCACCGGGGGCGGGTCCAACTTCGCCGGTCTGGCCTTCCCCTTCCTGCGGGAGACCTGGGCCGGCCGTATGACGCCCGCGCTGCGGGCCGTGGAGCCCGCGGCGTGCCCGAGCCTCACGCGCGGGACCTACGCCTACGACTCCGGCGACGTCGCGGGGATGACGCCGCTGATGAAGATGCACACGCTCGGGTCGGGCTTCATGCCGAGCGCGATCCACGCGGGCGGGCTGCGCTACCACGGGATGGCGCCGCTGGTCAGCCACCTCTACCACCACGGGCACCTCGAGGCGGTGGCCAAGGAGCAGGCCGAGTGCTTCGACGCCGGCGCGTTGTTCGCCCGGTGCGAGGGGATCATCCCGGCGCCGGAGTCGACCCACGCGATCGCGGAGCTCGTCGCCGAGGGGCGTCGCTGCGCGGAGTCGGGCGAGGAGAAGGTCGTGGTCGTGGGGCTCTCGGGCCACGGGCACCTGGAGCTGCCGGCCTACGGCGACCACACGGCGGGAAGGCTGCGCTCGTCGGCGGCGGACGACCCCGACCTCGACGCCCACCTGCGGGGGTCGATGGCCGCCCTGCCCGAGGTACGCGCGTCGTGACGGCGGCCGACGACCGCGCTCTCCGTCATAGGGTGGGCGGGTGACCTCAGAGCGCCCTGACCCGACCTCCAAGCTGCCGGAGACGGCCTGCTCGCTGTCCTGGGAGGGGGCCGGGCACCCGGTGGGCGGGACCGCCGCGATGGCGGACTTCTGGATCGCCCTCGAGCAGCCCGGCCCGTGGGGCAGGGATGCGTTCACCGAGTCCTGGCTCGACCCCGCGCTGGGGGACCGGCTGGAGGGTGGCTGTGCCCTGGCCGGTGGGCGTCTGGTGCTCATCCGCTCGGTGTCCGACCGCCGGTCCCAGGCCGACGGGGCACCGCGCCAGGTCTTCGTCGCCGGTGACCTGCGGGGCGCGTCCGGCGGCCCCTGGCTGCTCGCCGGGGCGATCGTCGACCCCGCCGACCTGCTCGGCCTGGACCTCGGTGCCCTGGTCGACCAGGGACCGGACGCGGTGCTGCAGGCCCTGCCCGGGCTGCACCGCACCGACGCCGGGATCCTCCTGGTCTGCACCAACGGCAAGCGGGACGTGTGCTGCGCCGTGCGGGGCAGGCCGGTGGTGCTCGAGGGTGCGCGGCACCGCCCCGGCCAGGTGTGGGAGTGCACCCACACCGGCGGCCACCGGTTCGCCGCCACCGGCATCGCGCTGCCCAGCGGACACACGATCGCCCGGCTGACCGGCGAGCTCGCCGTCCAGGTCGTCGACGCCGAGGCGCGGCGCGAGCTGTGCCCCGCCGCCCTCGACGCCGCGCACGACCGTGGCCGCAGCCACCTCGACCTGCCCGTCCAGGCCGCCGAGGCCTGGGTCCGGGCGCGCACCCAGGAGACGACGCTGAGGGCCCTGACGAGCCGGATCGAGAGCGGCGACGAGTGGGACGCGCAGGTCAGGGTCGCGCACGAGGACGGTCGCGCGTGGCGGCTGCGGGTCCACAAGGAGCCCACGGGCGAGCGCCTCTACGACTCCTGCGGCAACGACCCCGCCCCGGCGCACCGGTTCTACGTCGACGAGCAGGTGTGACCAGCGCGCTAGGGTCGTGAGCCATGAGCGCGCCGTCCCGACCCGCCCGCCTGTCCTCGGACACCACCCGCAGCCTGATCGCGATGGGCGCGTTCGCACCCTTCGTGGTGGTCGGCCCGTTGACGAGAGGCCGGCTGGGGATCGAGGTGGACGAGTTCGTGATCATGATGCCGCTGAGCGCCATGATCGCCTTCATCCTCGTCTACACCTGGCTCACCTGGCGGGCCTTCCACGGGCTGGGCGGCGCCGACCTGCGGCGGGAGGTCCTGGCCTCGGTGCACGCGGAGCGACGCGAGGGGTGGCGCGTCGACTGATGCGTCGGTCCTTCGGGGTGGGGTCCGCTCCGTCGTGGTCGATCCAGCTCTCGGTGTTCGCGCTCGGGGTGTGCCTCGTCCTCGCGACCAACCCGCAGGCGCGCGCGATCCCCTGGGCCCTCGTGGGGTGCATCGTGGCGGTGGTCGTGTCCTGGTGCAACGTCGTGCTGTCCTACGCCCTGCACTACGCGCGGCTGGACCTCACGGAGGGCGGCCTGGAGTTCCCGGGCACCGAGGAGCGAGCCTTCAGCGACTACCTCTACCACTCGCTCAACGGGCAGGTGACCTTCGGGACGACCGACGTCTCGGTCACGACGAGGCAGATGCGCCGCGCCATGATGGTCCACGCGCTCGTGGCCTTCGCGTTCAACACCGTGATCATCGCGATCCTGGTGTCGCTGCTCCTCGCCGGCCGCGCGTGCTCCATACGGCTGACCGCTGCGCGCGTCGCGGCGTTGCACGGTCGCAGAGTCGCAAGGTCGCAAGGTCGGATCGATGACCACCGGCGAGCCGGCGGGTCACTCCGTGGAGGTCTGCACCACGTCGTCGAGGCTGTCGGGGTCGTAGTCGTCCCGGTCCACGACGACCCGCTCGCGGGTCGGCCCGGTGTTGGGCGGCAGGTCGAAGAGCCCCTCGCCACCCTCGGCCGTGCCGGCGGCGTCCGAGCTCGTCGGCGACGACGCGGCGGCGGCCCCGGCGCTCACGGGCGACTCGGTCGGCAGCGGCCCGCCGATCCCGGCGATGGGCCCCTTGGCCGGGAGCCCGGAGCCGTCCCGCTTGCCGGTCGCCTCGGGGAGCGGCACCGCCACGCCGTTGGGCCCGGAGGCCCGCGCGGGCAGGGCGCCGACCCAGGCGAGGACCAGCTGATCCTGGCCGTGCAGGAAGCGCTGGCAGCGGACCCCGCCGGTGGCGCGGCCCTTGGCGGGGTACTCGCCGAGAGGGGTGACCTTGATCGATGGGGTCTCCGTGCCCGGAAGGGCTCCGGCGGATCCCGCCCCGGTCACGACGACCGTCTCGGCGGACGGGTCGATGGCGCCGAACCATAGCGCGGACGCCTTGGGGGACAGGCGGATTCCCGCCATACCGCCTGCGGTGCGGCCCTGGGGCCGGACCACCGAGGCCGGGAAGTGCAGCAGCTGCGCGTCCGTCGTCACGAAGCACAGGTGCTCGTCCCCGGTGCGCAGCTCGACCGCGCCGACGACGCGGTCGCCCGGCTTGAGCGAGACGGCCTCCCACTCCTTGCGGTTGCCGGGGTAGTCCGTCGTCACCCGCTTGACCACGCCCTGGGCGGTGCCGAGGGCCAGGCCGCGGGACTCCGGGGCGAGCGACATGATCGTGAGGGGAACCTCGTCCTTGCCCAGCTCGACGTAGGCCGCGAGGGGCGCACCGCCCGACAGCGACGGGGCGCCGTTGGTCGGTGGCAGGGTCGGCAGCTCGAGGGCGGACAGTCGGACCACCCGACCGGTCGAGGTGACCAGGCCCACCTCGCCGCGCGCGGTCGTCGCCACGGCCGCCACCACGGCGTCGTGCTTGGACCGACCGCCCTCGTTGGACAGGCCACCGGCGTCCGACGTCCGGGCCAGCAGCCCGGTGGACGACATCAGGACGTAGCAGGGGTCGTCGGCGACCTCGAGCGGCGTGGCCGAGGTCGCCGGGGTGCCGGCGGACTCGAGCAGGATCGTGCGGCGCGGCGTGCCGTGCTGCTTGGCGACGTCGGCCAGCTCGGTGGACACCAGCCGGAGCAGCAGCGCCTCGTCGCCGAGGAGCTCGCGCAGCTCGGCGATCTCGCGCAGGAGCTCGTCGCGCTCGTTCTCCAGCTCGATGCGGGAGAACTTGGTGAGGCGGCGCAGCTGCAGGTCGAGGATGTAGGTCGCCTGAGGCTCGGAGAGCTCGAAGACGTCCATGAGCCGCGCCCGCGCGATGCCCGCGTCGTCGGAGGTGCGGATGACCTGGATGACCTCGTCGATGTCGAGGATCGCGATCAGCAGCCCCTCGACGAGGTGCAGGCGGTCCTCCTTCTTGCCGAGGCGGAACTGCGAGCGGCGACGCACCACGTCGGTGCGGAAGTCGACGTAGACCCGCAGCAGGTCCTTGAGCCCGAGGGTCTGGGGCTGCCCGTTGACGAGGGCGACGTTGTTGATGCCGAAGGAGTCCTCCATCGGCGTCAGCTTGTAGAGCTGCTCCAGGACCGCGTCGGGGTTGAAGCCGTTCTTGATCTCGATGACCAGCCGCAGCCCGTGCTTGCGGTCGGTGAGGTCCTTGAAGTCGCTGATGCCCTGCAGCTTCTTGGACTGGACGAGGTCCTTGATCTTGTCGCGCACCTTCTCCGGGCCGACGAGATAGGGCAGCTCGGTGACGACGATGCCCTTCTTGCGGGCGGTGATGCTCTCGACGCGGCAGGTGGCGCGCGTCTTGAAGCTGCCGCGTCCGGTCAGGTAGGCGTCGCGGATGCCCTCGAGGCCGATGATCCGGCCCCCGCAGGGCAGGTCCGGACCCGGCACGAACTTCATCAGGTCGTCGAGCGAGCAGTCCGGGTGGGCGATGAGGTGGCGGGCCGCGCCGATGACCTCGACGAGGTTGTGCGGCGGCATCTGGGTCGCCATACCGACCGCGATGCCCGAGGCACCGTTGACGAGGAGGTTGGGGAAGGCCGCCGGCAGCACCCCGGGCTGGGTGAGCTGCTCGTCGTAGTTGGGGACGAAGTCGACCGTGTCCTCGTCCAGGCTGGCGAGCATGGCCAGCGCGGACGGGGCCATGCGCGCCTCGGTGTAGCGGCTGGCCGCCGGACCGTCGTCGAGGGAGCCGAAGTTGCCGTGCCCGTCGACCAGGGGCAGCCGCATCGTGAACGGCTGCGCCTGGCGCACGAGGGCGTCGTAGATCGCGGTGTCCCCGTGGGGGTGGTACTTGCCCATGACCTCGCCGACGATGCGGGAGGACTTGACGTGGCCGCGGTCGGGGCGCAGCCCCAGCTCGTGCATGCCGTAGAGGATGCGTCGCTGCACCGGCTTGAGGCCGTCGCGCGCGTCGGGCAGCGCCCGGCTGAAGATGACCGAGTAGGAGTACTCCAGGAACGCCTGCTGCATCTCGTCGGAGACGTCGATGTCGATGATGTTCTCGACGAAGTCGTCGTCCAGGGTCGGTGCGGTCGTGCGACGCGCCATCAGGTGCAATCTCCTTCGCGAGCGGATCCGCCCCATCCTGCCCCGGGGGTCGGGTGACGGGCCGTATGGCGCGCCGGGCCCGCCGGATCGGGCGCCGAGGAAAGGCGGTTGTGCGGTCCCGGGCCGCGGCGCAGGATCGAGGCATGACTGCCATCCCTGCCGAGCAGACCGCCCTGGCGGACCTGGATGCCCTGCCCGGCATCACCTGGCGTCGTGGTGATCGCGCCGACGTGCCGGCGATCGCACGGCTCTATGCCGAGGCCGAGGCCCACGACCGCAATCCCGAGCGTATGTCTCTGAGCGACATCGAAGAGTACTGGGACTCCCCACGGTCGGTCCCGGACGAGGACCTGATCCTCGGGCACGACGGCGGCGGTGCCCTCGTGGCCGTCGGGTGGTCGGGGTGCAACCGGTCGATCACGGAGGTCCGCCGGGTGCACCTCGGGGGAGTGGTGGACCCGAGCCGGCGCGGCGAGGGCATCGGCACGGCCCTGCTCCGGTGGGAGCTGGCGCACGGCGTGGCCTGGGACCGCGCCGCCCGCAGGGAGGGCCACGGACCGCTCCAGATGCGCCTGTCGGCCCCCGTCCACCAGACCGAGCTGCGCGACCTGGCGGAGCGCGCGGGGCTGGAGGCGGTGCGGTACTTCTTCGGCATGGGGCGGTGGTTGGACACTCCCGTGCCGGTCGTGCCGGTCGTGCCGGTCGTGCCGGTTGTGCCGGTCGTGCCGGTCGGGTCGGTCGGGTCGGCCCGAGGAGTGCGCCTGCTCGACTGGGACCCGTCTCGCTCGGACGAGGCGCTGGCGGTGCTGGACGAGGGCTTCCGCGACCACTGGGCCTATGCCGGCACGACCCCCGACATGTGGCAGGAGCAGCTGACGTCGGCGAGCTTCCGCCCGGACTGGTCGGTGCTGGCGGTGGACGACGCCACGGGGGCCATGGTGGGCCTGGCGATGAGCTCGGCCTACGAGCAGGACTGGGCCGCCCAGGGCTACACCGAGGGGTGGACCGAGCAGCTGACGGTGCTGCGCAGCCACCGGGGGAGAGGCGTGGCGTCCGCGCTGCTGCAGGAATCGATGCGCAGGTTCGCAGGCTCCGGCATGGCGTCCGCCGGGCTCGGGGTCGACGCCGAGAACCCCACGGGGGCGCTGCGCCTCTACGAGAGCCTGGGCTACCACCGCACCGACAGCCTGGCGGTCTACCGATACCCGACGGACGCCGCGGACGTTGTGCAGCAGGTGGACCCGGCCGACACGATGGACGAGGGGGACGCCGGCAGCACGAGGCCCGGTGCGCCAAGGGGGTAGCGCACCGGGCCTCGCACCGGCAGGGCCGGCTGATCAGACCGTCAGAGCAGGTCGATCATGATCGGGTCGGCCAGGTCGAGGACGGCCTGGCGGGCCTTGCGCGCCGAGCGAGCCTTGAGGGCCGCCGTCGCCATCCGCTGGCAGGTCCCGAGCTCGTGGAGGCTGAGCGCGGTGCGCACGGCCGCCAGCTTGGGCGTGGCCATGGACAGGGACGAGACCCCGAGACCGACGAGCACGAGCGCCAGCAGCGGGTCGCCGCCGGCCTCGCCGCACACGCCGATCGGCTTGCCGGTCGCGCGGCCACCCTCGCAGGCCATCTTGACCAGGTCGAGCAGCGGGGGCTGCCACGGGCTCAGCAGGGGAGCCAGGGCGCCCTGCATGCGGTCGGCGGCCATGGTGTACTGCGACAGGTCGTTGGTCCCGAGGGACGCGAAGTCGCAGACCTCGAGGATGTCCTTGGCGCGGATCGCCGCACCCGGGACCTCGATCATCGTGCCGCCCTTGGGCAGCCCGACGGCCTTGACCTGCTGGGCGAACCAGCGGGCCTCCTCGCGGGTGGCCACCATCGGGGCCATGACGCGCACGTCCGCCCCGGTGGCCTGGTAGGCCGCGGCGAGAGCCTGGAGCTGGGTGTCCAGCAGGTCCTGGCGCTCGCGCTGCAGCCGGAGGCCGCGCACGCCGAGGGCGGGGTTCTCCTCCTCGCCGAGGTCGGCGAAGGCCAGCGGCTTGTCGGCCCCCGCGTCGAGCGTGCGCACGACGACGCGGCGCTCGGGGAAGGCCTCGAAGACGCGGGTGTAGGTCGCGGTCTGCTCCTCCAGCGTGGGCGCGTCGTCGCGGTCCAGGAAGAGGAACTCGGTGCGGAACAGGCCCACACCCTCGCAGTCCATCTTGCCGGCCTTCTCGGCGTCCTCGGCGGTGCCGATGTTGGCGAGGAGCGCGACCTTGGTGCCGTCGCGCGTGACCCCGACGCCGCTCACGTTGGACAGGGCGGCCGCCCGGCGGCGGGACCGCTCGGCGAGCTGCTCCTGCTCGTCGTCGGTGGGGTTGACGATGACCTCGCCCACCCCGCCGTCCAGTGCCACGACGGTGCCGGCCGGGATCTGCAGGGCGCCCTGCACCCGGACGACGGCGGGGATGCCCAGCTGGGCCGCGAGGATCGCGGTGTGGCTGGTCGGCCCGCCGGCCTCGGTGACGATCCCGCGCACCTTGTCGATGTCGAGGGTCGCGGTCTCGGCGGGAGCCAGGTCGTGGGCGACCAGCACGCTCGGCTCGTCGAACTGGGGGACTCCCGGCTCCGGCTCGCCCAGCAGGCGGGCGACCGTGCGGTCACGGACGTCGCGCAGGTCGGTGACGCGCTCGGCCATGTAGCCGCCGAGCGACTCGAACATCGTGCAGAACTCCTCGACGGCCGCGGTCACGGCGGTCGCGGGGCCCTTGCCGGCGTCGAGCTGGGTGTCGATCCCGCCGGCGAGGCCGGGGTCGCGGGCCATCATGACGGTGGCCTGCAGGATCGTGGCGGCCTTGGGGTCGGCCTTGGCGGCGCGGGCCTCGAGCCCGGCCGCGACCTGCTCCATGGTCTCGCGGACCTGGGCCTTGGCGGCGGCAGGGTCGGCTGCGGCCGGCTCGTTGGCGGGGGCCGTGGGCGCCGGCCGGACCTGGACGACAGGTCCGGCCGACGTGCCCACGCTCACGCCGATGCCGCTCAGCTGGCGGTGGGGGGCGTCGGTCATCGCGAGATCACTCGTTGTCGAGGTCGCGCTCGAGCAGGGCAACGAGCTCGCCGAGCTTGTCCTCCGCGCCGTCGCCCTCGGCGGACAGGGTGACGACGTCGCCGTGCTTGGCGCCCAGGGCCATGACGGCCAGGATGCTGCGGGCGTCGACCGGGGTCTGGCCCTCCTTGGCGATCGTGACGGGCAGGCCCGTGGCCGTGGCGGCCTGGACGAACATCGAGGCCGGGCGGGCGTGCAGGCCGACGGAGGAGGCGATGGTGACGTTGCGAGATGCCATGAGGATCAATCCTTCTGAGTTGTGCGGGGGTCAGGTCGTGGGACTCACGGTATGCCGGGAACGTGGTCCCCGTCATACCGGGCTCGTGCAGCTGGTGGAGCTGGTGCACCAGTGAGGGTGGTGCAGCGGTGCGGTGGTGGCGGTGCGGGTGGTGCGGGCGGATCAGGCGGCGACGGCGTCCCGCGCCGCGGGGGTGTCCGCCACGGCCCGGCGACTCTTGTCGGCGCCCTTGAGCGCGACGACGAGCAGCCCGGTGACGACGGATCCGACGATGACCGCGAGGAGGAACATCAGCGGGTTGGTGATCAGCGGGGTGACCCACAGACCGCCGTGCGGCGCACGGCTGCCCGAGCCGAAGGCCATGATCAGCGCGCCGGTGATGCTCGACCCCACCATGGACGACAGGATGACGCGCCACGGGTCGGCGGCCGCGAACGGGATCGCGCCCTCGGAGATGAAGGACGCGCCGAGCAGCCACGAGGCCTTGCCGTTCTCCTGCTCCGCCTTGGTGAACAGCTTGGGTCGCAGGGCGGTCGCCAGGGCCATGCCCCACGGTGCGACCATGCCCGCGCCCATGACCGCAGCCATGATCTTGAGCTGTGGGGCGTCGGTCGCCCCGGCCGCCACGGCGGACAGGCCGGTCGTGCCGAAGGTGTAGGCCACCTTGTTGACGGGACCGCCCAGGTCGAAGCCCATCATCAGGCCGAGGATGAGACCGAGCAGGATCGCGTTGGAGCCGGACATGCCGGTCAGCGCGCTGCTCAGGGAGTCCATCAGGCCCTTGATCGGGCGGCCGAGGATCAGGATCATCGCGCCGGCGGTGATCAGGGTCGACAGCAACGGGATGACGACGACCGGCATGACGCCGCGGATGCCCTTGTGGACCTTCCACCCGGCGATCCAGCGCGCCGCGAAGCCGGCGATGAAGCCGGTGACGATGCCGCCGAGGAAGCCGGCGCCCATGGTGTTGGCGATGAAGCCGCCGACGATGCCCGGGACCAGGCCCGGCCGGTCGGCGATGCCGTAGGCGATGAAGCCCGACAGGATCGGCACCAGGAAGTTGAAGGCCGCCCCGCCGATCAGGAACAGCAGCGCCGCCCAGTGCATCCCGTTGCCGGGGTTGAAGGCGTTCTGCAGGACCGTGACCTTGTCGGTGGCCCCGGCCGGGTTGAGGGTGTACATCGACGTGACGTCGATGGCGCCCTGCTTGCCGCCGAACAGCTGGGCCAGCATGAAGCCCAGGGCGATGAGGATGCCGCCCGCCGCGACGAACGGGATCATGTAGGACACGCCGGTCATCAGCCACTGGCGGATCTTGGTGCCGGTGCCGACGCGCTCGGTCTCGCGGGCGGACGTCGCCCCCGTCGTCGCGGCGGTGCTCGCAGCGGCCGTCGGGGTGGCCGACGCCGTCGAGCTCCCTCGCTCGGCGACCAGCCGCTCGACCTCGGCGATGAGGGCGGGGGAGTCGGACACGGCCTTCTTGACGCCCACGTCCACGGTCGGCTTGCCGGCGAACCGGCCGGCGTCCCTGACCTCGAGGTCGTGGGCGAAGATCACGCCGTCGGCGGCGTCGATGACCGACTGGTCCAGCGGCTCCGAGCCGGCCGAGCCCTGGGTCTCGACCACCATGGTGTGGCCGGCCTCCTTGGCCGCCTGCTCCAGGCCCTCGGCGGCCATGTAGGTGTGGGCGATGCCGGTGGGGCAGCTGGTCACGCCGACCAGGGAGAGCGAGCGGGCGCCACCCGACGTGTCGCCGGACGCCGAGCCACCCGAGACGGCGGGCGCCGCCGTACGAGCCTGCTCCGCGGCCTCGACCGCCTGGGCGACCAGGGCAGGGGCCCCGGACACGGCCTTCTTGACGCCCACGTCGACGGTCGGCTTGCCGGCGAACCGGCCGGCGTCCCTGACCTCGAGGTCGTGGGCGAAGATCACGGCGTCGGCGGCGTCGATGACGGCCTGGTCCAGCGGCTCGGAGCCGGCCGAGCCCTGGGTCTCGACGACCATCTCGTGGCCGGCCTCGCGAGCCGCCTGCTCGAGGGCCTCGGCGGCCATGTAGGTGTGCGCGATGCCCGTGGGGCAGCTGGTGACGCCGACCAGCCTCACTGCTCGACCTCGGACCGGACGATCTGGACGACCTCGGCCGGGGTCACGGCGTTGCGCAGGGACTCCTTGAACTCGGCACGCATGAGCTTGCGGGCGAGCATGGCCAGGATCTTGAGGTGGTCCTCGCCGCCGCCCTCGGGCGCCGCGATGAGGAAGATCAAGGTGGCGGGCCCGTCCTCGGACCCCCAGTCGATGCCCTCGCGGGAGCGCCCGAAGACGAGCGAGGGCTCGGTCACGTGCGTGGAGCGGCAGTGCGGGATGCCGATGCCGCCGGGCAGCCCGGTCGCCATCTGCTCCTCGCGCTTGCGCACGTCGTCGAGGAAGCCCTCGAGGTCGGTCACCCGCCCCTCCGCGACGAGGGTCTCGCCCAGGGTCCGGGTGGCGTCGGTGCGGTCGGTGGCGCGGAGGTCCAGCACGACCTGCTTATCGGTGATGAGGGACATGATCTCTCCTTGATGGGGTGGGGTCTGGTGAGCGGCGTCTCAGAGAGACAGGGTGAGGTCGACCGGGTCGCTGACCCTGACGTCGATCCTCGCAACATCCTCGGGAGTCGGCACCTCGGTGCCCGGCAGGCAGACCGCGGCCGACCCGAACGCGACGGCGGTGCGCAGCGCCGCCGACGGCGTGTCGCCACGGCTCAGCGCGTGCAGGTAGCCCGCGAGCAGGGAGTCCCCGGCGCCCACGGTGGACAGCGGGTTGGTGATGGTGGCGGCGGCGTGCGCGACCTCGTCGGGGGTGACCAGGAGGGCGCCCTTGCTGCCCAGGCTGACCACGACGCTGCCGACGCCGCCGGCGATCAGGGTGCGGCACGCGTCGACGACGTCGCCCACGGTCGCCAGCGGGCGGCCGACGAGCTCCTCGAGCTCCTCGTCGTTGGGCTTGATCAGGTCGGGGGAGGCGGCGACGGCCGCGGCCATCGGTGGGCCGCTGGAGTCGATGGCCACCTTGGCACCCGCCTCGTGGCCGCGGCGGACCAGGTCGACGTAGAAGGCGGGGTCCAGGCCCTGGGGCAGGGAGCCGCAGCCCACGAGCCAGGTGAGGCCCCGGCCGGCGGCGCGGTCGACGGCGGCCAGGAGCGCCGCCACCTCGTCCTCGGACAGCACCGGCCCGAGCTCGTTGACCTTGGTGGTGGTGCCGTCCGGCTCGACGATGCCGACGTTGGCGCGGATGCTCCCCGCGATCTCGACGGCCTCGACGGGCAGGGCGATCTCGCGCAGCAGGGTCTGCATGATCTGGCCCTGGGGGCCGCCGACCGGGAGCACGGCGATCGTGTCGGTGCCGTTGACCGCGAGGGCCCGGGACACGTTGATGCCCTTGCCTCCCGGGTCGAGCCGCGAGTCGGTGGCGCGCTGCACGGCGCCACGCTGCAGCGTCGTCACCGCGATGGTGCGGTCGACGCTGGGGTTGGGTGTCAGGGTCAGGATCACGCGCGGACCACCTCCGGGCCGTGGGCTTCGAGCTCTGCGGCGGTCTCGGGGTCGAGGCCGCTGTCGGTGACGATGGTGTCGACGTCGCTCAGCCGCCCGAACCGCGAGAAGTGGGCGACGCCGATCTTGCTGTGGTCGGCCAGGACCACGACGCGCTGGGCGACGGTGACCATGGCGCGCTTGACGGTGGCCTCGGACGGGTCGGGCGTGGTGAGCCCCTCGTCCGGCGTGAGGCCGTTGGTGCCGATGAAGGCGACGTCCACGTGGATGTCGCGCAGCGCGTCGACCGACCAGGAGCCGACAGAGGCGAGCGTCTTGGCGCGCACGCGACCTCCGAGGAGATAGAGCGAGATGTCCTCCCGCGTGCTGACCGCCTGCGCGATCGACAGGGAGTTGGTGACGACGGTCAGCTCGCCGCCGGTGGGCAGCAGGTGCGCGAGCGCCAGGGTGGACGTGCCGGCGTCCAGGAGGATGCTGCCGTCGACGGGGACCAGCTCGCGGGCGCGCTGGGCGATGGCGGACTTCTCGGCGGTCCGCTGCTCCGAGCGCATCTGGGTGGTGGGCTCGAACGCGAGCTTCTCGATGGCGATCGCCCCGCCGTGGACACGACGCACCAGGCCGTGGCGCTCCAGGACGGTCAGGTCGCGGCGGATGGTCTCGGGCGTGACGTCGAGCTCGGCCGCCAGCACGGCGACCTCGACGCGGGACTGCGAGCGGGATCGCTCCACGATCAGCTGGTGACGCTCGTGCTGGTGCACAGCGACCTCTCCTTCGTCGGGGCCTGGCCCGCTCGTCGACGACGACGTGCGGAGCTCCGCGAGGCCCGGCCAGACGGCCGCGGCTCCCGGATGCCGTAACCGTATACCCGGTTGTGTTTGTTCTGCCAGAGATGTCGCGAACAAACACGGGAGGCTGGCGCGCTTTGCGGCGATCGAGCACGAGGATCGTGTCCGACCGGGCGCGTGGGATGTCCGATCAGGGGTAACCGGACTCCGTGGTGAGTGGTCAGGCCGGTGCGTCATACCCGGTCGACGTGGGCCGCTCTTCGACGAACGGCCGCCCGAAGGTGCCCTCGTGGGCCACCTCGGACAAGGGCCGACGCGCCCGGGACGCGCTGCCCCTCGTCCCGCGGTCGCCGTCGGGGTGGGGATGTCCCAGGGCCAGCGTCGCCACGAGGCGCCGGTCGGCCGGTATGCCGAACGCCTCCCGCACGGCGTCATGACGGTCGCCGGGCACGCCGAAGAACAGTCCGCCCAGCCCCTCGTCGTGGACCGCCAGCAGCGCCAGCAGGGCCGCCATCCCGGCGTCGACGTCCCAGTAGGGGATGGGCCACCGGTCGACGGACCGGTCCTGCCACCCCTTGTCCGGCTCGGCGTAGCGGTCGAGGTATCTCTCGGGGTCGCTGCACACCAGGACCAGGCAGGGCGCCGTGAGCAGGCCGCGCAGCCACGCGTCGGGCGGTCCGGGTCGACGGGTCGCCTCCCAGTACCGCTCGACGTCAAGCCGCCGCGCCAGGACCACGAAGTCCCAGCCCTGGGCCCAGCCGGCGCTCGGCGCGTGCGTCGCCTCGGTCAGCGCGCGGACGAGCACCTCGCGCGGGACGGGCCGGTCGGGGTCGAAGCGGCGGCGCATGCGACGCGTGGTGACGAGGGTGCCGTGGTCCATCACCAGAGCGTGACATAGTGACCGCGTTGGATCGGCACCCAACCCATGAGGGAACAGGGACGTCGAAGGGGCATGACCACAGCAACGATCGCCCTCGACGTCCCCCGGGTGTGGGGAGGGAGGATCGTGGCGCGTCCGCAGACGGCCACCGAGGACGCCGTGCGCGAGATCTACCGCGCGCACTACGGCATGCTCGCAGGCTGGGCGACCAAGCTCGTCGGCGACCCCGACCTCGGGCACGACTTCGCCACGGAGGCGTTCGTCAAGCTGCTGCGCCACATCGACTCGGTCAACGAGCCGCGCGCGTGGCTCTACACCGCCACGGGTAATCTCGTGCGGGACCACTGGCGCAAGCGCGGTCGTGAGGCGATCGCCTACGGCAAGGTCGGCGACGAGACGACCACCGTCGACACCGACCACTCGACGACGCTCACCGTCCGTGACGCCGTCCAGTCGCTGCCCGACCGGCTGCGGATGGCGGTCATGCTGCACTCCTTCGCCGACCTGCCGGTGGCCACGGTCGCCGAACAGCTCGGCAAGTCCCAGGGCGCGGTCAAGCGCGACCTGTACGACGCGCGGGCCCGCCTCGCCCCGATCCTGGAGGGAGTCCGATGAGCCCGTCGACCCGGGACCCTCGCGGTCGCGATCCCTTCGGCGAGTCCTTCGGCGAGCGCGGCGAGCCCTACCGCGACGACCTCTACCGTGACGAGCCCTACCGTGACGAGGACGGCCGGCTCGACCAGCACGATCCCGTCGCCGACTTCTTCCGCGCCCAGCGCGAGGACATCACCCCGCTGCCGGCCGACGACCTGCGACCGCCGCCGCCGCGGCCGTCGTCGGCGGTGTGGTGGTCGCCCAGCAGGGCGGCCTCCTTCCTGACCGGTCCTCCTCGGTGGCCCCGGCGAGCGACGCCTCGACCGCCCAGGTGGGGCAACGGGTCCCGGCGGGCTTCGACGTCGGAGCCGTGACCCAGGCGCGCAAGCCGGGCACGACCGCCCCCGGACCGTTGCACGCCCTGGGCAGCGGCAGCTGCGCCGGCGCGACCACCTGCCCGGTCCTCGCGACCAGCACCGACGGCGGGCGCAGCTGGCGCGTGGCGGCTGTCTTCCCCCAGCACACCGTGCTCGACCGGGCCGACGCCTCCGCGCGGCCGACCCCCCGCACGCTCTCCGAGGTCGTCTTCGCCGACGACCTCAACGGCTGGGTCTACGGCGGGGCGCTGCTGCGCACCACCGACGGCGGACGCACGTGGAGCCCCGCCGCCCACCCGGTCGCGATCGTGCTCGCCGTCGAGGCCACCGACGACGAGGTCGCCGTGGCCGCCGTCGACGAGTGCGGGGCCCGGGCCTGCGGCCAGGCCGTGCTCGTGCGCCGCGCCGAGCTCGACGGCACCGTGCCGGTGGACGTCCGGGTGCCGACCACGCGGGGCGACGCCCCGGTGCAGCGCGTCGACCTCGGCTGGCACGACGGCAACGTGCTCGTGTCGGGCGTCGTGGCCACCGACCGAGGCCCGCAGGGCATGCAGGCCGCCTCCGTGTCCGCGACCGGCGCGGCCACGCCGCTCACCGCCATCGACGAGGGCTGCCCCAACTCGATGGGCCTGCAGATCTCGCGCCCGGCCGGTGAGTACCTCTACGCCCGCTGCTCCATCGGGTCTGCTGCCGGCTCGGCCGATCTCAGCCTCGTCATGAGTGCCGACGGTGGGCGGACCTGGGACTTCACCGCGATGGACCCGGCCAAGGGCGTGCCGGCCAACGCCCTGGTGGCGCCGTCCGACGACCAGCACGTCGTCGCGGCGTCCCCCACGTCATACGTGCTGCAGGCGAGCCGCGACGGGGGCGCCACGTTCGCGGCACCAACGAAGCCTCCGGCCGCGCGCAACGGCTGGGTGGCCCTGCGCCACGAGGCCGGCGGCTTCCTGGCCGTCCCGCGCGGCGAGCGGGGCGTCTACTACCTCGGCAGCCACGACGGCCTGACGTGGCGCAAGGTCCAGGTCGCCGGCGCGCCCTGACGCGCGACGTGGGATCCTGACCGCATGAGCGCGCAGCGTGGCAGCCACGGACCCGGTCGGCTCGGGGTCTCGGACCCCAGCTCGTGGGAGGCGGACGTCGTCCTGCGGGACGGGTCGGTGTGCCACCTGCGCCCGATCCGCCCCGACGACCGGGACCGGGTGCAGGCCTTCCACTCGCGCCAGTCGGCCGAGTCGATCTACCTGCGGTTCTTCGCGCCCATCAAGGAGATCAGCGCCAAGGACCTGACGCGCTTCACCGAGGTGGACCAGGTCGACCGGGTCGCCCTGGTGGCCACGGTGCGCGACGACATCATCGGGATCGGGCGCTACGACACCATCCGCCCGGGGGTGGCCGAGGTGGCCTTCAACATCTCCGACCACTACCAGGGCAAGGGGATCGGCTCGGTGCTCCTGGAGCACCTCGCAGCCATCGGCCAGGAGCTCGGCGTCGAGGAGTTCGTGGCGGACGTCCTCCCGCAGAACCGCAAGATGATGAAGGTCTTCACCGACGCCGGCTACGAGGTCAAGCACCACTTCGACGACGGCGTCATCGCCGTCACCTTCCAGATCCGGCCGACCGTGCGCTCCGAGCTCGTCCGGCTCTCGCGCGAGCACCGCTCCGAGGCGGCCAGCATCCGCACCGTCGTCGAGCCGGCATCCGTCGTCGTCGTGGGGGCCAGCCCCCGCGTCGAGGCACTCGGTCACCTGATCCTCGACAACCTCCTGCGCGGCGGCTACACCGGGGTCCTGCACGCCGTCCACCCGACGGCGTCCGAGGTGCTCGGCGTCCCGTGCCACCCCTCGGTGAGCGCGATCGGCGAGCCCGTCGACCTCGCCGTGGTGGCCGTCCCGGCGTCCGAGGTGCTGGGCGTCGTCGACGACTGCGCCGCCGCGGGCGTCAAGTCCCTCGTCGTGGCGTCCTCCGGCTTCGCGGAGTCCGGCCCCGAGGGACAGGAGCGGCAGCGCGCACTCCTGCAGCACGCCCACGCCAACGGTCTGCGCGTCGTCGGACCCAACACCATCGGCGTCGCCAACAACGCCCTGCACCTCAACGCCACCGTCGCACCCCGCCTCCCCAAGCCGGGCACGCTGGGGCTGTTCGCCCAGAGCGGGGCGCTCGGCGTGGCGGTCCTGGACGCCGCGCAGAGGCGCAACCTCGGCGTCTCGGTGTTCGCGTCCGCGGGCAACCGCGCCGACGTCTCCGGCAACGACCTGATGCAGTACTTCATCGACGACCCGGGCACCGAGGCGGTCGGCATGCACCTGGAGTCGGTGGGCAACCCCCGCAAGTTCTCCCGCATCGCCCGCCAGCTCGCGGCCTCCAAGCCCGTCATCGTGGTCAAGTCGGGGTACTCCGGCTACTCGGTCCCGCCCGGCCACCCGGTGCGTCCCACCCGGGTGCCCCGCGAGGCCTTCGACGCGATGATGACCCAGGCCGGGGTCATGCGCGTCGAGAACGTCCACCAGCTCTTCGACGTGGCCGCGCTGGTGACCTCCCAGCCGCTGCCCCGGGGGCGTCGGGTGGCGATCGTCGGCAACGCGCACGCGCTGGGCGCCCTCACCGGGGACGCCTGCCTGGACCGCGGGCTCGAGGTCACCCACGGGCCGGTGTCGCTGGCTCCCGAGGCGACGGCCGAGGCCTTCGCCCAGGCGCTGCGCTCCGCGCTCGAGGACCCCGCCGTCGACGCCGTGCTGACCTGCTTCATCCCCCCGCTGGTCACCGCCGACGAGTCGATCGTCAGCACCGTCGCGCAGGTGGCCGCCGGCAGCGACAAGCCGGTCCTCGGCACCTTTCTCGGCATGCGGGGCGTCGCGGACCCCCGGACCGGTGAGGGTCCCGGACACGTGGGGTCGGTCCCGGCATACCCCATGCCCGAGGACGCCGTCCTCGCCCTCGACCAGGCCGTCCGGTATGCCGCCTGGCGCGAGGCCGACAAGGGCGAGCGGGTGAGCTATGACGACATCGACCGGCACGCAGCCTTCGCCGTGATCGACGGCGTCCTGCAGGACGCGCCGCAAGGCCGGGCGCTCACCGACGACGAGGCCCACGACCTCCTCGCGGCCTACGGCGTGCCCGTATGGCGCCGCGTGCGGGTCTTGTCGCCGGACGAGGCGGTCGCGGCCGCCGCCGTCGTGGGCTATCCCGTCATGATCAAGTCCGTCTCCCAGGTGCTGCGGCACTCGCCGGGGCTCGGCGCGCTCCGGCTGGACCTCGACGACGAGGAGGAGGTGCGCGAGGCCTACGGCCACCTGGTCACGCGCTTCGGCTCCCTCGGCGACCTCGCCCTCGTCGTCCAGGCGATGGCCGGGCCCGGGGTGGCCTGCGTGGTCCGTTCCACCGAGGACGCGCTCTTCGGACCCGTCGTGAGCTTCTCCGTCGCCGGCGCGCCCACCGAGCTCCTCGGGGACGTCAGCCACCGCATCCCCCCGCTGACCGACCGCGACGCCAGGGAGCTCGTCACCACGGTCAAGGCCTTCCCGATGCTCGACGGGCACCGCGGCGCCGAGCCGGTCGACCTGGCGGCGCTGCAGGACGTCGTCGGACGCGTCTCCGTGCTCGCCGACGACTTCCCCGAGGTCGCCGCCCTCGAGCTCAACCCCCTCAACGCCCGCCCCGGCGGCGTCGACGTGCTGGGCGCCGAGATCACGCTGGCCCGGCCCGGGCTGCGCACGGACTCCGACCGTCGAGCCATGACGGGTTGACGGCTCGCAGGTGCCACAATGGCGGCCATGCCTCGCGCCTCGCAGACCCCGGCCGACCTGCTCCCGCACTCCTTGCGGCGTGACATCGAGCGGGCCGGCTACTACCCGGCCCTCGTGGCCGACGTCGTCGCCGAGGCCGCCTGCGGCGAGGAGGTCGTCGAGCACCTGGTCCACCAGGAGACGACCTTCGACCACGACGGGATCCTGCGCCACGTCACGGTCCTCGTGCTGACGCCCTCGCGGCTCGTGGTGGGGCACGTGGACGACCACGTCGACGCCGCCTCGTCCGCCGGGGTGCCCCGCACCGGACGCGCGGCCGACCGCCCCGTCGACACCGTCGTGACGGCGACCTCCGAGTCGGTGCCGCTGTCCTCGGTCCGCGGGGTCATGCTCACGCACGTCGTGGCGTCGGCGACGTCATACCGGCCCGGCAGCCTCGGGGGAGAGGTGACCGTCTCGCTCGGGTGGGGCGCGGTCAACCGCGTGGACCTCATGCCCGCCGACTGCGACAACCCGGAGTGCGACGCCGACCACGGCTACGAGGGCACGATCTCCAGCGACGACATCTCGTTCCGCGTGAGCTCGGACGCCGACGGCCCCGAGGCCGTGGCGCAGGCCCGGGCGTTCGCGCGCGCGCTGTCCCTCGCCACGGGTCGCTGACGTGCGGCGGGAGGTCGTGGCCCGGCTGGCGGACGCCTACACCGGCCTGGGGCTCGCCGACGTGCTGCCCGGGGTGGCACGGTCCCTCGGGGTGGACCTGGGTCCCCGCGAGGTGGGGCGACTGACGCTCCCGCGCTCGCGGCGCGCCGTGGTGGTGCTCGTCGACGGGCTCGGCCGCCACCTGCTCGAGGCGCGCCGCGGGCACGCGCCGTTCCTGCGCGGCGCCATGACCGGCTCGCCGGGGCTGCAGGCGGGATTCCCCTCCACCACGGCCACGAGCATGGGGACCTTCGGCACCGGCCTGCCGCCGGGCGCCCACGGCCTCGTCGGCTACCAGGTGCTCGTGCCGGGCGAGGACCGCACGTTCAACGAGCTGGCCTGGGACGAGGGCGTCGACCCCTTCGTGTGGCAGCCGCACGACACCGTCCTGCAGCGCTGCGAGCGCGCCGGCGTCGCGGTGACCCGCATCGGGCCGCACTACTTCGACGGGTCCGGGCTGACCAACGCGGCGCTGCGCGGCGGAGCCTTCCTCGGTGCCAAGGACCTGGACGCGCGGGTCGAGGTCGCGGCGCGCACCGCGGCGGCGGCGCCTCGCACCCTCGTCTACCTCTACTGGGGCGAGCTCGACAAGACCGGCCACGTCCACGGCTGGGAGTCGCCCGAGTGGACCGCCGAGCTCGAGCACGTCGACGACCAGCTCGCCCGCCTGCGCCGGCTGCTGCCCGAGGACTGCGCCCTGCATGTCACCGCCGACCACGGCATGGTCGACGTGCCCCTCGACCGTCGCCTCGACGTCGCGGCCGAGCCGGACCTGGCCGCCGGCGTGCGCCACGTCGGGGGCGAGCCGCGCTCCCTCCAGCTGTATGCCGAGGACCCCGGCGCCTCGTCCGTCGCCGCCATGGTCGAGCGCTGGGCGGCCCGGCTCGGTGACGACGCGCTCGTCAGGACGCGTGAGCAGGTCGTCGACGAGGGCTGGTTCGGCGTGGTCGGCCCGGCGGTCGTGCCGCGCATCGGTGACGTGGTCGTCGCCATGACGGGGTCGATGGCGGTGGTCGACTCGCGCATCATGCGTCCCGAGCTGATGGGTCTGCTCGGCGTGCACGGGTCCGTGACCGAGCAGGAGACCGCCATACCCCTGCTGACCTGGCCCGCGAGGAAGAGCTGATGATCGACGGTGACGACGGTGACGACGGTGACGACATGGACGACGAGGACGCGGTCCGCCCGAGCCCGGACCAGAACCCGCTCTTCGGCATCTGCCACCTGGCGCCCGCCGTCGGTCGCCTGCGCTTCCACGCGGGGCTGATGGGCGCGGGCAAGTCGGCGCTCGCGATCCAGGTCGGCTTCCACCGACGGCAGGCGGGCCGCCCCGGCCTCATCTTCACCTCCGCCGACCGCGCGGGGTCCGGCACCCTCTCGTCCCGGCTCGGCCTGTCGGTGTCCGCGCGGGAGTTCACCGAGGAGACCGACTTCGTCGCGACCGTCGGCGAGGCCCTCCCTGCTCGCGGCTTCGTCATCGTCGACGAGGCCCAGTTCCTCACCCCGGGCCAGGTCGACGAGCTCGCCCTGCTCGTGGACCAGATGGCCGTCGACGTCGACTGCTTCGGGCTGCTGACGGCCTTCGACTCGCACACCTTCCCCGGCTCGCAGCGGCTCGTGGAGCTCGCCGACGACATCCTCGACCTCGTCGAGGTGCTGTGCTGGTGCGGCCAGGCGGGCCGCGTCAACGCCCGCATCGAGGGCGGCGAGGTCATCCGGTCGGGCTCGCAGGTGGCCGTGGGCGACCTGGGCGGGGGCGCGGGCGCGACCTACCGCGTGCTCTGCCGACGGCACTGGCGCGAGGGCGAGCCCGGTCCCGGCGTCCTCTGACGCGATGTGACCTGCACCACCGACCCCCGGCTCGGGTGCCTGCGAGGACCGGGCTAGGTTGGGGCCACCAGGGCGAGCACCGACGGCTCGTGACCAGAAGGTTGTCAAAGGGGACGATCGATGACGACGTACGTATACGACTTCGAGCACGGTGACAAGGACCAGAAGGACCTGCTCGGGGGCAAGGGTGCCAACCTCGCCGAGATGACCAAGCTCGGCCTCCCGGTGCCACCCGGCTTCACCATCACCACCGAGGCCTGCCGGGCCTACCTGGAGCAGGGCCAGGCCCCCGCGGAGCTCGGGGTCCAGGTCACCAAGGAGCTCCGCCTCCTGGAGCAGAAGATGGGTCGTCGGCTGGGCAACGCCGACGACCCTCTCCTCGTGTCCGTGCGGTCCGGAGCCAAGTTCTCCATGCCCGGGATGATGGAGACGGTCCTCAACATCGGTCTCAACGACGACTCCGTCGAGGGGCTCGGCCGCATCGGCGGCGACGAGCGGTTCGCCTGGGACTCCTACCGCCGGCTCATCCAGATGTTCGGCGCCACGGTCATGCACATCGAGTCGAGCCGGTTCGCCGACGCCCTGGACGCCAAGAAGGACGAGCACGGCGCCAAGACCGACCCCGAGCTCAGCGTCGACGCGCTCCGTGAGCTGGTCGACGAGTACAAGCAGATCGTCCGCGACGAGACCGGCCGGGACTTCCCCCAGTGGCCGCGCGAGCAGCTCGACATGGCGATCATCGCGGTGTTCAAGTCGTGGAACACCGAGCGCGCCCGGCTCTACCGCCGCCGCGAGCGCATCCCGCACGACCTCGGCACCGCCGTCAACGTCTGCACCATGGTGTTCGGCAACATGGGCGACACGTCCGGCACCGGCGTGGCGTTCACCCGCGACCCCTCCACCGGTCACTCGGGCCACTACGGCGACTACCTGATCAACGCCCAGGGCGAGGACGTCGTCGCCGGCATCCGCAACACCATGTCCCTGGCCGACATGGGCACCCACCACCCCGAGCCGTTCAAGCAGCTCGAGCAGAACCTCCACCTGCTCGAGACGCACTACCGCGACCTGTGCGACGTCGAGTTCACGGTCGAGCGGGGCAAGCTCTGGATGCTGCAGACCCGCGTGGGCAAGCGCACCGCCAACGCGGCCTTCCGCATCGCGGGTCAGCTGGTCGACGAGCAGCTCATCACGATGAACGAGGCCCTCGAGCGGGTCACCGGAGAGCAGCTCGTCCAGCTGATGTTCCCGCAGCTGGACCCCGACGGGGATCGCACGCTGCTCACCAGGGGCATGGCAGCCTCCCCGGGCGCAGCGGTCGGCACGATCGTCTTCGACTCGGCGGCCGCCGTGGCCAAGGCCGAGGCGGGGGAGAAGGTCCTGCTCGTCCGCCGTGAGACCAACCCCGACGACCTGTCGGGCATGATCGCCTCCGTCGGCATCCTCACCGCCCGCGGCGGCAAGACCTCCCACGCCGCCGTCGTCGCGCGCGGCATGGGCCGCACCTGCGTGTGCGGGGCCGAGGAGCTCCAGATCGACGCCAACGCCAAGACCATGGTGGTCGGCGACCGGACCTTCGGCGAGGGCGACTGGCTCTCCATCGACGGCGCCACCGGCGAGGTCTTCGAGGGCGAGCTCGAGGTCGTCCCCAGCCCGGTCATGCGCTACCTCGAGGAGGGGATCGAGCGGGGTGTCGAGGGTCTCGACGACGAGACCACGGAGCTCGTCAAGGCGGTCGACCGGCTGCTCACCCACGCCGACAAGGTCCGCCGCCTCGACGTCCGGACCAACGCCGACACCGCCGACGACTCCCGCCGCGCCCGGCAGCTCGGCGCCCAGGGCATCGGCCTGTGCCGGACCGAGCACATGTTCCTCGGGGACCGCCGCGTGCTGATCGAGCGGATGATCCTCGCCACGTCCGACGAGGACAAGCAGTCGGCGCTCGACGCGCTGCTGCCGCTGCAGCGCCAGGACTTCGTCGAGATGCTGGAGGCGATGGACGGGCTGCCCATGACGGTGCGCCTGCTCGACCCGCCGCTGCACGAGTTCCTGCCCGACCTGACCGAGCTGTCCGTCAAGGTCGCGGTCGCCGAGGCCAAGGGCGAGCCCGACGCGCGCGACGTCGAGCTGCTGACGGCCGTGCGCAAGCAGCACGAGTCCAACCCGATGCTCGGTCTGCGCGGCGTCCGCCTCGGCCTGACCGTCAAGGGTCTGTTCGCGCTGCAGGTGCGGGCGCTGGCCGAGGCCGCCGCCATCCGCAAGCAGGCGGGGGGCGACCCCCGGCCCGAGGTCATGGTGCCGCTCGTGGGCTCCATCAACGAGCTGGACCTGATCCGGGACGAGGCCGAGCGCATCATCGCCGAGGTCGCCGAGCAGCAGGGCGTCGAGCTGCAGATGCCGATCGGCACCATGATCGAGCTGCCGCGCGCCGCCCTCACAGCCGAGCGCATCGCCGAGTCCGCCGACTTCTTCTCGTTCGGGACCAACGACCTGACCCAGACGACCTGGGGCTTCTCGCGCGACGACGTGGAGGCGGCGTTCTTCACCAACTACATGGACAAGGGCGTCTTCACGGTGTCGCCGTTCGAGACGATCGACCGCACCGGCGTGGGTCGGCTGGTCCAGCTCGGCGCCGAGGGCGGCCGCGCGGGCAACCCCGGCATCCACCTCGGCGTCTGCGGCGAGCACGGTGGAGACCCCGCGTCGATCCACTTCTTCGACTCCGTGGGGCTGGACTACGTGTCCTGCTCGCCGTTCCGCGTGCCGGTCGCCCGGCTCGAGGCGGGCCGCGCCACGGTCGGGGACAGCGACGCCACCGCCTGACCTGCCGTATGCCGTGCGCGCAGGCCCTGGACCTCCAGGGCCGGCGCGCGCGGTCGTCCCAGAGCAGGACGCAGATCGTCCGCATCCGCTGGGAGGCTGGGGGCATGAACCTGCGTTGGTACACCATCGTCATCGACTGCCACGACATCGCCGCCCAGGCCCGCTGGTGGGCCGAGGTGCTCGACTGGCACATCGTCTACGAGGACGAGCACGAGGTCGCCGTAGTCCCACGGGACATGTCGGAGGATCCGATCGCGGCCGACCGCTGGGCCTCCACCCCGCCCGGGCTGGTGTTCGTCCCGGTGCCCGAGGGCAAAGAGGTCAAGAACCGTCTCCACATCGACCTCGCCCCGCACGTCAGCGACGACCGCCAGGCGCAGATCGACCGCCTGGTCGCCCTCGGGGCCCGTCGGGTCGACGTGGGTCAGGACCGTGCGGACGTCACCTGGGAGGTGCTCGCCGACCCGGAGGGCAACGAGTTCTGCGTGCTGTCCTCGCGGGACCGCTGAGCCGGAGGCGCTAGGGGCCACCGCGTCAGACGGTCATTCCGGCTTGGCGCCGAACATGATGTCGTCCCAGCTGGGCACCGACGGCCGACCGGCCTTGCGTCGGGCCTGCGCCCGCCGCTGCGAACGGTTGGTCGCCGGCTGCTCTGCCTCCGGCTGCTCTGCCTCCGGCTGGTCTGCGTCGGGCTGCGCGGCTGCCGGCGGCGCGGGCTCCGCCCGACCAGGCTGCGCGCCGACCGACGGATCGGCCTGCGGCAGCTTGTTGGACGACTTCTCGGACTCCACGTCTGCCGCCCTGGAGCTGGTGCCGCTCGTGCGGTCCGCCAGCGACGTGGCCTCGTCGATCGGGGCAGCGCTGTCGTCGGGCATGTGGGGCACCTCGGTGGCGCGGCTCGGCGAGGCCACCTCAGCGCCCTCGCTCGCGTCGTCGTCCCGGTGGTCCAGCTCGGGCAGGGCGACCTGGCCGGGCACGCGTGGGTGAGGTCGAGGCGCGGGGTTCGCCGCGTCCTCGGTGCCGTCGTCCGGCCGCAGCGACTCCCGGCTCACCGGGCCCCCCTGGGGCAGCGCCGGCTCGTCGGGTGCGGGAGGCGTGGAGGCACTCGCGGACTCGACCTCCCGGTCGGCGATGACCTCGTCCACGACGGCGTCCAGCTCGCCGACCGACCCCTGCGACAGGGCGGCCGCGATCTCCTCACGCGCCAGGGGCACCGTGGGCGCGGCCCGTGACCCGGCGCCCCTCGCTGCTGCCGGCGCGTCCGACGGGTCTGGTGCGTGCTGCGCGGGCTCTGCGTCCCCTGTGTCCTGTGCGCCCTGTGCGTCTGTGTGGCTCGACGTCGGACTGGTAGCCGTCTCATTCGGGGCGGGGGGCGGGGGCTGCTGCGCGCCGCGCTTGCGCGACCGTCCGCGTCGCGCTGGGGCCGGTTCGACCGGAGCAGACTCGACCGGGGCCGACGCGGGCTCGACCGGCGAGGTGACGCGCGCCGGGTCGTCGCCGGACACGGGGATCAGTGACTCCTGGGACGCCACCGGACGGGCCGGGCGTGACGGGGCGCGCCGACGGCGCGCCCTGCTGCGCTCGCGCATCGAGTCGACGAGGTCGCTGTCCTCGTCCTCGTCGTGCTGGCGGCGGGCCCGGGCGGGCTCGGTGGCCGTGATGGGGCGCAGGTCGTCGCCGGGGTCGTCGTCCTGCTGCGCGGAGTGGATGCCGCCCTCGGACTCGACGTCGTAGACGCGGGGGGTGGCGTTGAGCGGCACGAGGGGAGCGGGGCCCGGCGTGGCAGGGGCGTCGTCGCCGCTGAGCCAGCGCGCCTCGTCGTCCACCGGGTCGACGGCCCGGGTGCTGAGGTCGAAGTGCCAGCGGGCCTCGCGCAGCCGGCCGCCCGCGGCGAAGGTCAGAGCAAGGGTCCACGGCGAGTCCGCGGCGCGCCACGCGTCCCAGGACGCGCTCGTCGGGTCCACGCCGCGCTCGGTGAGACGGTCGGCGACGCGGGCACCCAGCAAGGGGGCGGTCTGCCCACCGCCGGTCCGCAGACGCACGGTGGTGGCGAGACCGGCCACGTGCTCCCGCTCGGCGATGATCGGCCCCTCGTAGCGGGCGATCTTGTCGAGCGACCATCCCGTCAGCTCGGCGACCTCGTCGGCGGACGCGCCGGCGCGGATCAGGGCCTGCACCTGTCGCGGGCCGGCGGACGGCGAGGCGGGGCCGTCGCCGGGGCGCGGACGCTCGTGCCGGATGGCGGACCGCAGCGCCGCGTCCAGCGGGACGCGGTAGCGGGTGCCGTCGTCGGTCGCGAGCAGCAGGTGCACGCCGTCGTCCGAGATCCCGACCAACCGCAGGTCCTGCACGCTCATGAAGTCTCCGTCCTACCGCTCGCAGGCGCGGCGCGGGCGATGCCCAGCACCTGCCCAGTACACGTCCACCCTAGGTTTTCACGGAACGGGACGTCCACCAACCGACCACGCCGACCGCCGCAGCACCGGCCCACTAGGCTTCGCCGAGACATGCTGAACTCCTACCCCCAAGCCCTGCTCGGCCTCGATCTCGTCGGCGTCTTCGCGTTCGCCCTGTCCGGAGGCCTGGTCGGCGTCCGCAAGGGGCTCGACATCTTCGGCGTGCTCGTGCTGGCCTGCGTGACGGCGCTCGGCGGCGGGGTGATGCGCGACGTCGTCCTCGACGTCCCACCCGTCGGTCTGACCGACTGGCGGCTCGTCCTCGCGGCCGTCCTGGCCGGGCTCGTGGCCTTCGGCTACGCCCACGTGGTGCAGCGGCTGTCCAAGCTGGTCCTGACCTTCGACGCCGTCGGTCTCGCGACGTTCGCGATCGCCGGCACCGTCAAGGCGCTGAGCCTCGACGCGCCGGCCCTCGAGGCCGTGCTCGTCGGGCTCATGACGGCCGTGGGCGGTGGCATGATCCGCGACGTCCTGGCCGGCGTCGTCCCGGAGGTGCTCCGCACCCAGCTGTATGCCGTGCCCGCCCTGGCCGGCAGCGCCCTGCTCGTGGTCCTCACGTCGCTCGAGGTGACCGGGCCCCTGCCCAGCGTGGCGTGCGCCGCGTTCGTCTTCACCGTCCGGATGGCCGCCCTGCGGTGGCGCTGGTCGGCCCCCCGACCCCCGAGGAGCATCCCGTGACCAGCCATCCCTGCGACCCCTATGACGCCGTGCTCGTCCTGTCCTTCGGAGGTCCGGAGCGCCCCGAGGACGTGCTGCCCTTCCTGCGTCAGGTGACCGCCGGACGCGGGATCCCCGACGAGCGGCTCGCCGTGGTCGGCCAGCACTACTACGACCGCGGTGGCCGCAGCCCGGTCAACGACCTGGGCCGCGCCCTGGTGGCGGCGCTGCACGACGAGCTCGGTCGCCGGGGCGTGGACACGCCCGTCGCCCTGGGCAACCGCAACTGGTCGCCGTGGCTCGTCGACACCCTGCGGACGCTCCACGACGCGGGGGCTCGCCGGGTCGTGACGGTGGTGACGAGTGCCTTCTCGTCATACTCCTCCTGCCGTCAGTATCGCGAGAACCTGGCCGACGCCGTCAGCGAGCTGGCGGCCGAGGGGCGCGTCCTGGACGTCGACAAGGTGCGCGTCTATGCCACGCACCCGGGGTTCGCCCGCACGATGGCGTCGCTCACCGCCGACACCGCCGCCGCGCTGCCGCGCGAGGTCCTGCCGTCGACCCGCCTCGTCCACGTCACGCACTCGATCCCGCGGTGGATGCAGGACTCCTCCGGCCCGGCGGACGCCCCGGACGTGTCCTACCGCCACCAGCACGAGCAGCTGGCCGCGCTCGTGGACGCCACCGTCGAGGAGCGGATCGGTGTCCCCGTGCCCAGCTCCCTGGCCTACTGCTCCCGCTCCGGCCCGCCCTCGCAGCCGTGGCTCGAGCCCGACATCAACGACCAGCTCGAGGTGCTCGCTGCGGAGGGTGTCTCCGACGTGCTGGTCGCCCCGATCGGCTTCGTGTCGGACCACATGGAGGTCGTCTACGACCTCGACACCGAGGCCATGGCCACGGCAGAACGGCTCGGCCTGCGGCTGCACCGCGTGCCCACCGTGGGCACGCACCCGGACTTCGTGGCCGGGCTGGCCGACCTGGTGCTCGAGCGGGCGGCGCAGGCCCGCGGCGAGGAGGTCGAGCGTCCTGCGGTCGCCCCCGGCCCGCTGTGGTCCACCTGCCCTCCTGGCTGCTGCCGGGGCCGCTCGGGGCGACCGGCCCTCTGCGGCGGCTGACGGCGCCGGGCCCCGGCGCGGACGCACCCCGGGCGGGGCCCGGTGACAGACTGGGCGCCATGTCGCAGACCCCGCAGCCACCCGCCGACCTCGACCTGGCCGCCCTGGAGTCCCTCGCCCTCGACGTGGCCCGCACCTGCGCGCGGCTGATCGTCGACGAGCGCCCTCGCGACCTCGGCGTCGCGGCCACCAAGTCGAGCCGCACCGACGTCGTCACGGTCATGGACCAGCGCTCCGAGGCGCTGGCGCGCGAGCTGCTCGGCCGAGCCCGCCCCGACGACGGGTTCCACGGCGAGGAGAGCGGGCGGGTGACCGCCACGTCCGGCATCACCTGGGTCGTGGACCCGATCGACGGGACGGTCAACTACCTCTACGACATACCGGCGTATGCCGTCTCCGTGGCCGCCGTGGTGGGAGACCCCTCGGTCCCGGGCGCGTGGGCACCGGTCGCCACCGCGGTCGTCGACGCGGCCCGGGGCGATGCCTATGTCGCCCGACGCGGGGGAGGCGCCCGGCTCCTGCGCAGCGACCCTCGCGACCCAGGGTCGGGTCCGCAGGAGCAGGCCCTCGTCTGCCCGGAGTTGGACGACCTGGGCGCGGCGCTGTGCGGCACGGGGTTCGGTTATGACGCCGACGTGCGCGCCGATCAGGGCCGGGTCGTGGCCGAGGTGCTGCCATGGGTCCGCGACATCCGCCGGGGCGGCAGCGCGGCGCTCGACCTGTGCTGGGTGGCGGAGGGGCGCCTCGACGTCTACTACGAGCGGGGCCTGCACGAGTGGGACCTCGCCGGCGCCTGGCTCGTCGTCACCGAGGCGGGCGGCGTGGTGCGGGGGCTGCACGACACCGCCCCGGCCGACCCCGTCACGGTCGCCGGGCCGGCCGGTCTGGTGGGCGCGCTGGTGCCCCTGCTGGAGGGCCTCGTCGAGCCGTCCTGAGTCTCGATCCGGGCGCGGGCCCGAGCTGATCGCGACCCGAGGTGCAGCCGATCTCGATTTGCGGCACAATGCGCCGCGAGACCGGGCACAAAACCGACCAGCGATGCGTTGGACCCGGCGCACCGTCGGGGGAGGTCCCCGGCGAGAGCTGCATGGAGAGGCCCCACATGGCAACTGACTACGACGCACCGCGCAAGACCGACGACGACCTCTCCGAGGACTCCATCGAGGAGCTCAAGGCACGTCGGGGCGACACCGCCTCGTCGAGCGTCGACGTCGACGAGACCGAGCAGGCCGAGGGCTTCGAGCTGCCCGGCGCAGACCTGTCCGGCGAGGAGCTCTCCGTCCGGGTGCTCCCGCGCCAGGCCGACGAGTTCACCTGCAGCCGCTGCTTCCTCGTGCACCACCGCAGCCAGCTCGCCAAGGAGGTCGGCGGCCAGCCGGTCTGCCGTGAGTGCGCCTGACCAGATCGAGGTGCTCCTGCTCCGGCTCGACCCGGAGCTGGAGCCCCCGGCATACGCGCACCACGACGACGCCGGTGCCGACCTGCGCGCCCGCGAGGACCTCGTCCTCGCCCCGGGGGAGCGCTCCCTGGTCCCGACCGGGATCGCCGTCGCGATCCCCGAGGGGTATGCCGGCTTCGTCCACCCCAGGTCGGGGCTGGCGGCACGGCACGGCGTGACGATCGTCAACGCCCCTGGCACGGTCGACGCGGGCTACCGGGGCGAGATCCTGGTCAACCTGCTCAACACCGACCGTGAGCGCGAGGTGCGGATCAGCCGTGGCGACCGCATCGCCCAGCTGGTCCTCCAACGCGTGTCCCACGCGAGCTTCCGGACAGTAGACTCGCTGCCGGAGTCCGTCCGCGGAGTCACCGGGCACGGGGCCAGCGGACGCGCCTGACGACCACTGCACCCGACCACCGAAGGACACCGATCCCGTGGCTCTCTTCCGCCGAGGCAAGGCCGGCAAGGCCGACGTCGACAGCACCCCCGCCGACCCGACGTCGGAGGCGACCGCGGACGACGCGGCCACTGAGGACGGTCCCTACGACCGCGCCCAGGTCACCGAGCTCGGCGAGAGGCTGGACCTCGGGTCCCTGTGGGTCCCCGGCATCACCGGCATGGAGCTGCGGCTCGAGCTCGACCAGCAGACCGGCGAGGTCGTGGCCGTGAGCTGCCACCTGGGGGGATCGGCCCTGCAGCTGCAGGCCTTCGCGGCACCGCGGACCCTCGGCATCTGGGACGACATCCGCGACGAGATCGCCGCCGGCATCGAGGGCCAGGGCGGGGCGGCCGAGACGCGCGACGGCAGGTTCGGCACCGAGCTGGCCGTGCAGATGCCCACCGGCCCCGGCACCTTCGCCCCGGCCCGCTTCCTCGGCGTCGACGGATCGCGCTGGTTCCTGCGGGGCTTCCTCTCGGGCCCGGCCGCCGAGGACGACCAGCAGGCCGCCGACCTGCTGCACGTCTTCGCCAACGTCGTCGTCGTGCGCGGCGAGCACGCGATGGCGCCGCGCGAGCTGCTGCCCCTGGCCCTGCCCGAGGGAGCCCAGCCGGGCTTCGACGAGGTCGGTCAGGGCGGTGTCGACGCCGGCGTCGGCCCCGGGGACGGCGACCCTGCCGCGGACCGGGGCGACCGGCCCGCGCGCGGCACCGACGACCTCCAGCCCTTCGAGCGCGGGCCCGAGATCACCGAGATCCGTTGATGGCCACCCGCGCCGACCGCCGAGGGGGTTTCCTGCGCCGGGCGCTGCACCGGATGGTCCAGCCGGCCGAGGAGATCGAGGACGACGAGCTGCGCTCGGACTCCGACAGGCTCGGCGTGACCTGCATCGCCGAGCTCGTCGACCGCGAGGTCGCGACGGTCTCCGGGGCGGTCCGCTCCACGACCCTGAGCCCCGAGGGCACGGTCCCTGCCCTCAAGGCCGAGATCTATGACGGCACCCAGCGGCTCCAGCTCATCTGGCTCGGCAGGCGCCGCATCGCGGGCATCCGCCCCGGCACCTACCTCACGGCCCAGGGCCGCGTCTGCCGGGTCGACGGCGTCCCCACCATCTACAACCCGCGCTACGAGCTGCTGCCCGGGCGCGGCACGCCGACCGCCGGGGGGCACTGACCGTGGCCGGCGACGTCGAGACCGTCGAGCACCTGATCCGCACCCGGCTGGCCACCGCCGTCGGAGGCCTGCGCGGGTCGTTCGAGGCTGCGCTGCCCACCATCGCCTTCGTCGTGGTGTGGCTCGTCACGAGCGACGTGCGCACCGCGGTGATCGCCTCGCTCGTTCCCGTGGCGATCCTGCTCCTGCTGCGTCTCGCCCAGCGCCAGACGCCGCAGTACGTCCTGTCCAGCCTGGTCGCGACCGCCCTGGCGGCCTTCTTCGCCCTGCGGTCGGGGCGGGCCGAGGATGCCTTCCTGCCCGGTATGGCGGTCAGCGCCGCGTATCTCGCCGGCACCCTCCTGTCGATCCTCGGGCGCGTCCCGGCCGTCGGCTTCCTGGTGGCCATCGGTGACCCCGGCTACCGAGAGGACCCGCTCGGGTGGCGCCGCAACCCCCCCCTCGTGCGGGTGAGCGCGCGCCTGACCTGGGTGCTCGTCGGGTTGTTCGCGCTACGCCTGATCGTCATGGTCCCGCTCTACCTCGCCGGGCAGGTGGCCGCGCTCGGCATCGCCAAGATCGCGCTGGGGTGGCCGGCCTATCTCGCCGCCATCGCGGTGATGGGCCTGATCCTGGTCAGGGGCGCGACGCCGGTGGAGCGCCACGAGCTGGAGCACGAGGCCGACCGCCAGCTCTGACGGTCAGGAGCGACCGCGGTTCGTCGACCCCGCGCTGCGAGCGCGATGCGTGACCGGACGTGCTCGCGGGCCGGCGTTGTCGGCGCGGTGCGAGGCGGCGGCGGTCGTCATACGGCCAGAAAAGGGCTCGGAGGCCACCCAGGCTCAAGACCCGCCCCCGGTAGGTCCATCAGCCTGGGGCACGAAGGCCGGTCGATGTGACGGCCGGGGGTAGGTGTGTCGGCGAGGCGGGGCGGGAGTGCGAACCCGGGCGGATGTGCCTACCTCAGGCGGGCACATCGACCTGGCGTGCGAAGCCGGGCGGATGTGACGACCTGAGGTAGGTCAGTCGTCGTCGTCCTCGGCGTGGTCCACCTCGGTGCGCGGCTTGCGGTGCCCGGGGGAGAGCAGGTCCTCGAGGTGGTCCTCGACCTCCTGCACGGTCAGGAACAGCAGCTCGTCGCCGGCCTCCACCGAGTCGTCCCGCGTGGGCGCGATCGGCAGGCCGTCGCGGATGATCCCCACCAGCGCCGTGTCGCGGGGGAGGTCCACGTCACCGACGCGGCTCCCGGCATACGGGCTGTCCGAGGGGAGGGTGATCTCCACCATCGTGGCCCCGCCCTTCTGGAAGGTGAAGATCTGGACCAGGTCGCCGATGCTCACGGCCTCCTCGACCAGCGCCGTCATGAGTCGCGGGGTGGAGACGGCCACGTCCACGCCCCAGGACTCGTCGAACATCCACTCGTTGCGGGGGTTGTTGACGCGGGCGACGGTGCGGGGCACGCCGAACTCGGTCTTGGCGAGCAGGGACACGACGAGGTTGGCCTTGTCGTCGCCGGTGGCCGCGACCACGACGTCGCAGTCGGCGAGCCCCGCCTCGGTCAGCGAGGTGATCTCGCAGGCGTCGGCCAGCAGCCAGGAGGCCTCAGGGACGCGGCTGGCCTGCACGTCGTCGGCGTCCTTGTCGACGAGCAGGACCTGGTGACCGTTGTGGAGCAGCTCGCGGGCGATGGAGCGACCCACGGACCCGGCTCCGGCGATGACGACGCGCATGGGACTGGCTGACCTCACTCCGTGGGCGGCGCGGCGGCGAGCGCGCGCTCGATGGCTGGGATGTCCTCGGTGGTCGACAGGACCCGGACGATGTCGCCCTCCTGCAGCACGGTGTCCGGGCCGGGGAGCATCCCGACGCCGAGGCGGCTGAGGTAGGCGACCCGGGCGCCCGTGGCGGTCTCGACGGTGGACAGGCGCAGCCCGACCCAGCTGCGGTCGATCGCGACCTCGCTGAGGGCGACCTGGCCGCTGGGGTCGATGAACTCGGGGACGGAGCCCTGGGGCATGAGTCGTCGGACCACGCGGTCGACGGTCCACTGCACGGTCGCGACCGTGGGGATGCCGAGGCGCTGGTAGATCTCGGCGCGCCGCGGGTCGTAGATGCGGGCGACGACGTGCTCGACGCCGAAGGTCTCGCGGGCCACGCGGGCGGCGAGGATGTTGGAGTTGTCGCCGTTGCTGACGGCGGCGAAGGCGTAGGCCGACTCGATGCCGGCCTCCTTGAGCGTGTCGCGGTCGAAGCCGATGCCCTTGACCCGGCGACCCTCGAACCCGCGCCCCAGCCGACGGAACGCCGCGGCGTTCTGGTCCACGACGGCCACGTCGTGGCCGCGCTCCTCCAGGCTCAGCGCCAGGGTCGATCCGACTCGGCCGCAGCCCATGATCACGAAGTGCACGTGAGAACGCTACACCGGGCGCGCCCACCGTCCGGGGCCGCGCCACCGTCACCGCCCGGCGGGCCTACAGTTGTCGTCGTGTCAGATCTAGGTCGTGCGCTCAAGCGCGTCGTCGTCGGCCCCGCCATGAGGTCGGACAAGCTGGGCGAGACGCTCCTGCCGAAGAAGCTGGCCCTCCCCATCTTCGCCAGCGACGCTCTGTCGTCCGTGGCCTACGCCCCCGACGAGATCTTCCTGACCCTGGCCCTGGCGGGCGGGGCGTTCGCGACCACCCACTCCTGGCAGATCGGGCTCGGCGTCGTCTTCGTGATGGTCGTCGTGGTCATGTCCTACCGGCAGAACGTCCACGCCTATCCCAGCGGCGGCGGCGACTACGAGGTCGCCAACGAGAACCTCGGGCCCTGGGCCGGCCTGGGCGTCGCGAGCGCGCTGCTCGTGGACTACGTCCTCACGGTGGCCGTCTCGATCTCGTCCGGCGTCCAGAACGCCACCGCCGCCATACCCGGTCTGGACGGGCACGAGATGCCGGTCGCGGTGGCCCTCATCGTCCTGCTGACCGCGATGAACCTGCGGGGGGTCCGCGAGTCCGGCAAGGCCTTCGCCATCCCGGTCTACGCCTTCATGCTCGCCATCATCGGGATGGCGGTGTGGGGCATGGTGCGCTCGGCGAGCGGGTCGCTGCCCCAGGCCGAGAGCGCCAGGTTCGAGCTGCTGCCGGAGCACGGTTACGAGGGGCTGACCGGCGTGGCGCTGGTGTTCCTGCTGCTGCGTGCGTTCAGCTCGGGCTGCGCGGCGCTCACGGGCGTCGAGGCGATCTCCAACGGCGTCCCGGCGTTCGAGAAGCCCAAGTCCCGCAACGCGGCGACCACCCTGCTGCTCATGGGCACCCTGTCCGTGACCATGCTCATGTCGATCGTCTACCTCGCGATCCAGACCGGGGTCAAGTATGCCGAGAACCCCCAGGAGCAGCTGCTCCTGAACGGCCAGAACGTCGGCCCGGACTACGTCCAGCACACGATCATCGGGCAGCTCGCCCTGGCGGTGTTCGACAACTTCCCGCTCGGCGTCGTGCTCGTGTCGACCGTCACCGGCCTCATCCTCATCTTGGCCGCCAACACGGCCTTCAACGGCTTCCCGGTCCTCGGGTCGATCCTCGCCAAGGACGGCTACCTGCCGCGCCAGCTGCACAACCGCGGCGACCGTCTCGCCTACTCCAACGGCATCATGATCCTCGCGGCCGCCGCGATCGTCCTGGTGGTGATCTTCAACGCGGAGGTCACCAAGCTCATCCAGCTCTACATCGTCGGGGTGTTCGTGTCGTTCACCCTGAGCCAGATCGGCATGATCCGGCACTGGAACCGCCTGCTGCGCGGCGACACCGACGCCAAGCAGCGGCGGCAGTACCGCACGAGCCGCGTCGTCAACTACGTCGGTGCCTTCATGTCCGGGTCGGTGCTGCTCGTCGTCCTCGTCACCAAGTTCGCCGCCGGTGCCAAGTACGCCATCCTCGCCATGGTCGTGCTGTTCGTGATGATGAAGGCCATCCGCCGTCACTACTCGCACGTCAGCCGTGAGCTGGCCGTCCCCGAGGACGACACGCTCGAGGGTCGTCTGCCGTCACGCGTCCACGCCGTCGTCCTGGTCTCGAAGGTGCACAAGCCGACCCTGCGCGCCCTGGCCTACGCCCGCGCCTCGCGCCCCTCGACCCTCGAGGCGATCACCGTGGCCGTCGACCCCGAGGAGGGCGAGCGCCTCCAGGAGGAGTGGCTGCGTCGCGGGATCCCCGTCCCCCTCAAGGTCCTCGACTCGCCCTACCGCGAGATCACCCGCCCGGTCCTCGGCTACATCGCGTCGATCCGGCGCACCTCGCCCCGCGACCTGGTGATGGTCTTCGTCCCGGAGTACGTCCTGGGCCGGTGGTGGGAGTCGATCCTGCACAACCAGAGCGCGTTCCGCATCAAGAGCCGGCTGCTGTTCATGCCCGGCGTGATGATGACCAGCGTCCCCTTCCAGCTCCGCTCGTCCGACGACCTGCGCGACGAGATCGACGCGGCGACCGCCGCCCAGGACCGCGGCCGCGGCCTGGTCCACGCCGAGGAAGGCCCCACCCCGTGAGCGGACCCCACCGCACCCCCAAGAGCTCGTCCGGCCGCCCTGGAGCGTCCTCCGGCAGGAGGCACGGCACGAGGGCCGGCAAGGACGCGGGTCGCGGGCAGCGGACCTCGCCCGCGCGCGAGCGTCGCGTCAAGGGGGAGTCGCTGGTCGGCACCGAGGCCGAGCTCGAGGTCGGCAACGTCGGGCACGGCGGGTTCTGCGTCGGGCGCCTCGACGGCCGCGTCGTCTTCGTCCGGCACTCGCTGCCGGGCGAGCGGGTGCGCGTCCGCATCACCGAGGGCGGCACGGGCGACCGGTTCCTGCGGGCGGACGCGGTCGAGGTCCTCGAGCCCTCGCCGCACCGGGTGACCCCGCCCTGCCCGTATGCCGGTCCCGGCCGCTGCGGGGGCTGCGACTGGCAGCACGCCTCGCTGGAGCACCAGCGCGAGCTCAAGGCCGCGGTGGTGCACGAGCAGCTGGACCGTCTCGCCGGGCTCGACGTCGAGGGCATCGTCGTCGAGCCCCTCGACGGCACCGGACCCAACGACGGGCTCGACTGGCGCACGCGCGTCGAGTTCGCCGTCACCGAGGACGGCCACGCGGGCCTGCGCCGGCACCGCTCGCACGAGGTCGAGGTCATCGACGACTGCCTCATCGCCACCCGCCCCGTGATCGCCAGCGGCGTGCTGACCACCTCCTGGGAGGGGTGCACCGGCGTCGACGTCGTCGACGCCTCGGGACTCGAGGAGGCCGTGCTCGTCCCGCTGCACGCCGACGGCATGGCCGGCGCCGACCCCACGGTCCTGGAGCTGGTCGCGTTCGAGGACTGGGAGCACGGCTTCGAGGTGGCGGCGCGCGGCTTCTGGCAGGTCCACCCGGGCGCCGCCACGACCTTCCTGTCCGAGGTGGTCGAGATGCTCGACCCCGTCGAGGGGGAGCACGCGCTCGACCTCTACTGCGGCGTGGGGCTGTTCGCCGCCGGGCTCGGCGACGCCGTGGGGGAGTCCGGGCACGTGCTGGCCATCGAGGCCGACGCCAAGGCCGTGGACCATGCCCTCGACAACCTCGCCGAGCACGCCAACGTCGAGGTGCGGCAGGGCCGCGTCGACGCGGTGCTGGGGCAGGCGGCGCGCGGCGGCATAGGAGCCGACCTGGTCGTCCTCGACCCGCCACGCTCCGGAGCCGGTCGGAGGGTGATGGAGCAGATCGCCCAGCTCGGGCCGCGGGCCGTGGCGTACGTCGCGTGCGACCCGTCCGCGCTGGCGCGCGACCTGGCCATCGCCGAGGAGCTCGGCTACCGGCTCACCGACCTGCGGGCCTTCGACGCGTTCCCGATGACCAGCCACGTCGAGTGCATCGCGCTGCTCGAGCCGGCCGGCGACGAGGAGCTGGAGGACGACGAGGACGACGAGGTGCTCGACAGCGACGCGCGAGCCGAGGCCGACGGCGACGGGACGAGCAGGAGCGTCCTCTGACCGGCGCCCAGGACCACCCTGCCCTCGCCCCGACGGCGCTGGTGGGGGACAATCGGCGGGAGCACCATCCCGCGTACGACAGGTGTCTTGACGTCAAGACATCACCGTGAGATCGTTGTCTCGACGTCGAGACAACGACCCTTCGTGGAAGGAACAGGCGTGAGCCAAGAGAGTGTGAACAGCTTCGGAGCCAAGGACACCCTGGAGGTCGGTGACGCGTCCTACGAGATCTTCCGGCTCGACAAGGTCGAGGGCAGCCAGACCCTCCCGTACTCCCTGAAGGTCCTGCTGGAGAACCTCCTGCGCACCGAGGACGGGGCCAACATCACCGCCGACCACATCCGGGCGCTGGGCGGCTGGGACGAGAAGGCCGACCCCGACACCGAGATCCAGTTCACGCCCGCGCGCGTGATCATGCAGGACTTCACCGGTGTGCCGTGCGTCGTCGACCTCGCCACGATGCGCGAGGCCGTCGCCGACCTGGGTGGCGACCCCACCCGCATCAACCCGCTGGCCCCCGCCGAGCTCGTCATCGACCACTCGGTGCAGATCGACTCCGCGGGCAACCCCAAGTCCTTCCAGATCAACCAGGACTTCGAGTACCAGCGCAACAACGAGCGCTACCAGTTCCTGCGCTGGGGCCAGACGGCCTTCGACGACTTCGTGGTCGTCCCCCCGGGCACCGGCATCGTCCACCAGGTCAACATCGAGCGCCTCGCCCGCGTCACCATGTCGCGGGGCGGCCAGGCCTACCCCGACACCTGCGTCGGCACCGACTCGCACACGACCATGGTCAACGGTCTCGGCGTCCTCGGCTGGGGCGTCGGCGGCATCGAGGCCGAGGCGGCCATGCTCGGCCAGCCCGTGTCGATGCTCATCCCGCGCGTCGTCGGCTTCAAGCTCACCGGCTCCATGAACGCCGGCGTCACCGCCACCGACGTCGTCCTCACCATCACCGAGATCCTGCGCAAGCACGGGGTCGTCGGCAAGTTCGTCGAGTTCTACGGCGAGGGCGTCGGCGAGCTCCCGCTGGCCAACCGCGCCACCATCGGCAACATGAGCCCCGAGTTCGGCTCCACCTGCGCGATCTTCCCGATCGACGACGTGACGCTGGACTACCTGCGCCTCACGGGGCGCGACGACGAGCAGGTCGCCCTCGTCGAGGCCTACGCCAAGCAGCAGGGCATGTGGCTCGACCCCAGCGCCGAGGCCCGCTACAGCGAGCTGGTGGAGCTGGACCTGAGCACCGTGGTGCCCTCGATCGCCGGGCCCAAGCGTCCCCAGGACCGCATCGTCCTCACCGACGCCAAGGCCGCGTTCCGCAAGGTCCTGCCGACCTATGTCAAGCACGAGGAGGGCAACGGGTCCTCGGGCGGGTCGTTCCCGGCCTCCGACGCCCCGTCCCAGACCAGCGACACCGAGAGCGGCGGCACCCAGCCGGCCAACGAGGGCAACGGGTCCTCGCGCCCCTCGCACAAGGTCTCGGTCACGACCGACAAGGGCACCTTCGACATCGACCACGGCCACGTCGCGATCGCCTCGATCACGTCCTGCACCAACACCTCCAACCCGTCGGTCATGATGGCCGCGGCCATGCTGGCCAAGAACGCCAACGAGCGCGGTCTCAAGGCCAAGCCGTGGGTCAAGACCTCCATGGCGCCGGGCTCGCAGGTCGTCACCGGCTACTACGACAAGGCCGGCATGTGGCCGCACCTCGAGGCGCTGGGCTACCACCTCGTCGGCTACGGCTGCGCCACCTGCATCGGCAACTCCGGGCCCCTCGACGACGAGATCAGCAAGGCCATCAACGACAACGACCTGTCGGTGTCGGCCGTGCTCTCGGGCAACCGCAACTTCGAGGGCCGGATCAGCCCGGACGTCAAGATGAACTACCTGGCGTCCCCGCCGCTGGTCATCGCCTACGCCCTGGCCGGGACGATGGACTTCGACTTCGAGGCCGAGGCGCTCGGTCAGGACACCGACGGCAAGGACGTCTACCTCAAGGACATCTGGCCCTCGCCGGAGGACGTCGAGCGCACGATCGCCGAGTCGATCAGCCGCGACCTGTTCGTCGACGACTACAAGGACGTCTTTGCCGGGGACGAGCGCTGGCAGGGCCTGGAGACGCCCGAGGGCAAGACCTTCGCGTGGGACCAGGACTCGACCTACGTCCGCAAGCCGAGCTACTTCGACGGCATGACCATGGAGCTCACGCCGGCCGAGGACATCTCGGGCGCGCGGGTGCTCGCCAAGCTGGGCGACTCGGTCACCACCGACCACATCAGCCCGGCCGGTTCGATCAAGGCCGACAGCCCTGCGGGCACGTACCTCGCCGAGCACGGCGTGGAGCGCAAGGACTTCAACTCCTACGGCTCGCGCCGCGGCAACCACGAGGTCATGGTGCGCGGCACCTTCGCCAACATCCGTCTCAAGAACCTCCTGCTGGACGGCGTCGAGGGCGGCTACACCCGCAACTTCCTCGACGGTGGCGAGCAGACGACGATCTACGAGGCGTCCGAGGCCTACCAGGAGGCCGGCGTCCCGCTGGTGATCCTCGGCGGCAAGGAGTACGGCTCGGGCTCGTCGCGCGACTGGGCGGCCAAGGGCACGCGCCTGCTGGGCGTCAAGGCGGTCATCACCGAGTCCTACGAGCGCATCCACCGCTCCAACCTGATCGGCATGGGCGTGCTGCCGCTGCAGTTCCCCGAGGGCGAGTCGGCCGACTCGCTGGGCCTGGACGGCACGGAGACCTTCGACATCACCGGGGTCACCGAGCTCAACGAGGGCAAGACCCCCAAGACCGTGCACGTCACGGCGTCCAAGGACGGCGGCGACACGGTCGAGTTCGACGCGGTCGTCCGGATCGACACCCCCGGCGAGCGTGAGTACTACCTCAACGACGGCATCCTGCAGTACGTCCTGCGGTCGCTCGTCACCGCCTGACGACCCAGCGTCGTCCGGCTGGTCGTGGCCCGGTTCCTCCTCGAGGGGGACCGGGCCACGGCCGTATGCCGTCCCGCGCCGTCACGCTGGGGGTCGGCAGGCGAGCCGCAGCTGCCCGAGCCCGGTGCGGGTGGCGGCGACCGCGATCCGGTCGCCGGGGCCGAACGCCTCGTCCGGCTCGTGCCAGACCCACGCGCCGCCCTCGCGCCGCACGGCGAGCAGCCGCACGTCGCCGCCCTGCGACAGCTGGGACGGCAGCACCCCCACCAGCCCGGCGTCCTCCTCGACCTGCAGCTCGGTGAGCAGGACCACCCGGCGCCCCACAGGGACGATCGTGGAGCGGGGACGCCCGAGGGCCGCCGCCACGAATGCCGGCGCGGTCAGCATGGACACCGACCGGGTCGCGCCGAGCTGCAGCCGACGCTCGACGCGGGTCGCGAGGTCGTCGTCGTAGAGCCGGGTCACGATACGCAGGTCCTCGCGGGCGGCCCTGGCCACCAGGGAGATCTCGAGGTTGACGGCGTCGTCGTCGGTCAGGGCCATGGCGGCGTCGCAGCGGTGGATGCCGGCCTCCTCGAGGGTGGAGGGGTCGCTCGCCTCGCCGATCACGACCGGCACCTTGAGGCGGCGGATCCGGTTGACGCCGTAGGCCTCCTCGTTGCGCTCGACCGCGACCACCGGGATCCCGCGCTCGCGCAGGCCCACGACCACGGCGGTGCCGATCCGGCCGAGCCCGCACACCACCACGTGGTGCCGGGGCCGCCCGCGGACGCTGCCCGTGAGGGTGGCGAGGCGCGAGCTGGTCAGGGCGTCGGTCATGACGGCCGTCAGGCCGGAGGCGAGCAGCAGGCCCATGACCTGGATGACGATCGCCGTGAACCGCACCGTCAGCTCGGCGTCGTCGGGGTCGCCGTAGCCCGTCCCCGTCGCCGTGGTGAACGCGAGGTAGAGCGAGGTGAGCCAGTCCTTGCCGGCGGTGCTGTGGAAGTAGGCCGTGCTCGCGAGGATGACGCCGAGCAGGAGCAGGAGCACGATCCGCTGGCGCCGGTCCAGCAGTCGTGCGGCGCCGCCCAGGATCCCGCGGGTGCGGACCTGCCGGCCGTGGTGGCGGCGCTGCGTGCCGATGACCACGGCCGTCGCGTCGTCCGGGCGCACGTCTGCGCTCGCGCCGTGGGCGTCCGGGAGCGGCCCGCGCACGGGGTCCCCGAGGTCGGCCAGCACCTGCCCGGCGACCGATGTGCTGGGACCCACCACCACGTCACGACCGCCGAGCCGCAGGGCCTGCACCTCCCGTCGCCGATCGCGGCCCCGATGAAGGCCGGCGCCGCCAGCTGGGCGGGGGACAGGACGGTGCAGTCGCCGAGCAGCGGGGCGAGCCGCGAGCCGAACGCCGGGTTGACGACCTCGAGCACGATGGGGACGCGCCCGTCGGCATCCTTGACCGCCAGGGCCGTCCTCGTGGAGGCCACCTCGTCCCGGCCGAGGACGATGACGGCCCGCGCCCGGTGGACGCCGGCCTCGCGCAGGACCCGCTCGTCCGTGCGGGCCGCCTCGACGACCGTGACGTCCCGGGCCCGCAGCTCCGCCACGACCATCGGGTCGGCCGTGGGCGGGACCACGACCACGGCGGCCGTGCGCGAGCGGGCCAGCTCCTCGACCACGCGGACGGTCGTGGTCTCGACCCCGACGACGACGACGTGCTGCTCCATGGTCCGCATCGTAGGGGGCGCCACCGACAGACGGCCGGCCCCGCGAGCCGTCGCCGGGACGGTCCCTCGCTGGGAACGAGCCGGGCGTTTCGCCCATTCGGGTGCTGACGTGAGGGGCGGGTCCGGCATACGGTCACGCAACCCCCAACGAAAGGCTCTGCCATGTCCCGCAGGCTCGCTCTCCCCGGTGCCCTCGCGATCGCTGCCGCCGCGGCGATCACCGCCGGTCCCGCCGCCGTCGCCACCTCCACCGTCGCCACCTCCACCGTCGCCGCCCCCACCGCGGCGAGCACCGCCGTCCAGCCGTCCGCCGCCGTGCAGGACTGCCTCGAGCTGTTCTCGGCCGCCCGCAAGAAGGACACCTCCGCGGCCGAGGAGCCGGACGTCACCCGCGGCAGCGGCGCCAAGGCCTACGGCGTGCTCGAGAGCTTCCCGCAGCTGGCCCCCGGAAGCGTGACGGTCCCCGTCGTCTTCCACGTCACGTCGGACCACGTGCTGACCGCCGCCGAGCGGGCGCGCTACGAGCGGATGATCGCGGCGCAGATGGACGTCATGAACGCGTCCTACAGCGGGCAGACCGGCGGCGCCGACACACCCTTCCGCTGGCGCCTGGCGGGCATCGACCACACCGTGAACCCGGCGTGGTACACGGTCGTCCCGGGCAAGACCGAGAAGGCCATGAAGGCCGCCCTGCACACGGGCGACTCCCGGACCCTCAACGTCTACACCGGCGACATCGGGGGCGGCCTGCTGGGCTGGGCCTACTTCCCCAAGGACTACAACAACGGGCGCGACTACCTCGACGGCGTGGTGATGCTCGACGAGTCGATGCCGGGCGGCACCGCCGGCAAGTACGCGCTCGGCGACACCCTGGTCCACGAGGCCGGGCACTGGCTCTCGCTCTACCACACCTTCCAGGGCGGCTGCACGTGGTCCAACGACTTCGTCGCCGACACCCCTGCCGAGGCGCACCCGCAGTTCGACTGCCCCGTCGGCGCCGACTCCTGCGACGCTCCCGGTCTGGACCCGATCCACAACTTCATGGATTACACGCAGGACTCCTGCATGGACAGCTTCACCGCCGGTCAGGCCAAGCGCATGAGCGACGCCTGGCAGTACTTCCGCGACCCGGCCAACGCCTGATCACGCGTCCTGCCCCGCCGACGCGGCCGGCGGGGCCGTCGAGGCCGTTGAGGGTTGCCTCAGCCCTTGACGGCCCCGCCGTTGGCGCCCCGGACGAGGTGCCGCTGGAAGACGAAGAACAGGACGGCGACCGGGATGGTCGTGATCAGGGCCGTCGCCATCTTGAGCGGGAACTGCGTCCCGGACCCCAGCCCGCCCGCGGTCAGGTCCGCCAGGCCGGTCACGAGCGTCTTGTGCTCGGGGCTGCCCGTCACCACCAGGAAGTGGCTGAACTCGTTCCACGAACCCTGGAAGGACAGGATCGTCAAGGTGATCAGCGCGGGTCGCGCCATGGGCAGGATCACCGACCAGAAGGTCCGGAAGACCGACGCGCCGTCCAGGCGGGCGGCCTCCTCGATGGTGACGGGGACGCTGTCGAAGAACTGCTTCATGATGAAGACGCCGGCCGCGTCGACCAGCAGCGGCAGGATCATCGCGGCGTAGGTGTCGTAGATGCCGAGGTACTTGACCATGAGGAACTTGGGGATGAGCAGGGCGACGCCGGGGACCGACATGACGGCCAGGACCAGGGCGAAGACCGCGCCGCGCCCGCGGAAGTGCAACCGCGACAGGGCGTAGCCGGCGAGGGAGTCGAAGAACACCCGGCCGGCCGTCACGGCCACGGTCACGACCACCGAGTTGGTCAGCCACCGCAGGACGGGCAGCTGGCTGTCGCCGCTGCCGAGCACCGCGCCCCACGCCTGGGTCGAGAGGGGGTGGGGGAGCAGCGACAGGGGGTTGGTCGAGGCGTCCGGGTCGGTCTTGAGGGACGTGGCCACCTGGATGACGAAGGGGTAGAGGTAGACCACGGCCGCCGCCACCAGCACGGCATACGCCAGGGTGCGTCGCAGGCTCATCGCCCCACCTCGTCGCGCTCGGTCATGACCCGGCGCTGCACCCAGGTGAGCAGCACGATGATCACGAAGATGATGAAGGCCATCGCGGCCCCGGTCCCGAACCGGCCCTGCTTGAAGGACTGCTCGTAGGACAGGTAGGCCGGGGTGAGCAGGGTCTTGCCGGGGGAGCCGCCGCCGGTCGCGTAGACCTGGTCGAAGACCTGCCAGGTGCCGATCAGGCCCAGCGTGACCACGAGGAAGAGCACGGACCGCAGCTGCGGGACCGTGACGTACCACAGCTTCTGCCAGCCCGTGGCGCCGTCGAGCGCGGCCGCCTCGTCGACGTCCTCGGGCAGGTCCTGCAGGGCGGCGAGGAACATCAGCATGAAGGTCCCGGTCGTGGTCCACACGGCCAGCAGGATCAGGACGAGCATCGCGACCGACGGGCTGCCGACCGAGGTCATGAAGTCGCGCCCGGTCAGGCCCTGGCCGGACAGCAGCGTCGCGTAGTTGTCCAGGCCGACCAACGGGGCGTTGGCCTGGACGAACGGGTCGCCGTTGCCGCTCCAGCGCGTGAAGGAGACGTAGAGCGCCATACCGATCGGCACGATCATGAAGGTGCCGAGGATCAGGATCATCGGCAGGGTGAAGGCCCAGCCGGCCGCGGTCTGTCCGGCGTGGATGCCAGGCCCGGACCGTCGCGACCGTCGCGGCCGTCGCTGCGTCGTGGGGCTCGTCATGGCGTCAGCCCTTGATCGCTGCCTCGGCGTTGCGCTGCATCGTCGTGAGGATGGCCTTGGGGTCACCGGTCGCCAGGGACTCGATCTGGGGCGTTGGCGTCCGCGAGCACCGCGTCGAAGCCAGGCGTGGTGGGCATTCCCTTGCCGTACTACGCCCCGGCGACGAAGGCGGCGTCCGCCGGGGTGGCCGCCTTGTACTTGGCCATCGCGGAGGTGGTCGACGGCATGACCCCGAAGGCCTTGGCGGCGCTCAGCTGCTGGGCGTCCTCGCCGAGGAACTTCACGAGGTCCACCGCGGCGGCCTGGTTCTTGCTCTTGGCGGCGATGCCCCAGCAGTTGGTGAACATCAGGGTGCCCTTGCCCTTGGGGCCGGCGGGCAGCTCGACGACCTTGACCTTGAGGTCGGGGGCGTCCTTGGCGAGCGCGCCACGGATCCAGTTGCCCTCGATCGTCATGGCGGCCTTGCCCTTGACCAGGGCCTCGCCGCCCCAGCCCGCGTCGACCTGCTTGGAGAGCTTCATGGCACCGCTGCGCAGGAGCTTCTGCGCCTCGGTGAGGCCGGCGAGGTTCTCGGGGGAGTCGGCCGTCGCGGTCTTGCCGTCCTCGGACAGCACCCAGCCCCCGGCCTGGGTCATGAAGGCACCCACGCGCTGGAACTCGGGGGAGATCACCAGCCCCGTCTGGGATCCGGTGGTCAGGCGGGTGGCGACCCGCTCGAGGCCGGCCCAGTCCTTCGGGACGTCGGCGTTCGTGAGGCCGGCCTTGGTCCAGAGCTCCTCGTTGATCACGAGGGCAAGGGTGGAGAAGTCCTTGGGCGCGCACTGGAGCTTGCCGTCGATGGTGAAGGTCTGCCGCAGCGAGGGGACGTAGTCCAGGCCCGTCAGCTGGTCGCCGTAGGCGTACAGGTTGCCGGCCTTGGTGAAGGTGCCCACCTGGGCGGGCTCGAGGTAGAACAGGTCGGCGGGGGAGCCCCCGGCGAAGCCCTTGGCCAGCTCCTCGGGCAGCTTGGCGGTGCCGGTGACCTGCACGGAGCTGCCGGTCTTGGCCGCCCACGCCTCGGTGGCCTTGCGGACGGCCCCGAGCTCGACGTCGTTGGAGACGCCGACCAGCATCCGCAGGGAGGCCAGCCCGGACTGCGCCGCGGGTGCGCTGCTGCTCGGGGCGGCGTCGAACCCGCCTCCACCGCACGCACCGAGGGCGAGGGCGGTCGTGGCCGCGAGGCTGACGAGGACGACGGTGCGGGTGGGGAGAGTCATCGTTGGCTCCTGGTGGTCCTGGACGATCGGTGGGTGGCGCTTCGTGGGTGCTCGGGGTTGGATCGTTCAAATCTGTGGATCGACGGGTATGCCGCCCACCCGCCGCGGGGCGGGGTCGGGCTCGTGGTGAGGTCGCCCTCTCGTCAGGGCCGTCTCGTGCTGCCGGCCAGGCGCAGGGTCGGGGCCAGCAGGGCTCCCTGCGCCGGCTCGTCGCCGTCGGCGAGGAGGACGTCGATCTGGGTGAGCAGGTGCTCGACGATCTCGGCCAGCGGCTGCACGACGGTGGTCAGGTCGAACATGCCGGCCGTGCTGGTCCCGTCGAAGCCGACGAGGCCGATGTCCCGGCCGGGGACGAGGCCGGCGTCGACGACGGCCTGCCGGGCGCCGAGGGCGACCATGTCCGAGACGCAGACGATCGCGTCACCCGGTTGGAGCGACCCCAGCAGGTCGGCCGCGGCGGCCTGGGCCTGCGGGAGGTCCTGCTCGGTGCGGGCCACCAGCGACTCGTCGAGGACGCCGAGATCCGCGGCGGTGTCGCGCCACCCGCTCAGGCGGTCGTCCCCGACGGCCGAGCCCTCGGGCCAGCCGAGGAAGGCCACCCGCCCGTAGCCCTGGTCGACGAGGTGACGCACCGCGGCGGTCGTGCCGGCGCGGCCGTCGACGTCGCCCCAGGCGGTGAACTCGGGGTCGTCCCAGACCCGCCCGAAGGTCGCGAAGGGGATGCCGTGCTCGTTCAGCCACTCGGGGCGCGGGTCGCCGTGGTGGGTGCCGTAGAGCACGAAGGCGTCGACCAGGTGGGCCCGCACCACGGACTCGTAGCCCGAGGTGGTGGGCGTGGGGGAGTCCGTCCCGAAGGTGACGACGTGGCAGCGGTGGCTGCGGGCGGCCAGGGAGAGCTGGGTGAGGAAGGGGTAGGCCACCTCGGCGCTGGCGGCGTCGCCGCGGGCGTCCAGCTCGAGGCCGATCGCGCCCGCCCGCTGCTCGCGCAGGGACTTGGCGGCCGAGCTGGGGCGGTAGGAGAGACGGTCGATCTCGATCTGCACCCGCTGCAGCGTCTGGGGTGCGACGCGATCCGGCCGGTTGACGGCGTTGCTCACGGTCTGCCGTGACACGTTGGCCGCCCGGGCGACGTCGTTGATCGTCGCGCGGCGGTGCCCCATGCTGCTGCTCATCGTCACCATCGACTCCTTGGACAGGCTGTGCGATCGCTGCGAGGTATCATCACCTTTGAACGATCAGAATCATCGTCACCCCGGGCAATCAGCCTGTCAACAGCGGCGCTCGGGTCTCCACGAGAGGTCGTCCCGTGCCGGAGCAGAGCCGCTTGACACCAGACGCCAGCCGCCGGCAGCCATGGCTGCACGAGCTGGAGCTGGCAGTTCACGGTAATGCCACGGCGCTGTCCGCGCGCGACGGGACGATGACCGCGCCTGGCACGGGGGTCTTCGTCGACGACCGTCGTGTCGTCTCCCACCTCAGGGTGCTGGCCGACGACCACGCCGGCGACCTGGTGATGTCCTCGAGCGTCGGGCCCGAGACCCATGTCCTCACCTCTCTGCGCCACCTCGGCACCCCCGGCCCGGACCCCACGGTCGAGCTGCGGCGCGTCCGGGCGGTGCACGACGCGGGGATGACCGAGACCATCCGCCTGACCTCACGCGCGGCCGAGACCGTCCGCACCCGCCTGGTGGTGGAGATCGGCGGGGACGGGGCCTCCCTGGGCGCGGTCAAGTCCGGCGAGCCCGCGGGCCCGCTGCTGCCCACGATGACCGCGGGGGCCCGCACCCCCGACGTGGTCCTCACCTGGTCGGACGACCGGCACCTCACGCACGTCGTGACCGAGCCGCGACCCTCCGCCGTCGAGGCGGGGGAGCCGGACCGGCCCTCGCGCATCCGCTTCGACCTCGAGGTGCCCCCGGGCCAGACCAGGTCGGTGCGGGTGTCGGTGGTCACCCAGCGCCTCGCCGCCACGGCGTTCGACGCCGACCCCGGCGCGGACCTGGTGGACTGGTCCTCGGTGCTGGTCGAGGCCGCCGACACCCGCCTCGACGTCGTGGTCAGCAGCGCGCTCGAGGACCTGCGCCAGCTGACGATGCGGGACCCCGACGCCCCGGACGACGTCTTCGCGGGTGCCGGGTCCCCGTGGTACCTCACGTTGTTCGGTCGCGACTCGATCTGGGCCGCCCGGCTGTCCCTGCCCTTCGGGACCACCCTCGCGGGGGGCACCCTGCGCACCCTGGCCCGACGCCAGGGCCGCGTGGACGACCCCACGACCGCGGAGGAGCCCGGCAAGATCCTGCACGAGGTGCGCCGCGAGCGGTACGTCGACGACGTCACCGGCCTGGCCCTGCCGTCCACCTACTACGGCACGGTGGACGCCACGTCGCTGTGGGTGTGCCTGCTGCACGACGCGTGGCGCCACGGCCTCCCCGAGGACGAGGTGCGTGACCTGCTCCCGCCCCTGCGGGCGGCCCTCGGGTGGATCGCCCGACAGGTGCAGGACAGCCCCGACGGGCTGCTCCGCTACGTCGACCGCAGCGGGACGGGGCTGGCCAACCAGGGCTGGAAGGACAGCGGCGACTCGATGCGCCGCTCCGACGGCTCCATCGCCCCCGCGCCGATCGCCCTGCTCGAGGCGCAGACCTACGCGGTCGAGGCGGCTCGCGAGGCCCGAGCGCTGCTGGAGGCCCTGGACGCCGGCACGCCGCAGGAGCTCGCGGACCTGGACCGGCTGGCCGACGCGCTGGCGACCCGGGTCCGCGAGGCCTACTGGGTGCGCGGGCCGCGGGGTCCGCACCTGGCCATGGCCCTGGACGCAGACGGGCGCCCGGTGGACGGGATCGGGTCCAACATGGGCCACGCCCTCGGCTCGGGTGCCCTCACTGCGGACGAGGCCGCCCTCGTCGCCGACACCCTGACGGGGCCTGACCTGCTCGGCCCCTACGGCATCGCCACGCTCTCGCGCAGCAACCCCGCCTACAACCCCATCGGCTACCACACGGGCTCGGTGTGGGTCCACGACACGGCTATCGGGCTCCTCGGCCTGGTGGCCGAGGGCCGCACCGAGCGGGCCGGGGACGTGGCCCGCAGCCTGGTCGCCTCGTCGGTCGCCTTCGGCTACCGATGGCCCGAGCTGTATGCCGGGGACCCGGTCCTCGGTCGCCCGGCGCCGTACCCCGCGTCCTGCCGCCCCCAGGCCTGGTCCGCAGCGTCGGCCGCCGCCGTCGTGACCGCCGTCCTCGGCCTGCGCGTCGACGTGCCCGGGCGGCACGTCGAGGTGCGGCCGCTGCCGTCGCTTCCCTTCGGCCCGCTCACCGTGCGGGGCCTGCGCTTCGGCCCGACGGCGTTCTCGGTCACGGTGGCGGCGGACGGGACGGCCACGGTGGAGGGCCTGCCCGACGACGTCACGGTGGCGACCGCCTGACGGCACAGGGCGTGGGCACAGGGAGCACGGCGTCCGGCATACGGGGTCCGGCATCCGGCATCCGGCATCCGGCACGATCGGCGGGGACGACCACGTCCCGGGCGTCCCGCCGCCGAGGGTCTGTCAGAGGCCCGCGGCACACTGGTCCCATGACCGCGCACGTCCCACCCGGCTGGCCCGGGGAGATCCCGCCGCCCGAGAGCCAGGGCTGGCGCGAGCACGCCGTCCCGTGGCTGCTCGACCAGTGTCCGGCCGACTTCCGCGGCTACGCGTCGTGGCGCCGGCACCCGCAGGCGCTGGCCTGGGTGGCGGTGCAGCACGTGGACGCCCAGCTCGCCGCGATGCGGCAGGCCTACCGCCAGGTGCGGGTGGCGCTGGGCGAGGACCTGCCCCCGGAGGCGCTCCGCGACGTCATGGCCGACCTCGAGGCGGAGGGGGTGCGCCTGCGGGCCACGGCGCGCAGCGTCCACCTCGTGCACGAGGCCATGCAGGGGCGCCGGTTCGTGCCCCGGCTCTGAGCCCGCCGCGCCCGTCCGGGACCACCCGCTGGTCTAGACTCGCAAGTCGCGTCCTCTTCCGAAGGAGTCGGATCCACTCGTGGCTCAAGGTGTGCTCTCGACCATCACCAGCCCGACGGCACTGCGTCGGCTGCCCGCCTCTCGCCTCCCCGCCCTGGCGGCGGAGATCAGGGAGTTCCTGGTCAACCAGGTGGCCAGGACGGGCGGACACCTCGGCCCCAACCTCGGGGTCGTCGAGCTGACCATCGCGCTGCACCGCGTCTTCGAGTCGCCGCACGACACGATCGTCTACGACACCGGACACATCAGCTATGTCCACAAGCTGCTGACCGGGCGGCAGGACTTCTCGGCCCTGCGCGCCCAGGGCGGGCTCTCCGGCTACCCGTCCCGCGCCGAGTCCGAGCACGACGTGGTCGAGAACTCCCACGCCTCGACCTCCCTGTCCTGGGCCGAGGGGATCGCCATCGCCCACCAGCTCACGGGCGACCGCCAGCGACACACGGTCGCCGTCATCGGCGACGGGGCCCTGACCGGCGGCATGGCCTGGGAGGCGCTCAACAACATCGCCGCCCGCAAGGACCTGCCCCTCGTCGTGGTCGTCAACGACAACGAGCGGTCCTACGCCCCCACCACGGGCGGGCTCGCCGAGCACCTGTCGACGCTGCGCACCACCCAGGGCTACGAGCGGATGCTGAGCATCGGCAAGCGCGCCATCTCGGGGGCTCCCGTGGTCGGGCGCCCCGCCTTCGAGACCCTGCACGGGATCAAGAAGGGTCTCAAGGACATCGTCGCGCCGCAGGGCCTCTTCGAGGACCTCGGCATCAAGTATGTCGGTCCGGTCGACGGGCACGACGAGCATGCCCTCGAGGTGGCGCTGCGCCAGGCCAAGGGCTACGGCTCGCCGGTGCTGGTCCACGTCCTGACCAAGAAGGGCAAGGGCTACCGCCCCGCCCGCCAGCACGCGGACGACCAGTTCCACGCGGTGGGCGTCATCAACCCCGAGACCGGCCTGCCCCTCGAGGTGTCGGGCCGCTCCTGGACCGACGACTTTTCCGACTCGTTGGTCGCCCTCGGCCAGGAGCGCGACGACGTGGTGGCCCTGACCGCCGCCATGCTCATCCCCGTCGGGCTGCGCGACTTCTCCCTCAAGTTCCCCGAGCGGGTCATCGACGTCGGCATCGCCGAGCAGCACGCCGTGACCATGGCCGCGGGTCTGGCCTACGCCGGGCTGCACCCGGTCGTGGCGATCTACTCGACTTTCCTCAACCGCGCCTTCGACCAGCTGCTCATGGACTGTGCGCTGCACCGGGCGGGCGTGACCTTCGTGCTGGATCGGGCCGGCGTGACCGGGTCGGACGGCGCGTCGCACAACGGCATGTGGGACATGACCCTGGCCAACGTCGTGCCGGGGCTGCACCTCGCGGCCCCCCGCGACGGCGAGCAGATCGACCTCGCGCTGCGCCGCGCGGTCGACATCACCGACGCCCCCTCGATCATCCGCTTCGCCAAGGGCAACCCGCCCGCGCCGATCCCCGCCCTCGAGCAGCGCGGCACCGTCGACGTCCTGCACGGCCCGGGGGAGGAGCACGTCGACACCCTCGTGGTCGCGGTGGGCTCCATGGTGCCGACCGCCCTGGGCGTGGCCACCCGGCTCGAGGACGCCGGCCGGTCCGTCCGGGTCGTCGACCCAGTGTGGGCGCTCCCGGTCAGCGACGACGTGGTGGACGAGGCTCGCCGCGCCGACCAGGTCGTCGTCATCGAGGACAACCTCGTCTCCGGCGGCGTGGGCTCCGCGATCACGCTCGCGCTGCAGCAGGCCGGCGTCACGGCGCCGGTGCGACCCTTCGGGATCCCCAAGGAGTTCCTCGACCACGCCTCCCGCGGGCAGGTGCTCGCGGCCATCGGGCTCACCCCCGACGCGATCGCCGAGACGCTGCTCGCCTGAGGACCAGCCGAGGTCTACCGACCCGGCACCCACGGGTATGCCTGTCCCATGACCCGATTCGGCTACACCCTGATGACCGAGCAGGCCGGTCCCAAGGACCTGGTCCGCTTCGCCCGCAAGGCCGAGGACGTCGGCTTCGACCTCGAGGTCGCCAGCGACCACTACTTCCCCTGGCTGAGCGCCCAGGGTCACGCGCCGTTCGTCTGGAGCGTCCTCGGTGCCGTCGCGCACGTCACCGAGCGCGTCGAGCTCATGACCTATGTGACCTGCCCGATCCTGCGCTACCACCCGGCGGTCGTGGCGCAGCAGGCGGCCACCGTCCAGATCATGGCCGACGGCCGGTTCACGCTCGGGCTGGGCTCCGGGGAGAACCTCAACGAGCACGTCGTCGGTGCGGGCTGGCCCGCGGTCTCCGCCCGCCAGGACATGCTGGCCGAGGCCATGGAGATCATCCACGAGCTGCACTCCGGCGAGCTGGTCACGTACGACGGCGAGTACTACCGCGTCGACTCGGCTCGTATCTGGGACCTGCCAGAGGAGGGCGTCGACATCGCGCTCGCCGCGGGCGGCCCCAAGGCGCTGGAGCGCTGCGCGGCCTTCGCCGACCACCTCGTCGCGACAGAGCCGGACCCCGACCTGATCGCGGCGTGGGACGACCTGCCGGGCAAGCCGAGCATCGGCGCCGGCGCCCGGGCCATCGGGCAGATCCCCATCAGCTGGGACCCCAGCAAGGACGCCGCCGTCGAGCGCGCCCACGAGCAGTTCCGGTGGTTCGCGGGCGGGTGGGACGTCAATGCCGACCTGCCGACCACGGCGGGCTTCGCCGGCGCCACGCAGTTCGTGAGGCCCGAGGACGTCGCCGAGAGCATCCCCTGCGGACCTGACCTCGACGCCATCGTCGAGAGCGTGCGCCCCTACTGGGAGGCGGGGTTCACCGACGTCGCGCTCGTCCAGATCGGCGGCGACACCCAGGACGCGTTCCTGGAGCAGGCCGCCGGACCGCTGCTGGAGCGGCTGCGGGAGGCCTCCCGTGGCTGACCTGCGACCTGGCGTCCTCTTCGACGTCGACGGCACCCTGCTCGACACCAACTACCTGCACACCCTCGCCTGGTGGCGGGCGCTGCGCGCGACCGGCCACGACGAGATCACCATGCAGCAGTGCCACTCGGCCATCGGCATCGCCAGCGCGGGGCTGGTCCGCCACCTCACCGGCGGCGAGGACGAGGAGGCCGTGGACCGGCACAGCGAGGAGTACGAGCCCCTCAAGGCCGACCTCACCGCCTTCCCCCGCGCCGCGGACCTGCTGCGCGCCTGCCACGACGCCGGGCTCCTGGTCGTGCTCGCGACGAGCGGCCAGGAGGGTGACCTCGACTGGATGGTCCCGGCGATCGGCGTCTCGGAGGACGTCCTCGCGGGTGCCACGACCAGCGGCGACGTCGAGGAGGCGAAGCCCGAGCCGGACCTCCTGACGGTGGCGGTCGAGCGCTACGGCCTCGACCCGGAGCAGACGGTCGTCGTCGGGGACACCGTGTGGGACGTCGCGGCGGCCGAGCGCGCCGGCCTGTGGTCGATCATGGTCACCTGCGGCGGGATCGGCCGGGCCGAGCTGCTCGAGGCCGGGGCCGACGAGGTGTATGACGACCCCGCCGACCTGCTGGCCCACCTCGACTCGTCCCTGCTGGGGCAGGTGGCGCGGGCGGTGCCCGACGACGTGGCCGGACGCTCCCAGCGCCAGGCCTCCGACCGCTGCGGTCAGACCTGAGGTCAGTCGAGGCCGTGCCGGTCCAGCAGGTGCTGCACGTCGGGGTCCTGCCCGCGGAACCTGCGGTAGACCTCGGTGACGTCCAGCGACCCGCCGCGGGCCAGCAGCTCGCGCCGGAAGCGCTCGCCGGTCTCGCGCGAGAGGCCGCCGTTCGCCTCGAACCACGCCACGGTGTCCGCGTCGTAGACCTCGGACCACATGTAGGAGTAGTAGCTGGCGGCGTACCCGCTCGCGAAGACGTGCGAGAAGTAGGTGGACCGGTAGCGCGGCGGGACCAGGTCGAAGGCCATGCCGGCCTGCTCGAGCGCCGCCCGCTCGAAGGCCTCCACCTCGTCGACGGACGACGGGAGCCGGTCCAGCGGGGTCTGGTGCCAGGCCTGGTCGAGCAGCATCGCGGCATACGACTCGGTCATCTCGTAGCCCTGGTCGAAGTGCCGGGCGTCGAGCAGGGTCGTGATCCACGCCGCGGGCATCGGCTCGCCGGTCTCGTGGTGCACGGCGTAGCGCGCGAGCAGCTGAGGGTCCCAGGCCCAGATCTCGTTGACCTGGCTCGGGAACTCGACGAAGTCCTGCGGGGTCGCGGTGCCCGACCGCGACGGGTAGCGCACGTCGGACAGGAGCCCGTGCAGGTCGTGCCCGAACTCGTGGAACAGCGTGATCACCTCGTCCCAGGACATCAGCGTGGGACGGCCGGGGGCGGGCCGGGACAGGTTGCACGTGTTGGTGACCACCGGGCGGTGCCCGAGCAGGGTGCTCTGGTCCAGCAGCGAGGTCATCCAGGCGCCACCCTGCTTGCCGGGCCGGGTCCACGGGTCCAGGACCACGGCACCCAGCACCGCGCCGTCCGGCTCGCGCACCTCGTAGACCCGGGCGTCCGCCGTGTAGCCCACGAGCTCCGGCTGCTCGTGGAAGGTGATGCCGTAGAGCGCGGTGGCCGCCGCGAAGACGCCCTCGTGGAGGACGCGCTCGAGCTCGAGGTAGGGGCGCAGGAGGCTCTCGTCCAGCGAGTAGCGTTCGCCGCGGACGAGGTTCGCGACATACGCCCAGTCCCAGGGCTCGAGCACGGCGCCCGGCTCGATCTCCTGCAGCCGCTCCTGCAGGACCTCGGCCTCGGCGCGGGCGTTGCGGACCGCGGCCGGCCCCACCCGGGTGAGGATCTGCATGACCGCCTCGGTCGACCCCGCGCAGCCGTCGGAGGCGACGTAGGCCGCGTAGTGCTCGTGGCCGAGCAGGGCGGCCTTCTCCGCCCGCAGCCGCGCCGTCCGCACGACGAGCTCCCGCGTGTCGTGCTCGCCCTCGAGCCCCCTGCCCACCGAGGCGTGGTGCAGCTCCTCGCGCAGCGACCGGTCGGCGAGCACGGCGAGCCGGGGCTGCCCGGTGGTGTTGACGAGCTCGACCAGCCAGCCGTCGAGACCCCGCGCCTCGGCGGCGGCGCGGGCACCCTCGAGGTCGGCCTCGTCGAGGCCCGCCAGCCGGTCCTGGTCGGTCACGTGCACGGCGGCGGCGTTGCGTCCGGCCACGGCGCGCTCGTTGAACTCGGCCGCCAGCGTGGCGAGCTCGGCGTTGATCGCCCGCAGCCGGGACTGCCCCGCCTCGTCGAGGGCGATGCCGCCCCGCTCGTAGCCCCGGACGGCCTCATGGAGCAGCCACGCCGTCTCCTCGTCCAGCGTCATGTCGCCGGCGTCCACCCGCGCCCGCAGGGCGAGGAGCCGGTCGTAGAGCCGGCGGTCGAGCATGATCGCGTCCCCGTGGGCCGCCAGGAGCGGGGCCAGCTCGGCGCGGATGGCGTCCCGGCGCGCATTGGTGTCGGCCGCCGCCACGGGCCAGAAGGCGTCCATCGATCGGCGCAGGGTCTGTCCGGAGCGTTCCCAGGCCTCGACGACGTTCTCGACGGTCGGCGCCGACGGGTCGGTGGCGACGGCGTCCAGCTCGCGCAGCTGCTCGGCCATGCCCTCGAGGATCGCCTCGCGGTAGTCCTCGTCCTGGAGGTCCGGGTAGGGCGGCAGGTGGTGGGGGAGGGCCGAGGGCGAGAGCAGGGGGTTGGTGCGCGTCATGCCTCGTAGTCAATCCCATCCCCGGGGTCCGTGTCGCCGGGCCCGCGCACTAGCGTGGTGGGTGCGCCCGCATTGACGGCGCCTATGCACCACATGCACACAAACGATCGACTCTGACTTTCGTTTCCGGGTCGATTCATATAGGTTCTATATCGGCAGTTCCCACCAGCACCGTAGCCAAGGAGCACGCATGAACCTCATGAACACCAAGATCCTCCCGTTCTCCACGACCGCCTTCAAGAGCGGCGAGTTCGTCGACGTGAGCGAGAAGGACGTCCTCGGCAAGTGGGCCATCTTCTTCTTCTACCCGGCGGACTTCACCTTCGTGTGCCCGACCGAGCTCGGTGACGTCGCGGACCACTACGAGGAGCTGCAGAAGCTCGGCGTCGAGGTCTTCTCCGTGTCCACCGACACGCACTTCGTGCACAAGGCCTGGCACGACACGTCCGACACGATCGGCAAGATCGACTACTACATGCTCGGCGACGCCAACGGCGTGATCACCAACAACTTCCAGAACATGCGCGAGGGCGCCGGCCTCGCCGACCGCGCCACCTTCCTGGTGGACCCGGAGGGCACCATCCAGTTCATGGAGGTCACGGCCGAGGGCATCGGTCGCAACGCGACCGAGCTGCTGCGCAAGGTCAAGGCCGCCCAGTACGTCGCCGCCCACCCGGGCGAGGTCTGCCCCGCCAAGTGGGAAGAGGGCGAGGCCATCCTCACCCCCGGCCTGGACCTCGTCGGCAAGATCTGACCTCACCTCGGGAGTCTCCCGAGCAGGTCGTATGGCGAGCCCACCCGCTCGCCGACGCACCACCACGTGCCGCGGCGGGTGGCCGGACCCCGGTCACCCGCCGCCGCCGTCCGGCCCACCCCAACCCCGCGCATCTACCCCACCTGACCTCACCTCGGCGCCGCGCAGCACCTGCGTCGCGCGCCCACCCCGCCGCCGTCTCGTCATACGCGATCCAAGGAGTGTCCCGTGCCCGTGCTCGACGCCGCCATGACCACCCAGGTCAAGTCCCTGCTCGTCAACGTCAAGGAGCCGATCGAGCTGGTCGCGTCCCTCGACGACCGACCCAAGGCCGGCGACATGCGTCAGCTCCTCGAGGAGATCGCGGCGCTGTCGGACCTGGTCAGCCTGCGCACGGACGGCACCTCGAGCCGTCGTCCGTCCTTCCGCATCGAGCGCGCGGGCACCGACGTGGGCGTCGAGTTTGCGGGCATCCCGCTCGGCCACGAGTTCACGTCGCTCGTCCTGGCGCTGCTGCAGGTGGGCGGGCACCCGATCAAGGAGGACGCCGAGACCATCGAGCAGGTCGCGGCGATCGACGGCGACTTCGAGTTCGTGACCTACATGTCGCTGTCCTGCCAGAACTGCCCCACGGTGGTCCAGGCCCTCAACGCCATGTCCGTCATCAACCCCCGGATCAAGCACACCGCCGTCGAGGGCTCGCTCTTCCAGGACGAGATCGAGGAGCACGGCATCAAGGCCGTCCCCACCGTCTACGTCAACGGCGAGCTGTTCGACTCCGGCCGCATGACGATGGCCGACATCCTCGGCCGGATCGACGCGGGCGCGGTGGACCGGGCGACCGAGAAGCTCAACGGCAAGGAGCCCTACGAGGTCCTCGTCGTCGGCTCCGGCCCGGCCGGCGCCGCCGCCTCCATCTACACCGCCCGCAAGGGGATCCGCACCGGCCTGGTCGGCGAGCGGTTCGGCGGGCAGGTGCTCGACACGATGGCGATCGAGAACTTCGTGTCCGTGTCCTACACCGAGGGTCCGCGCTTCGCGGACGCGCTCAGGGAGCACGTCGGCCAGTACGACGTCGACGTGGTCTCCGGCCCGGCGGCCACCGAGCTCGTGCCTGCCGACACCGAGGGTGGCTACCACACGGTGAAGTTCGGCGACGCCTCCCTGCAGGCCCGCTCCGTCGTGCTCGCCACCGGGGCGCGCTGGCGCCACATGGGCGTGCCCGGCGAGGAGGAGTACCGCAACAAGGGCGTGACCTTCTGCCCGCACTGCGACGGCCCGCTGTTCAAGGGCAAGCGCATCGCCGTCATCGGCGGCGGCAACTCCGGCGTGGAGGCCGCGATCGACCTGGCCGGCGTCGTCGGCCACGTCACCCTGATCGAGTTCCTCGACGAGATGCGCGCCGACCAGGTCCTGCAGGACAAGCTGCACAGCCTGCCCAACGTCGACGTCATCCTGTCCGCCCGGACCACCGAGGTCGTCGGCGACGGCAAGCAGGTCACGGGTCTGCGCTACGAGGACCGCGCGTCCGGCGAGGCCAAGGAGCTGCAGCTCGAGGGGATCTTCGTCCAGATCGGCCTGCTGCCCAACACCGAGTGGCTCAAGGGCGCGGTCGAGCTGACCGAGCGCGGCGAGCTGGTCGTGGACGCGATGGGCCGCACGTCGGTCCCGGGCGTCCTCGGCGCCGGGGACTGCACCAACGTCCCCTACAAGCAGATCGTCGTGGCGCAGGGCGCCGGAGCGACGGCCGCGCTGTCCGCCTTCGACCACCTGATCCGCACCTCGGCCCCGTCCCCGGCGATGGCCTGACGGGTCCCCCGTGAACCTGAGAGACCTGGAGTACCTCGTCGCCCTGGCGGACCACCGGCACTTCGGCCGGGCGGCCGCTGCGGCATACGTCAGCCAACCCACCCTGTCCACCCAGCTCAAGAAGCTCGAGACCGAGCTCGGCGTGGACCTCGTCGAGCGCGGCACCCGCCAGGTGCTGCTGACGGGCGCGGGGGAGCGCGTGGTCGAGCGGGCCAGGTCGATCCTGGGGCAGGCCCAGGACATCCGCGACATCGCCCGCTCCGCCTTGGACCCCCGGGCGGGGCGGCTGCGGCTGGGGTTCTTCCCCACGCTGGGGCCCTACCTGCTGCCCCACGTGGTGCCGGCGCTCCGCGAGCGGCTGCCGGACGCCGAGCTGCTGCTCACCGAGGCCAAGACCGGTGAGCTGCGCGAGCAGCTGCTGGCGGGCACGCTGGACGCCGCTCTCATCGCTTTGCCGGTCGTGGACGACGCCCTGCACGTGCGGCCGTTGTTCCGTGAGGACTTCCTGCTCGCGGTGCCCGCCGACCACGAGCTGGCGGGCGAGACCGGGAGGCTGCCCGCCGAGCGGCTCGCCGGCGAGGACCTCCTCCTGCTGGCGGAGGGTCACTGCCTGCGGGACCAGGCGCTGGACGTCTGCCAGACCGCCGGGGCCCGGGAGCAGTCCGGCTTCCAGGCCACCAGCCTGGAGACACTGCGCCACATGGTCGCCGCAGGCGTCGGCACCACCCTGCTGCCGCGCCTGGCCGTGTCGCCGCCGAGCCGCAACCCGGACGGGGTCGTGCTGCGCGAGTTCGTGGGGGCGGCGCCGCACCGCGACATCGCGATGGTCTGGCGGCGCAGCAGCGTGCAGGCGCCCCTCCTCGACGAGGTGGCCGAGGTGCTGGGCCGCCTGCCGGCCGGGCTCGTCACCCCGCTCTGACGCGCGGCTGCGGGTCGGTCCAGCCGTCCGCGCTGCCTCGTCGGTCAGTGTGCGGCGTGGCCCTCGGCCGGCTCGCCCTTGCCGCGCTTGACGAGGTGCAGGATCGTCACGATCACCGCCCCGACCGCCAGCCCCACGATCGCCGAGCAGATGGTGTTGGTCAGCCAGCCCAGGACCCCGCCGAGCGGTCCGGTCGCGTGCTTGACGGCCTCCTCCAGGTGGTGGACGAAGGCGTACGGCGGGTGCCAGCCCAGCGTGTCGACCCCCATGAGCAGGATGTGGCCACCGACCCACAGCATGGCCACGGTGCCGATGATCGCCAGCCAGCGCAGGAGCACGGGCATCGCCTTGACCAGGCCGTTGCCGATCGACTGCGACGCGCCGTTGCTCTGCTTGGCCAGGTGCAGGCCGATGTCGTCCATCTTGACGATCAGGGCGACGAAGCCGTAGACGCCGAGCGTGATGAAGATGGCCACGATCACCAGCGTGATGGCCCGGGTCCAGAAGGCCTCCTTGGCGACCTCGTTGAGGGCGATGACCATGATCTCGGAGGACAGGATGAAGTCCGTGCGGATGGCGCCGGACGTCATGGTCCCCTCGGCCTCCTCCCCGCTCATGGTCGCCGTCGCCTCGTCGGCGTCGTGCCCGTGGCCCGAGACCTTCTCCCAGATCTTCTCCGCGCCCTCGAAGCACAGGTAGGTGCCACCGAGCATCAGCAGGGGGGTGAGCGCCCACGAGGCGAACTGGCTGAGCAGCAGGGCCGCCGGCAGGATGAAGAGCAGCTTGTTGCGCAGGGAGCCGATCGCGATCTTCTTGATCATCGGCAGCTCGCGGTCGGGCGTGAACCCGGTGACGTAGCGCGGCGTCACCGCGGTGTCGTCGACCACCACGCCGGCGGCCTTGGCGCTGGCCCGCCCGGCGGCGGCGCCGACGTCGTCGACGGAGGCGGCGGCCAGCTTGGCCATGGTGGCGATGTCGTCGAGCAGGGCAGCGAGTCCGCCGGCCATGGAGGTCCTCCGAGGGTCGGGATGGGTGCGAGGGGAGTCTAGAGCGAGCACAGCACGGGAGGGGCGTTGGGAGTGCGCAGGGAGTGCGCGGGGCACGAGGGCGCGCAGGGCGTCGAGAAGGGCCCGCCCCACGATACGTGGCGCGGACCCTCGCCGGGCGCGATGCTGCGGACCGGACGACGGGCCGGCGACGCGGTGCCGCCGCCGGCCCGTCGCCCGGCGGATCAGATGTCGCGGAAGGTGCTGACGCCCGCACCGAGGGCAGTGAGCCGCTCGGCGAGGTCCTCGTAGCCGCGGTTGATGACGTAGACGTTGCGCAGCACCGACGTGCCCGGGGCCGCCAGCATCGCCAGGAGCACGACCACGGCGGGACGCAGCGCGGGCGGGCACACCACCTCGGCCGGACGCCAGCGGGTCGGCCCGCTGATCATCACCCGGTGCGGGTCGAGGAGCTGCACGTTGCCGCCCACGCGGGTCAGCTCGGTGAGGTAGATCGCGCGGTTCTCGTAGACCCAGTCGTGGATCATCGTGGTGCCCTCGGCCGTCGCCGCGATGAGGGCGAAGAACGGGAGGTTGTCGATGTTGAGCCCTGGGAAGGGCAGCGGGTGGATCTTGTCCCGCGGCGCCGTCAGCGGCCCAGGCACGTGCGTCAGGTCGACCAGGCGGGTCTTGCCGTTGCCCGAGAGGTACTCCTCGGACAGGGTGTAGCGCATCCCCATGGTCTCGAGGGTCGCGAGCTCGATCTCCATGAACTCGATGGGGACCCGCTTGATGGTGATCTCGGACTTGGTCACCACACCGGCGGCGAGCAGGGACATGGCCTCGATCGGGTCCTCCGAGGGGGAGTACTCGACGTCGCGGTCGATCACGCGCTGGCCGCGGACCGTGAGGGTGGTGGTCCCGATGCCGTCGACCTCGACCCCGAGCTCCTGGAGGAAGAAGCAGAGGTCCTGGACCATGTAGTTGGGCGAGGCGTTGCGGATGACGGTCTCGCCCTCGTAGCGGGCAGCGGCCATCAGGACGTTCTCGGTCACGGTGTCGCCGCGCTCCGTCAGCACGATCGCCCGGCGCGGCCAGGTGTCGGGGGAGACCTCGGCCTGGTAGGCCCCCTGGGTCGCCTCGACGGCGAGCCCGAAGTGGCGCAGGGCGATGAGGTGGGGCTCGACCGTGCGGGTGCCGAGGTCGCAGCCTCCGGCATACGGCAGGGAGAAGTCGTCGAACTCGTGCAGGAGGGGGCCGAGGAACATGATGATCGTGCGGGTGCGCTTGGCCGCGGCCTCATCCATCGAGGCAAGGTCGATGGTGGCGGGGGGCGTGATGCGCAGGTCGTTGCCGCCGTCGACCCACTCGGTGCGGACGCCGATGCTGCTCAGGACCTCGAGGATCCGATTGACCTCCTCGATCTTGGCGAGGTTGCGCAGGGTGGTCGTGCCCTTGTTGAGCAGGGAGGCGCACAGGGTCGCGACGGCGGCGTTCTTGGAGGTGCGCACCTCGATCGACCCGGCGAGGCGACGCCCGCCCTCGATGCGTAGGTGCTGGGGCCCGGAGTGGCCCATGGAGACGAATTCGGCCTCCAGCTCCTTGCCCAGGGCGGCCAGCACGTCGAGGCTCAGGTCGTGGTCGCCCGCCTCGATCTGCTCGATGTCGGTGCCGGTCATCCCGACCCGCTCGGCGAGGTCCTGGGTGGTGAACCCGCGTCGGACGCGCGCCTCGCGGACGAGCGTGCCGATGCGGCGGAGGTAGCCATCAGTCATGCCTTCCATCGTAGGTCAGCCAGAGCTGCCGGCCTGGATTGGTCCGCCTCCTCGGAGTGGCACCAGGGCAGACGGCGAGGAGCGCGGTGGCGTCCCCCGACGACGGTCGTCGCTCGTGCGCAGGCCGCCCGGACGGTGCGCCGGCGTCGATGGACCGGTCCGTCCATGCTGCCACGCAGCCTGGCCGGACCTGTGAACCCGTCGCTCGGTCAGCGGGTTGCGTCGGCGGCCCCCGCGGGCAGGAAGCGACGCCCCGTGACGCGCTCCGACGTGCCGGTCCGGTCGAGCAGCGGCGTGAGCCCGCCGTTCCAGAACTGGAAGCCGGCACCGGTGATCATGGCCAGGTCCAGGTCCATGGGGGCGCTGACGACGCCGTCGTCCAGCATGATCCGGGCCTCCTCGGCCAGACCCGCCAGCACGCGCTCGCGCACCTGCTCCGCGGTCAGGACCTCAGGGTCCGCCGGCGTCTCGTGCAGGGCCAGGACCTCCGGGTCCAGCACCGTGCGCCCGTCGACCTTGGTGTAGTAGCCACGCTTGCCCGCCTCGACCACGCGACGCAGGTTGGGCGAGACGTAGAACCGGTCCGGGAAGGCCGCGGCGAGCGTCTCGTTGTTGTGCAGCGCGATGGCCGGACCGACCAGGCCCATGAGGACGAACGGCGGCATGGGGGCGACCCCTGCGAAGCCCTGGTCCGCCACGTCGACCGGCGTCCCGGCGTCGACGATGCGCGCCATGTCGGACATGAACCGACCGAGCAGGCGGTTGACGATGAAGGACGGTGAGTCCGCGCACAGCACGGTGGTCTTCTTGAGCGTCCTGCCGACGGCGAAGGCCGTGGCCAGCGTCGCGTCGTCGGTGCGCTCGCCCGAGATGATCTCGAGCAGCGGCATGACGGCGACCGGGTTGAAGAAGTGGAAGCCCACCACGCGCTCGGGGTGCTGCAGCCGCGAGGCCATCTCGGTGATGGACAGCGACGAGGTGTTGGTGGCGAGCACGCACTCGGGCGAGACCACGGCCTCGACCTCGGCCCACACCTGCTGCTTGACCGACATCTCCTCGAAGACCGCCTCGACGACGAAGCCGGCGTCGGCCATGCCGTCCTTGGACGTGTCCCCGGTGATGAGGGCCTTGTAGCGGTTGACCTGGTCAGCGCTCAGCCGACCCTTGGCCGCGAGCGTGTCGATCTCGGCGTGGACGTAGCCAACTCCCTTGGCGACCCGCTCCTCGTCGAGGTCGGTCATGACGACCGGCACCTCCAGGCGCCGGAGGAAGAGCAGCGCCAGCTGGCTCGCCATCAGGCCGGCCCCGACGATCCCCACCTTGGTCACCGGTCGCGCGAGTGCCTTGTCGGGGGCACCGGCGGGTCGCTTGGCCCGCTTCTGCACCAGGTCGAAGGCGTAGAGCCCGGCGCGCAGCTCGTCGCTCATGAGCAGGTCGCCGAGCGCCTCGTCCTCGGCCGCGAAACCCTCCTCGCGGCTCGTCGTGCGGGCGGCTGCCAGCAGGTCCAGGGCGCGGTATGCCGCCCGCGACCGGCCACCCGTGCGCTGCGTCACGGTGCGGCGGGCCGCCGCGACGGCGGCGTCCCAGCGGGACTCGTCGCGGTCGACCTCGGGGCGCTCGACGGTGACGGCGCCGGTGAGGACGTCCGCCGCCCAGGCGACGGAGCGAGCGAGGAAGTCCGCGGGCTCGAGCACCTCGTCGTACATCCCCAGGCGGGCCGCCTGGACGCCGCTCAGCATGTGGTTGTTGGACAGCGGGTTGTCGACCACGACCGTGAGGGCGCCCTCGACGCCGACGAGGTTGGGCAGCATCCAGCAGCCGCCCCAGCCGGGCACGAGACCCAGGAAGACCTCGGGGAGCGCGACGGCGGGGACCGAGGAGCTGACGGTGCGGTAGTCGCAGGCGAGGGCGATCTCGACGCCGCCGCCCATGGACGCGCCGTTGACGAAGGCGAAGGACGGGACGCCGAGCGAGGACAGGCGAGAGAACACCTCGTGACCGAGCCGGCCCATGGCGACGGCCTGCTCGCGGTCCGTCACGCGCGGGACGCCCGTCAGGTCGGCCCCCACGGCGAACACGAAGGGCTTGCCGGTCACGCCGACGGCGGCGATCTCGCCGGCCGCGGCGCGCTCGGCGCAGCGGTCGAGGACGTCGCGCAGCTCCAGCAGGCCGCGCGGGCCGAAGGTGCTGGGGCGGGTGTGGTCGTGGCCGTTGTCGAGGGTGATCAGCGCCATGGTCCCGACGCCGCCGGGGAGCTGGACGTCGCGCTCGAGCGCGTGGGTGACGACCTCGTCGTCGAAGGCTGCCAGCAGGTCGGTGTCGGTCATCGCTGCTGCTCCTGCGGGTCGGTGGACGGGCGGTAGTCGGCGTGGTGCGGGTTCTCCCAGATGACGGCGCCGCCCATGCCGATGCCGATGCACATGGCGGTCATGCCGTAGCGCACCTCGGGGTGCTCGGCGAAGTGGGCGGCCAGCTGGGTCATGAGGCGGACGCCGGACGAGGCGAGCGGGTGGCCGGTGGCGATCGCGCCACCCCAGGGGTTGACCCGGGCGTCGTCGTCGTCGATGCCGAAGTGCTCGAGGAAGGCCAGCACCTGCACGGCGAAGGCCTCGTTGAGCTCGAACAGCCCGATGTCCTCGATGCTCAGGCCGGCCTGGGCGAGGGCCTTCTCGGCGGCCGGGACCGGGCCGTAGCCCATGACCTCGGGCTCGACCCCGACGAAGGAGTAGGTGACGAGCCGCATCTTGACGGGCAGCCCCAGCTCGGTCGCGGCCTCCTCGGACGCGAGCAGGCAGGCGGTGGCGCCGTCGTTGAGCCCGGCGGCGTTGCCGGGGGTGACCCGCCCGTGAGGACGGAACGGCGTCTTGAGCGTGGCCAGGTCCGCCATGGTCACCCCGGGGCGGGGCGGCTCGTCGGCCGTGGCCAGGCCCCAGCCCTGCTCCGCGGAGCGGACCGCGACCGGGACCAGGTCGGGCTGGACCTTGCCGGCGGCGTAGGCCTCGGCCAGCTTGCGCTGCGAGCCCACGGCGAAGGCGTCGCTGCGCTCCTTGGTCAGGCTCGGGTAGCGGTCGTGCAGGTTCTCGGCGGTCTTGCCCATGACCAGCGCGGACTCGTCGACGAGCCGCTCGGACACGATCCGCGGGTTGGGGTCGACGCCCTCACCCATCGGGTGCCGCCCCATGTGCTCGACACCTCCCGCCACGACGACGTCGGTGGCGCCCATCGCGATCGACCCGGCGGACGTGGTGACCGCCGTCATGGCGCCGGCGCACATGCGGTCGATCGAGTAGCCCGGGACGGTGCTGGGCAGGCCCGACAGCAGCGCCGCCATCCGGCCGAGGGTGAGCCCCTGGTCGCCGATCTGGGTGGTGGCCGCGACGGCGACCTCCCCGATGCGCTCGGGCGGCAGGGACGGGTTGCGGCGGACGAGCTCGCGGATGCAGGCGATGACCAGGTCGTCGGCGCGGGTCTGGGCATAGATGCCCTTGTCCCCGGCTCGGCCGAACGGCGTGCGGACGCCGTCGACGAAGACGACCTCGTGCAGGGTGCGGGGCACGGTGGCCTCCCAGGTCGAAGTGATCGGTACCCGTCGGATGCTACTTGCGGGTAATCCCGATGTCAGCACCAGCGCGCCGGGACGTGACGGGACCCACGTGCCGAGCCCCACGTGCCGGGCCGTACGTGCCGGGCCTTACGCGCCGGGCCTTACGCGCCGAACCCCGTCCTCCGCCTAGGCCCGCGGGGGATAGGGGTGGTCCGACGCGGCCTCGGCCAGCAGCGGGGAGACGAGGGCCGCCTGCCACGGTCGGGCTCCGAGGTCGAGGAGGATCTCGCTGAAGCCGTGGGCCGACTCGTCCACCGGAGGCGCCCAGATGACGCGCCGCAGGCTGTCGGGGGTGAGGAGGTTCTCCGCAGGGATGCTCACGCTGGCGCTCAGCCCGGTGACGAGCTCCTTGACGGCGCCGAGCCGGGCCGCGGCGACCGGGTCCTTGTCGGCCCAGGCACGTTGCGGGGGTGGTCCCTCGCTGGGGAGGTGGTATGCCGGGAGCTCGTCCTCCGGCAGGAGCATCGCGCGGTCCACGGCGGCGAGCCACACCTGCGGGTTGCGCTGCACGGCGCGGGGGGTGCGGCGGGGGCCGTCCGCGCCGGACGGCAGGGCCAGCTCGACGATCGCGGCGTCGCCGAGCACGCGTCCGGGGCTGCAGTCCCGGTCCTGGGCCAGGCGGTCCCGGGTCTCCCACAGCTCGCGCACGACCGCCAGGCCGCGCCGCGTGCGGACCTTGTGCAGGCCGGAGGTCTTGCGCCACGGGTCGACCTTGGGCGCCGGTCCGCGGAAGTGGGTGAGGGCCTCGAACTCCTCGGCGGCCCAACCGGACTTGCCCTGGGAGCGCAGGTCCTCGTCCACGGCGTCGCGCAGGTCCACGAGCACCTCGACGTCGAGCGCGGCATAGACGAGCCACGGCTCGGGCAGGGGCCGGGTGGACCAGTCCTGGGCGCTGTGCTCCTTGGCGAGGGTGATGCCGAGGTAGTGCTCCATCGCGGCGGCCAGTCCCACGCGGGGCCGGCCGGCGAGCCGCGAGCCGAGCTCGGTGTCGAACAACCGGGTGGGGTGCAGCCCCAGGTCCGCGAGGCACGGCAGGTCCTGGGTCGCGGCGTGCAGCACCCACTCGACGTCGGCGATCACGTCCTGCAGCTCGGACAGGTCGGGGCACATGACGGGGTCGATCAGCCAGGTGCCGGACCCGGCCCGGCGCAGCTGCACGAGGTAGGCCTTCTGCCCGTAGCGGAAGCCGGAGGCGCGCTCGGCGTCGATGGCGATCGGGCCGTGCCCGGCGGCGACGGAGGCGACCAGCTCCCGCAGGCGACGCTCGTCCTCGACCACGGGCCGCAGCGGCTCCGCGGGCGCCGAGACCAGGCGGGGCTCGGGGGTCTCCGCAGGAGCGTCCGCGGTGGGGTCGTCGATAGAGGTCAGGTCCGTCACGCCCTCCAACCTAACGCCCCGCGAGAGGTGTCCCGCGGCGACGTCCCGGCGGTCAGGTGATGAGGCCGCGGCGGAGCGCGGTGTAGGTCATCGCGGCCCGGTCACCGGTGCCGAGCTTGCGGGCGATGCGCGCCAGGTGGCTCTTGACCGTCAGGGCCGAGAGGCCGAGGGAGGCCCCGACCTCCTTGTTGGTCTTGCCCTGCGACACCAGCTGCAGGACCTCGACCTCGCGGGCGGAGAACTGCTCGTTGCCGGCTCCCCGGGTCCCCGGACCGGCCGGCGGCTGCCCGCCGGTGCGGATGTAGGCCCGGACACCGGTCTTGAGCGCACCCCGGACGTAGATCGGGTCCTCGGAGTCCGACAGCACGATCGTGCGACGCCACCCCCGGGCGCGCAGCTCGTGCAGGAGCGGGATGCCGGAGCCGTCCGGCAGGGTCAGGTCGGCGATGCAGAACTCGCCGGCCGGCACCTCGCGCGCCACGATGCGGGCGCGCTCGATGGTCTGCGCCTCGATGATGTGCCCCTCGGTGATGCGGCCGAGCGCGCGGCGCACCATGGCTCCCGTGTGCGGCCCCGCCGAGATGACCATGGCGCTGATGGGCTGCGGGCGTGCCATCCGGGCGTTCTTGGTGATGACGCTCACGGTGCCCCCTCCGTCTCTCCTGCACGACAGTGCTGATGTTGAAGACTGTAGAACAGGACTAGTGCCGAACGGGTGAGATTGGCCGACTTTCGTGACTGCCCGTGGTCACCGACGCGAGGTGAGCAGGGCGACGCCCTCCGGCAGCGGGGGCAGTCCCCCCAACGCGCACAGCAGCTGGGTCCAGGCCTCGAAGTGTGCCGCCAGGTCGTCGTCGACCGGCGTCCACGAGGCGCGGATCTCCATCTCGACCGTCGTCGCCTCGCCCTCGAGCTCACCGAACCGCTCGCTCACCACGTGGGTGACGGTGCCGGCCAGGGCGGTCGCGCTCGCCCCGGCGTCCGCGATGGCGTCCTCGAGCCAGGTCCAGCCCACCGCCCCGAGGGCGGGGTCGCCGGCGAGCTCGGTCTCCAGCGCGGCCTTGGCGAAGGTCACGACCCGCCACTGCCCCTCCCACTGCTCGGGGGAGGACGGGTCGTAGAGCACGACGAACCGGCCGGAGGCGACGTCCTCGTCGGTGCGCCGGTCGGGCACGACGTCGGCGGCCAGGGCCACGGAGAAGGGCGCCAGCCGCCCGGGGGCAGGCACCTCCTCGACGAGCACCTCGGGCCGACGCCGGGCGTCGCGCAGCCGGGCGAGCACCGCGTCGAACCGGCGCGCGCTGTCGTCCGTGAGGGGTCGATCGGCCACCTCACGAGGCTATGCGGACGACCACGCGAGGCCCGGGCGGCGCGCCGACCGCCCGGTCGGTCGTGCGAGGATCGTGCGCGTGGACACCCCTGCAGCCAGCCCGGCTCCCTCGACCCCGGCCGACAGCCTCCTCGTGCGCGCCGCCCGCCGTCAGCCCGTGCCCCACCCCCCGGTGTGGTTCATGCGCCAGGCCGGTCGCTCCCTCCCGGAGTACCGCGCGGTGCGTGAGGGCACCACGATGTTCGAGGCCTGCCGCAACCCGGAGCTCACCACCGAGATCACCCTGCAGCCCGTGCGCCGTCATCACGTCGACGCCGCGATCTTCTTCAGCGACATCGTGGTGCCGCTGGCCGCCGTCGGGGTCGACGTCGACCTCGTGGCCGGCGTCGGGCCGGTCATGGCCGAGCCGTTCCGCACCCGGGCCGACCTGGACCGGGTCCCGGAGCTGAGCCCGGACATGGTCCCGTACGTCACCGAGGCGGTCCGCCAGACCGTCGCCGCGCTCGGTGGGACGCCCCTCATCGGGTTCGCCGGAGCGCCGTTCACCCTGGCGTCATACCTGGTCGAGGGTGGGCCGTCCAAGAACCACGAGCGCACCAAGGCCCTCATGCACGGGGACCCGCAGCTGTGGCACGACCTGTGCGCCCGGCTCGCCCAGATCTCCGGCACCTTCCTGCGGGTGCAGGCCGAGGCCGGGGCCTCCGCCGTCCAGCTGTTCGACTCCTGGGTCGGGGCCCTTCCCCGCCGCACCTACGAGGCGCAGGTGCAGGAGCACTCCGCCGCCGTCCTGCGCACGGTGGCCGAGGCGACCGACGTGCCGCGCATCCACTTCGGGGTCGGCACGGGGGAGCTGCTCCCGGCGATGGGAGCGGCCGGGGCCGACGTCGTGGGCGTCGACTACCGCGTGAACCTCCTCGACGCCGTCGAGCGCCTCGGACCGGGGTATGCCGTGCAGGGCAACCTCGACCCGGCGCTGCTGTTCGCGCCCTGGGACGCCCTGGAGCGCGAGGTCCGACGCATCGTGGACGAGGGCCGCGAGGCTCCGGGCCACATCTTCAACCTCGGCCACGGGGTCCTGCCCAGCACGGATCCGACGGTGATCACCCGCGTCGTCGAGCTCGTCCACGAGCTGGGCCGGTAGCATGGGTGCTCGCGCCCGGTCCCGCCGGACGCCGCTCTCGACCCGTCCCGCCCGACGGCCCACCACCGGGCCGTCCCGACAGATGGTTGCCGCATGACCGTAGTCAAGATCGTCCTCGAGGTGCTGCTCGTCCTGGGCGGCCTCTTCCTGACCCTGCTGATCCTGCTCCACAAGGGCAAGGGCGGCGGCATGTCCGACATGTTCGGCGGCGGGGTGTCCAACACCCTCGGCGGGTCCAGCGTGGCCGAGCGCAACCTCGACCGCTTCACCATCGCCGTCGCGATCGTCTGGTTCGCGTGCGTCGTCGCGCTCGGGCTGATCCAGCGGTTCAGCGGCTGACCGCAGCCGCTCACCGGAGCCGGCGGCTCCCCGCGGAGCCGCCCTCCCACGCACTTGCGGGCACCTGGGCCCGCCCCGGTCCTGCAGCCAGTCGGGACCGGTAGCTCGAGGAGAAACCCATGTCGGGTGGTAACGCCATCAGGGGCAGCCGCATCGGAGCGGGCCCCATGGGCGAGGTGGAGCGCGGCGAGTCCGCGCCGCGGCTCGTCATCAGCTACTACTGCGCCCGCGGTCACGAGACCCGCCCGGCCTTCTCGCAGGAGGCCGGCGACGACGTCCCGGCCGAGTGGGACTGCCAGCGGTGCGGGCTGCCCGCCGGGCTCGACCCGGACGACCCACCCAACCCGCCGCGCACCGAACCCTACAAGACCCACCTGGCGTACGTGAAGGAACGACGCAGCGACGCCGACGGCCAGGCGCTGCTCGACGAGGCGCTCGCCGGTCTGCGGCGCCGCAGCCTGATCACGTAGCAGCGCGGCCGGATCACGTAGCAGAGGTCCCGCCCCGGTCGCCGACCACCATCGTCGGGCGGCCCGGGGCGGGTCGGCCGGTCAGGCAAGCTCGAACAGGGCAGGTCGATCAGGGCAGGTCGGCCGCAGCGGCCTCGTCGACCAGCCAGAGCGTCCGGCGTCGGCCGGTGACGCCGGCGGCAGGGGCCTCGTGCACGTCGGCCCCACCGGTCGCCGCCGCGACGGCCTGGGCCTTGTCGCCGCCCGCGACCAGCAGCCACACCTCGTCTGCCGAGCACAGCACCGGCAGCGTCAGCGACAGTCGGGCCGGCGGAGGCTTGGGGGAGTCCGACTCGGGCACCACGGTGCGGTCGGTGACGTCGAGCGTGTCCTTGCCGGGGAAGAGGCTGGCGACGTGCGCGTCGGGGCCGACGCCGAGCATCACCACGTCGAAGGTCGGTGCGCCCTCGCCGCCACGGTCCGAGGTCCCCGCCACCCGCGCGAGCTCGGCGGCGTAGCGCTCGGCCGCCGCACCGATGTCGTCGCCCTCGGGGTCGTCGATCGCGGGCATCTCGTGGACGTGCTCCGGGTCCAGCCCCAACGCGTCCATGCGGCCGAGCCCCGCCTCGCGCGCCTGGGTGGCGTTGCGGTCAGAGGACTCGCGGTCGACATACCGCTCGTCGCCCCACCACAGGTGCACGAGCTCCCACGAGACCGCAGGGGCGGCGGGGGAGTCGACGAGCGCCTCGATCAGGGCGTTGCCCATCGAGCCGCCGGTGAGGACGACGTGCGCCTCGCCGTGCTGGGCCTGCGCGTCCGTGATCGCCGTGACGAGGCGGGCGGCGATGGCGGCGGCGAGGGTCGCCTTGTCGGGGTGGACGATCACCTGGGAGGTCATGAGGATGCCTTCTTGCCGGTGGACTTCTTCGTGGACGACTTCTTGGTGGTGGCCTTCGAGCCGGACGTCTTCTTCGCGGCCAGCTCCTTGGTCGATGACGCCTCCGCGGCCGGCGCGCTGCCCTGGCCGACCGTCGGCCCGTCGGAGACGCGGCTGCCGATGCGCTTCTGCCCCTCCGCACGGTGCCCGACCTCGGAGTCCGTCGCCTTGTCGGTCGCCACCACCTGGTCGCGCTCGGTGTCGACGGTCACCATGTCGCTGGACGTCTGCCGCGACCGCTCACCGGCACGGCGGGCCATCAGGCGAGCCTCGTCCGGTGACGGCGCCCTGCCGGCCCGCACGAGGGCGCTCGCCAGCGAGGACCGGTCGGTCACGCGTCGCAGCCCCTCGACCAGGGCGAGCTCGTAGACCTCGTCGGGGTCGAGCCGACGCAGCTCGTCGGTCAGGCACTCCGCGTCGGACCTGCGCGCAAGCCCCACGCGGCGGACGGGCTGCTCGGGGTGGGAGAGCGTGGCGATGGTGGTGCCCTCGGGTCGCACCAGGTCCAGGGGTCCCGAGGGCCGGTCCAGGCGGACACTGATCAGGCCCGAGCCCTGGGGGCTGCGGCCCCGCGTGACCGGCACGTCCAGGGCCTCGGCGAGCCAGCCCGCGAGCAGGTCGGTGGCCGAGGAGTCGATGCCGCCGACCACGACCGCGCTCGTGACCGACTCGAACGGCTGCTGGTCGAGCGCCGCCGCGAGCAGGGCCCGCCACAAGGTGATGCGCGACCAGGCGAGGTCGGTGTCGCCCGGGGCGTAGTTCTTGGCCCGGCGCTTGAGCTCGGCATGCGGGTTCTTGGCGACGGCCGAGTCGTTGATGCGACGCTGGCACATGGCGCCCACGGGGTCGCTGGCCAGGTCGGCGGGCGCGTCGCCGGGCCACCACCCGACGACGGGGGAGTCCGGCAGCAGCAGCGGCAGCACGAGGGTCGCGCCGTGACCGTTGACCTCGCCGTACAACCGCATGACGACGACCTCGGACGCCCCGGCGTCGCCGCCGATGCGGATCTGCCCGTCGACGCGGCTGGAGCCCCGGCGGTTGCCGTGGACGAGCGCCACCACGCGGCACGGGTGCATGTGCGAGGCCTCGACGGCCGCCTCGATCGCCTCCTCGGCGCGGTCCTCGTCCACGACGATGATGAGCGTGAGCACCCGGCCGAGGGCCATGGCTCCGCTGTCGTTGCGGATCTGGACGAGCTTCTTGGTGAGGGCGGAGGTCGAGGTGTTGGGCAGGTCGATGATCACGGCATCCTCCACTCGCGGCCGTCACGGGCCATCATCTCGTCGGCACTGGCGGGTCCCCACGTGCCGCTGGGGTAGGGCTCGGGCCGGCCGTGGGCCGCCCAGTACTCCTCGACCGGGTCGAGGATGCGCCAGGACAGCTCGACCTCCTCGTTGCGCGGGAACATCGACGGCGCCCCGAGCAGGACGTCGAGGATGAGCCGCTCGTAGGCCTCGGGGGACTTCTCCGTGAACGAGTTGCCGTAGGTGAAGTCCATCGTGACGTCGCGGACCTCCATCTGGGCGCCCGGCACCTTGGACCCGAAGCGGAGCGTGATGCCCTCGTCGGGCTGCACCCGGATCACGATGGCGTTCTGACCCAGCTCCTCGGTCTCCGTGTCGTTGAAGGGCAGGTGCGGGGCCCGCTTGAAGACCACGGCGATCTCGGTGACCCGCTTGCCGAGCCGCTTGCCGGTGCGCAGGTAGAAGGGGACGCCGGCCCAGCGGCGCGTGTCGACCTCGACCTTCATGGCGGCGTAGGTCTCGGTCGTCGAGCCGGGCTTCATGCCCTCCTCGTCGAGGAAGCCGACGACCTTCTCGCTGCCCTGCCAGCCCTCGGCGTACTGCCCCCGGGCGGTCGAGGCGGCGAGGTCGTCGGGCAGCCGCACGGCGGCGAGCACCTTCTCCTTCTCGGCGCGCAGGTGCTGCGCGGTGAAGGCGGTCGGCTCCTCCATCGCGGTCAGCGCGAGCAGCTGCAGAAGGTGGTTCTGGATGACGTCCCGGGCCGCGCCGATCCCGTCGTAGTAGCTGGCCCGGCCGGCCACGCCGATGTCCTCGGCCATGGTGATCTGCACGTGGTCGATGTGGTGGGAGTTCCAGACCGGCTCGAACAGCTCGTTGGCGAAGCGCAGGGCCAGGAGGTTCTGGACCGTCTCCTTGCCGAGGTAGTGGTCGATGCGGAAGACCGAGTCCGGGGCGAAGACGCCCTCGACGATGTCGTTGAGCTCGCGCGCCGACTCGAGGTCGTGGCCGAAGGGCTTCTCGATGACGACGCGGCGCCACTGGCCCGGCTCGGCCTCGGCCAGGCCGCTGCGCTCGAGCTGCTGGCACACCTGGCCGAAGAAGCCCGGCGGGATCGACAGGTAGAACGCGGTGTTGCCGCCGGTGCCACGATCGCGCTCCAGCTGCTGCACCGTCTCGGCGAGCAGGTCGAAGGCCTCGTCGTCGTCGAAGGTGCCCGGCACGAAGCGGATCCCCTCGGCGAGGGCCTTCCACGTGGACTCGCGGAACGGCGTGCGGGCGTGCTCCTTGACGGCGTCGTGGACGATCTGGCCGAAGTCCTGGTCCGCCCAGTCGCGCCGGGCGAAGCCCACCAGCGAGAAGCCCGGTGGCAGCAGGCCCCGGTTGGCGAGGTCGTAGATCGCCGGCATGACCTTCTTGCGGGACAGGTCGCCGGTGACGCCGAACAGCACCAGGGCGCACGGGCCCGCGATGTTGGGGAGGCGCTTGTCCCGGACGTCCCGGAGAGGGTTGTGGTCGGCGGTGACTGCGGTGGGGCTCACGTGTGGTCTCCCGTCAGCGGTGGGTGCTCCCGCGGCCGCTCAGCGGCCGGGCGGGTGCGGTGCAACGTTATCGGAGTCGCACCGCGAGAGGGTCGTATGCCGCCGCGGCCCGCCGCACGACGTGCGAGGGTCCCCGCCGTGGTGGCGGGGACCATCGCACGTCGCTGTGGTGGGGCCGGTCGGCAGCGGTGGGGCTGCTCGAGGTTCAGTGCTTGTCGAGCTCGCCCTGCACGGTCTCGAGGAGCTCGGTCCAGGACTTCTCGAACTTGTCGACGCCCTCGCGCTCGAGCTGCTCGACGACCTCGACGTACGAGATGCCCTGACGCTCCAGGGCGTCCATGACGGCGTCCGACTCGTCGTAGGTGCCGGTGATGGTGTCGCCGGTGATCTCGCCGTGGTCGGCCGCGGCGTCGAGGGTCTTCTCCGGCATGGTGTTGACCGTCTGGGGGGCGACCAGCTCGTCGACATACATCGTGTCCTTGTAGGCCGGGTCCTTGACGCCGGTCGAGGCCCACAGGGGACGCTGCACGTGCGCGCCGTCGTCGGCGAGGTTGGCCCAGCGCGGCGTGCCGAACTGCTCCTGCCAGGCCTGGTAGGCCAGGCGCGCGTTGGCCAGGCCGGCCTTGCCCTTGAGCGCGGCGGCCTCGTCGGTGCCGACCTCGTCGAGGCGCTTGTCGACCTCGGAGTCCACGCGGGACACGAAGAAGGACGCGACCGAGTGGATCTGCGACAGGTCCCGACCCGCCTCGCGAGCCTGCTCCACCCCAGTCATGAAGGCGTTCATGACGGCGCGGTAGCGGTCCAGGCTGAAGATGAGCGTCACGTTGACCGAGATGCCCTCCGCCAGGACCCGGCTGATCGCCGGCAGACCCTCGACCGTGGCCGGGATCTTGATCATGACGTTGGGCCGGTCGACCGCGGCATACAGCTCCTTGGCGACCTGCACGGTCCGCTCGGTGTCGTGCGCCAGCCGGGGATCCACCTCGATGGACACGCGGCCGTCGACGCCGTCGGTGCGGTCGTAGACGGGACGCATGATGTCGCAGGCGTCCCGGACGTCGGTGGTGGTCAGGGCGAACACCGACCGCTCCACGTCCGCGCCCTCGGCGATGAGCTCCTTGACCTGGGGCGTGTACTTCTCGCCCTTGGCCAGGGCCGACGCGAAGATCGAGGGGTTGGTGGTGACCCCCACGACGCCCTTGGTGTCGACGACCTCCTGCAGGTTGCCGGTGGAGATGCGCTCTCGGGACAGGTCGTCCAGCCAGATGGAGACGCCTGCGGCCGCGAGGGCCTCGAGGTTCTTGCTCGTCATACGATCACTTGCCTTCCTGGCGCTCGGCCGGGGCGGAGGACTCGAAGCCCGGGTCCTTGGAGGCGTAGCCGGGCGCCGTGTCGCCGGGGGTGGGGTCGCCGGACTCAGCGATCGAGGCCTTGGCGGCGTCGACGACGGCCTCCGGCGTGAAGCCGAACTCCGTGAACAGCGTCTTGGCGTCCGCAGACGCACCGAAGTGGTCGATGCCGATGACGCGGCCGGCGTCGCCGACGTAGTCGCGCCAGCCCATGGTGGAGCCGGCCTCGATGCTGACGCGGGCCTTGACGGCCTTGGGGAGCACCTGCTCGCGGTAGGACTCGTCCTGCTGGGCGAACCACTCCTGGCAGGGCATGGAGACGACGCGGGTCGCGACGCCCTGGGCCTCGAGCTGCTCGGCGCCGGCGATGGCGACCGACACCTCGGAGCCCGTGGCCATGACGATCACGTCGGGGGTCGGCTTGCTGCCCTCGACGAGCACGTAGGCCCCCTTGGCGACCTGCTCGACCGAGGTCGAGGACGGGTCCAGGATCGGGAGCGCCTGGCGGGACAGGGCGATGCCGGTCGGGTTGCCGTGGCGGGTCAGGATGGTCTGCCACACGTGGGCGGTCTCGTTGGCGTCGGCCGGGCGGACGACGTCCAGGCCCGGGATCGCGCGCAGCGAGGCGAGCTGCTCGATCGGCTGGTGGGTGGGGCCGTCCTCGCCGAGGCCGATCGAGTCGTGCGTCCACACGAAGATCGAGTCCGCCTCCTGGATCGCCGCCAGGCGCACGGCGGGACGCATGTAGTCCGAGAACACGAGGAAGGTGCCGCCGTAGGGCCGGGTGAGGCCCTCGAGCGCGATGCCGTTGACGATCATGCCCATGGCGTTCTCGCGGACGCCGAAGTGCAGGGTGCGGCCGTAGGGGCCGCCCTGCCACTCGGAGGTCTGCCGGTCCTCGGGCACGAAGGAGGGCTGACCACCCATCGTCGTGTTGTTGGACTCGGCGAGGTCGGCGGAGCCACCCCACAGCTCGGGCAGCACGTCGGCGAGGGCGCCGAGGACCTTGCCGGACGCCGCGCGCGTCGCCAGGCCTTTGTCGTCGGGCTCGAAGGTCGGGAACGCCTCGGCGTAGCCCTCGGGGACCTCGTGGGCCCGGACGCGGTCGAGCAGGGCGGCAGCCTCGGCGTGGGACGAGCGCCACGCCTCGTAGCGCTGGTCCCAGCCCTTGCGCAGCTCGGCGCCGCGGTCGCGGACCTTGCGCACGTGGGCGAGGACCTCGTCGGAGACGTCGAAGGTCTGGTCCGGGTCGAAGCCGAGGAGCGACTTCATGGCCTTGATCTCGTCGTCGCCGAGGGCCGAGCCATGGGACTTGCCGGTGCCCTGCTTGGTGGGGGCGGGCCAGGCGATCACGGTGCGCAGCACGATGAACGTGGGCTTGTCGAGGACCTTGCGGCCCTCCTCGATCGCGGCGTGGAGCGCGTCCACGTCCTCGACGTAGTCCTCGTCGCGGACCCCGTGCTTGGTGCGCCACTCGACCACGCGCACGTCCCAGCCGTAGGCCTCGTAGCGCGCCGCCACGTCCTCGGAGAAGGACACGTCCGTGTCGTCCTCGATGGAGATCTGGTTCTGGTCGTAGATCAGGGTGAGGTTGCCGAGGCGCTGCGTGGCCGCCAGGGAGCTGGCCTCGCTCGCCACGCCCTCCATCATGCAGCCGTCACCGGCGATGCAGTAGACGTCGTGGTCGAAGATGCTCTCGCCGGGGGCGGCCTCAGGGTCGAAGAGCCCGCGCTGGCGGCGCTGCGCCATGGCCATGCCGACGGCGGTCGCGACGCCCGAGCCGAGCGGACCGGTCGTCAGGTCCACGCCGGCGGTGTGGTGCACCTCGGGGTGGCCCGGGGTCTTGGAGCCCCAGGTGCGCAGGGCCTCGATGTCGCCGAGCTCGAGGAGGCCGGCGTAGTACAGCTGGATGTACTGCGTCAGGCTCGAGTGCCCGGCCGAGAGGACGAAACGGTCGCGGCCCAGCCAGTGCGGGTCAGCGGGGTCGTGGCGCATGACCTTCTGGTAGAGGAGGTAGGCGGCGGGAGCGAGGCTGATCGCGGTCCCGGGGTGACCGTTGCCGGTCTTCTGCACGGCGTCCGCCGCCAGGGTGCGCACGGTGTCGACGGCGCGGACGTCCACGTCGCTCCAGCCGACCTGCTCGGCGACGGGGTCGGACACCTGGCGGCCGTTGGCGTGGGGGGTGATGCTCACGTGGTCACACTTCCTTCGTGGTCGGAGTCACATCGAGCCTATCCATTCCTACCCACCGCGCGTGAGGTTGATCCGGCGTGGGCGAGGTCATAGCGGCCGGTGCCGCGCGGCGCGTCGCGCGCCTTCGCTCCCGCTCCCCGGAAGGGATAGGATCGGGGGGCCTATCCGCGACCCCCTGCTGTCGGCGCGAGCGCTCGCCCGGCCCCGACGGCACACGGTTTGGCTCGCGCCCGACGACCGAAGGACACCGTGACAGCTTCGCAGCCGCGCACCGCGCCGCGTGACCGGACCGGTGCCTCGTCGTCGCGCTTCTCCTACACCGTCAAGAACTACATGGCGCTGACGAAGCCCCGCATCATCGAGCTGCTCCTCGTGACGACCTTCCCGGTGATGTTCCTCGCGCAGCGCGGGTTCCCGGACTTCTGGCTGGTCGTCAACACCCTGGTCGGTGGCTCGCTGTCCGCCGGTGCGGCCAACACGCTCAACTGCTACCTGGACCGTGACATCGACCGGCTCATGGCGCGGACGCAGAACCGCCCGCTGGTGACCGGCGAGATCTCCCCGTCGAACGCGATGCGCTTCGGGATCGTCCTCACCGTGGTGTCGACGCTGTGGCTGGGCTTCCTGGTCAACTGGCTGTCGGCGGTCCTGTCGGTCAGCGCGATCCTGCTCTACGTCATCTTCTACACGCTCGTCCTCAAGCGCCGGACCTCGCAGAACATCGTGTGGGGCGGCGTCGCGGGCTGCATGCCCGTCCTCATCGGGTGGGCGGCGGTCACCGAGTCGATCTCGTGGACGCCGATCGTGCTGTTCCTGTGGATCTTCTTCTGGACGCCGCCGCACTACTGGCCGCTGTCGATGCGGTTCAAGGACCAGTACGCCGCCGCCGGCATCCCGATGCTGCCCGTTCTCAAGCAGGACACCTCGGTCGCGCGCCAGATCGTGGCGTACGCCTGGGCGACGGCGCTCATCTCCCTGGTGCTGGTCCCGGTGGCCGGCATGGGCTGGATCTACCTCGTCACGGCGATCCTGTCCGGCGGTCTGTTCCTGCTCGAGTCCTACAAGCTGCTGGGCCGCGCCAAGGACCCCGCCAACGCCACGATGGCCTCGCTCAAGCCCATGCGGCTGTTCCACTACTCGATCACCTACGTGACGCTGCTGTTCATGGCCGTGGCGATCGACCCCCTCGTGCACCTCCCCCTCCCGACCTCCCTCGGCTAGCACAGACCTACCTCAGGTAGTCACATCCGCCCGCCTTCGCACGGCAGGCCGATGTGCCCGAGGCCGGCTGATGTGACCAACCCCGGCTGACGTGACCAACCCGGGCTGATCGTGCTGATCGTTGTGCCGGGCCGCCAGCTCGTATGCCGAGCGCCCGCCGCCAGGACCAAACGTTCACCCCGCTCACCCCGCTCACCTCACAACAACGTGAGGGTTTCGTCCGACATTCTTGGACGAAACCCTCACGATCGTGGGGAGCGGTCAGCGGCGACGCGCGGTGAGGACGCCCTGGGTCAGCAGGACCGTGAAGACGGCGGACAGCAGCAGGTGCACCGCGACGACGGCGATCGGGCGGCCCGTGAAGTACTGCACGTAGCCGACCAGGCCCTGCAGCAGCGACAGCGCGAGCGTCCAGTCCCAGGCCCGGCGGAACGGCGCGGGCACGTCCACGAGACGAGACGCGACGACCAGCGCCACCGTCAGCCCGAGGAAGAGCATGACCGCGTCCGCGTGCAGCCAGCTGGTGGCGTGCGGGTCGAAGCCGAAGCGGACGTTCTCGTACTTGTCACCGCTGTGCGGGCCCGAGCCGGTGACGGCGGTGCCGAGCACGCACACGACGCCGCCCACGGCGGCCGCTGCCCAGGCGAGGCGCTGCACGACGGTCGGCACGACACGCTCCGGCGCCGAGTCGCCCTCGCGGTAGCGGTAGAGCAGGTAGGTCGCGTTGGCGACGAGGAACAACGAGATCAGGAAGTGGGGGGACACGGTGCGGGGGTCGAGCCTGGCCAGCACGATGATGCCGCCGACCACGGCCTGGACGAGCACGAAGAACAAGGGGATCGCGCAGGCGTAGACGAAGCGCCGACGGGACCTCCAGAACCGCCGGACGGCGAGGACCAGCACCCAGAGCGCGACGACGACGAGCACGGGTGACATCAGCCGGTTGCCGAACTCGATGAACTTGTGGAACCCCTCGGTCTGGTCGCCCGTCGGGACCAGCGACCCGGGGGTGCACTCGGGCCAGGTGGGGCACCCCAGGCCCGATCCCGTCAGCCGGACCAGACCTCCGGTCAGGATGATCGCGATGTTGCCGACGAGATTGGCGATCAGCGCGATCCACATCCAGTCGCGCGCCCCGCGGGGTGGTGCCACGACGTCCGTGGGGGAGTGGGTCGGTGCGCCGGGGGTGGTCGAGGTGCTCACCCGCCCAGCCTAGTGCGCGCGTGCACAAGCGCCGACGAGGGGCCCGGGTGCGTCCCCGTCGAGAGGCGACCGGGTCAGTCGGACCAGCGGAAGAACCGGGCCGCGGCGGTGCAGAGGATCGCACCCCAGACCAGCAGGACCAGCAGGGGCTGCAGCGGCAGCCCGTGGTGCTCGAACGCGGACCGGAAGCCGTCACCGAGGGCGGCGGACGGCAGGTAGGACACGACCCGGGACCACGGCTCGGGCAGGCTCGACCCGGGGATCAGCACCCCACCGAGCCCCAGCATCAGGACCCACACGAGGTTGGACAGGGCCAGGGTCGCCTCGGCCCGCAGCGTGCCGGCGAACAGCAGCGCGAACCCCACGAAGGTCGCCGTCCCGAGCAGCCAGAACACCACGAAGGGGAGCACGCCCACGACGTCGGGCCGCCAGCCCATCGCCAGGCCCACGGCCGACAGCACGACGAACTGGATCACCTGGACGACCATCACCGCGAGGACGCGGGCGAGGACCAGGCCCCCCTTGCCGAGCGGCGACGCCCCGAGCAGCCGCAGGACGCCATACCTCCGGTCGAAACCGGTCTGGATGGCCTGGCCGGTGAACGCGCTCGACAGCACCGCCAGGGCCAGGACGCCGGGCACGACCACGTCCACGCGGCGGCCGGGTCCGAGGTCGGGCCAGGGCGCCAGCACCCCGCCCACCAGCGCCAGGGCGGGCAGCACGATCGACACGAGCGTCTGCTCGCCGTTGCGCAGGAAGGTGAGGGTGTCGAAGGTCGCCTGGGCGCGCACGCGCGCGGCGGTGGGTGCGGGGCGGCTCATCGGGCCTTCCTCGTCAGCTCGAAGTAGACGTCCTCGAGGGACCGGCCCGCGCACAGGTCGTCGGGGGAGCCGTCCCCGACGACGCGCCCGTCGCTGATGACGACGAGATGGTCGGCGAGCCGCTCGGCCTCCTCGAAGGAATGGGTGGTCACGACGACGCCGACCCCGCGGTCCCGGGTCTCGCGGACGAGGTCCCAGACGTCGAGGCGCGCGTGCGGGTCCAGCCCGGCGGTCGGCTCGTCGAGGAACACCACCTCGGGGTTGCCCACGAGCGCCGCGGCCAGGGCCACGCGCTGCCGCTGCCCCCCGGACAGACGGCGGACCGTCGTGCCGGCGAAGCAATCGATCCCCAGCCGCGAGACCAGGTCGTCGAGGTGCACCGGGTCGGCATACAGGCTGGACAGGTGGCGCAGGAGACCGACCGGCCTGGCGCCGTTGGGCAGCCCGCCGTCCTGGAGCATCACCCCGACGCGGGCCCGGTGCTCGGCCGACGCGTTCCACGGGTCCGTGCCGAGCACGCGCGCGATGCCCTCGTCGGGTCGCTGCAGGCCCTCGAGGATCTCCATCGTCGTGGTCTTGCCGGCACCGTTGGGCCCGAGGACCGCGGTCACCCGACCGAGCTCGGCGCTCCAGGTCATGTCGTCGACGGCCCGCACCGAGCCGAAGCTCCTGCGCAGCCGCTCGGTGGTCACCGCTACCGTCACGGTCGGCGAGTGTACGCGGGATCCCCGGATCGCCCTGCGGCGGACCGGGTCACGCGCGTGATGATGGAAGGGTCGGCCTGGGCGAGGGCGGCCCGGACCGGGCACCACCCGAGGATAGGCAAGCCTTGGTAGATGCCTCCCAGGGAATTAGGTAACACTGGTGTTGTGTTTATCGGACGTGAGGCAGACGCGATGGGTGACCTGACCCCGCAGCGCGCCCGGACCGTCGAGGCGGTGCGGGAGTCCGGCACGCGCGGACGCGTCCAGCAGTTCGTCTCCGAGCACGGCCCCATCACCGCGACCGCGATCGCCGAGCGGCTCGGCGTCACCACCACCGCCGTCCGCCGCCACCTCGACGCGCTCACCGCCGCCGGGCTGATCGAGGAGCACGCCAGCGCTCCCGCGATCCGTGGCCGTGGCCGTCCGGCCCGGGCCTTCGTGCTCACCTCGGCCGGTCACCAGGCTCTGGACAGCTCCTACGACGACGTCGCCACCTCCGCCCTGCGCTACCTGTCCGAGCAGGTGGGGGAGCACGCCGTCGAGGCCTTCGCCCACCAGCACGTCGCGTCCTTCGAGGACCGCTACCGTTCCCTGGTCGAGGCGGCCGGCGAGACTCCCGAGGCCCGCTCCCGGGTCCTCGCCGAGGTGCTCACCAGGGACGGGTATGCCGCGTCCAGCCGCCCGCTCACGCTGGCGGACGGCTCGACGACGCTGGGCGTCCAGCTGTGCCAGGGTCACTGCCCCGTCCAGCAGGTCGCCTCCGCGTTCCCGCAGTTCTGCGAGGCGGAGCAGCAGGCCTTCTCCCGGCTGCTCGGCGTGCACGTCCAGCGCCTCGCGACGCTGGCGCACGGCGAGCACGTCTGCACGACCTTCGTGCCGGTGAGCGCGCTGAGCGCCCCGCCGGACACCCACACCGACGACCTCACCCACCCCCACCCCACCGACCCCGACGAAAGGTCCGAGCGATGACCACCAACATCGAGGAGCTGAACCCTGGACTGCAGGGTCTCGGCCGATACGAGTACGGCTGGGCCGACAGCGACGTCGCGGGCTCGACCGCCAAGCGCGGCCTGAACCCCGACGTGGTGCAGGACATCTCGTCGCGCAAGAACGAGCCGCAGTGGATGCTCGACCTGCGGATGAAGTCCCTGCGGCTGTTCGACAAGAAGCCCATGCCGAGCTGGGGCAGCGACCTCACGGGCATCGACTTCCAGAACATCAAGTACTTCGTGAAGTCCACCGAGAAGCAGGCCACCTCCTGGGAGGAGCTGCCCGAGGAGATCAAGGCGACCTACGACCGGCTCGGCATCCCCGAGGCGGAGAAGCAGCGCCTCATCGCCGGTGTGGCCGCGCAGTACGAGTCGGAGGTCGTCTACCACCAGATCCGCGAGGACCTGGAGGAGAAGGGCGTCATCTTCGTCGACACCGACACCGGGCTGCGCGAGCACGAGGACATCTTCAAGGAGTACTTCGCCAGCGTGATCCCCGCGGGTGACAACAAGTTCTCCGCCCTCAACACCGCGGTCTGGTCCGGCGGCTCCTTCATCTACGTCCCGCCGGGCGTCCACGTCGACATCCCGCTGCAGGCCTACTTCCGGATCAACACCGAGAACATGGGCCAGTTCGAGCGGACGCTGATCATCGCCGACGAGGGTTCCTACGTGCACTACGTCGAGGGCTGCACGGCGCCGATCTACAAGTCCGACTCGCTGCACAGCGCGGTCGTGGAGATCGTCGTCAAGAAGGGCGCCCGCGTGCGCTACACGACCATCCAGAACTGGTCGAACAACGTCTACAACCTCGTCACCAAGCGAGCCACCTGCGAGGCCGGCGCCACCATGGAGTGGGTCGACGGCAACATCGGCTCCAAGGTCACGATGAAGTACCCCGCGGTCTTCCTGCTCGGCGAGCACGCCCGCGGCGAGACGCTGTCCATCGCCTTCGCGGGCGAGGGCCAGCACCAGGACGCCGGCGCCAAGATGGTCCACGCCGCGCCCCACACCTCGAGCTCCATCGTGTCCAAGTCGGTGGCCCGCGGTGGCGGCCGGACGTCATACCGCGGTCTGGTCCAGATCGCCGAGGGGGCCCACGGCTCCCGGAGCAACGTGCGCTGCGACGCGCTGCTCGTCGACGACATCTCCCGCTCGGACACCTACCCGTACGTCGACGTCCGTGAGGACGACGTGCAGATGGGCCACGAGGCGACGGTGTCCAAGGTGAGCGACGACCAGCTGTTCTACCTCATGTCCCGCGGGATGTCCGAGGAGGAGGCCATGGCCATGATCGTGCGCGGGTTCGTCGAGCCCATCGCGCGCGAGCTGCCCATGGAGTACGCCCTCGAGCTGAACCGCCTGATCGAGCTTCAGATGGAAGGAGCCGTCGGCTGATGCCAGTCGAGCTCAAGTCACCCCCCACCCTCGCCGGGGTCCCCGAGGCCTACGTCCCGGACCAGTCGCGCGGCGAGCGCCGCACCTCCTACGACCTGGCGGACTTCCCGGTCCCCAACGGACGCGAGGAGGACTGGCGCTTCACGCCGGTCGACCGCCTGCAGGAGCTGTTCCAGCAGGCGCCGTCCGACGTGGCCGGGATCAAGACCGACATCCAGGTGCCCGCGGGCATCAAGGTGTCGGAGGTCCCCGCCGGCGACCCGCGGCTCGGCACGGTCCTCACGCCGGCCGACCGCGCCTCGGCCGCGGCCTGGACGTCCTTCGCGGACGGCCACGTCGTGCACATCCCGCAGGGCCGCGAGTTCGGCGAGGCCGCCCGCCTCACCGTGCGTGGGTCCGACCAGGCGCGCATCAACGGCCACCTGGTCATCGACGCCGGCGCGCACTCCTCGGCCACCGTGCTGCTGTCGCACCAGGGCTCGGCCCAGTGCACCGCCAACGTCGAGATCCGTGTCGGTGACGGCGCGCACCTGACGGTGGTCACCGTGCAGGAGTGGGACGACGACGCGATCCACCTGGCCCAGCACGACGTGCTCGTCGGCCGCGACGCGACCGTCAAGCACATCGCGGTCACCCTCGGCGGCTCGATCGTGCGGCTGTCGACCAACGTGCGGTATGCCGGCCCCGGCGGCTCGGCCGAGTGCCTCGGCGTCTACTTCACCGACGAGGCGCAGCACCAGGAGCACCGGCTGTTCGTCGACCACGAGGCGCAGCACTGCACCTCGAACGTCGAGTACCGCGGCGCCCTGCGCGGCGACACCGCCCACTCGGTGTGGGTCGGCGACGTCCTCATCCGCGCCGCGGCCGAGGGCACCGACACCTACGAGCTCAACCGCAACCTGGTCCTGTCGGACGGCGCGCGCGCGGACTCGGTCCCCAACCTCGAGATCGAGACCGGCAACATCGTCGGCGCCGGACACGCGGCGGCCACGGGCCGGTTCGACGACGAGCAGCTGTTCTACCTCCAGGCCCGGGGCATCCCCGAGCGCGAGGCCCGCCGGCTGGTGGTGCACGGCTTCTTCGCCGACATCATCAACCGCATCGGCGTGACCGACACCCAGGCCCGCCTGATGGAGGTCATCGACCGCGAGCTCGCCGACTCCGTCGACGCGGCCTTCGCGGCAGCGCCCGTCTCCACCGGGTCCGGGTCGCCGAAGGAGGCCACCGCGTGAACTACGAGGTCGTGTGCCAGGTCGAGGACATCCCGGTGGGCCGCGTCGCGGCCGCCGAGGTGGACGGCGTGACCATCGCCCTCGCCCGCACGGGCCAGCGCGAGTTCCACGCCGTCAACGACACCTGCACGCACGCCAACGTGTCGCTCTCGGAGGGCGAGCTCGACGGCTGCCAGCTCGAGTGCTGGCTGCACGGCAGCTCCTTCGACGTGCGCTCCGGCGAGCCCAACACCCCACCCGCGACCGTGCCCGTCGCGGTCTATCCCGTCATGCTCGAGGGGGACGACGTCCTGGTGGACGTCCACGGGACCCTCGACCAGCGCGTCAGCGCCCAGTCCGCCAGCAAGGAGAACTGAACCAATGGCCACTCTGCAGATCAACGACCTGCACGTCTCGGTCGACACCGAGCAGGGCTCCAAGGAGATCCTCAAGGGCGTCGACCTCACGGTCCGCTCGGGGGAGACCCACGCGATCATGGGCCCCAACGGCTCCGGCAAGTCCACGCTCGCCTACGCGATCGCCGGTCACCCCAAGTACACCGTGACCAGCGGCACCGTCACCCTCGACGGCGAGGACGTCCTCGCGATGAGCGTCGACGAGCGCGCCCGCGCGGGCCTGTTCCTCGCGATGCAGTACCCCGTCGAGGTGCCCGGTGTCACGGTCTCCAACTTCCTGCGCACCGCCAAGACCGCGGTCGCCGGCGAGGCCCCCAAGCTGCGCTCCTGGGTCAAGGACGTCAAGAACGCCATGGCCGACCTCAAGATGGACCCGGCCTTCGCCGAGCGCAACGTCAACGAGGGCTTCTCCGGCGGCGAGAAGAAGCGCCACGAGATCCTCCAGATGGAGCTGCTCAAGCCGTCCTTCGCGATCCTCGACGAGACCGACTCCGGCCTGGACGTCGACGCCCTCAAGATCGTGTCCGAGGGCGTCAACCGGGTGAAGTCCGGTGGCGACGTGGGCGTCCTGCTCATCACGCACTACACGCGCATCCTGCGCTACATCAAGCCCGACTTCGTCCACGTCTTCGTCGACGGCAAGGTCGTCGAGGAGGGCGGGCCCGAGCTCGCGGACCGGCTCGAGGACGAGGGCTACGACCGCTTCGTCAACGCGCCGGCGCCGGCGGCCGCGCCCGCGACGGTCTGATGGCCGACGTCTTCACCCCGGAGGAGTCGGCCCGCATCCGGGCCGACTTCCCGATCCTCGCGCGCACCGTGCGCGGCGGGAACCCGCTCGTCTACCTCGACAGCGGGGCCACCTCGCACAAGCCGTCCCAGGTGATCGACGCCGAGCGTCGCTACTACGAGACGGTCAACGCCGGCGCCCACCGCGGCGCGCACCTGCTCTCGGAGGAGGCGACCGACGCCTACGAGGGCGCCCGCGCCACCGTCGCGCGGTTCGTCGGTGCGCCGACGCCGGACGAGATCGTCTTCACCAAGAACGCCACCGAGTCGCTCAACCTCGTGGCCTACGCCTTCAGCAACGCCGGCTTCGACGGCGCGATGGACGGCGCGGACCCCGCTGTGGCGCAGCGGTTCTCGATGGGTCCCGGAGACGAGATCTGCATCACCGAGATGGAGCACCACGCCAACCTCGTGCCCTGGCAGGAGCTGGCCCGACGCACCGGCGCCACCCTGCGCTGGCTCGGCGTGACGGACGACGGCCGGCTCGACCTGAGCAACCTCGACGAGGTCGTCAACGAGCGCACCAAGGTGCTGGCGTTCACCCACGTGTCCAACGTCCTCGGCACCATCAACCCGGTGCACACCCTCGTGGCCCGCGCCCGCGAGGTCGGCGCGATCACCGTGCTCGACGCCTGCCAGAGCGTCCCGCACCTGGGCGTCGACGTGCAGGAGCTCGGGGTCGACCTGGCCGCGTTCAGCGGTCACAAGATGCTCGGCCCCACCGGGGTCGGTGTCCTGTGGGGACGCACCGAGCTACTCGCCGCGATGCCGCCCTTCATCACCGGTGGCTCGATGATCGCCGTGGTGCGCATGGAGCAGACCACGTATGCCGCTCCGCCGCTGCGCTTCGAGGCCGGCTCGATGAACGTCGCGCAGGTCGTCGGCCTGGCCGCGGCGTGCGACTACCTCGACGAGCTCGGCATCGGCCGCGTCCACGCCCACGAGACGATGCTCGCCGAGCGGCTCCTCGCCGGTCTCGCGCAGCGTCCGTGGGTGCGGGTCGTCGGCCCCACGACCCTGGAGGACCGCGGCTCCACCGTGGCCTTCGTCGTCGACGGCGCCCACGCCCACGACGTCGGTCAGGTCCTGGACGACCAGGGCGTCGAGGTGCGGGTCGGTCACCACTGTGCCTGGCCGCTGCACCGGCGGATGCGCGTGGCGGCGACCACGCGGGCGAGCTTCGCGCCATACAACACCGTGGACGAGGTCGACGCGCTGCTGTCGGCCCTCGACAGGGTCCCCGCGATCTTCGGGCTCGACGTCGCGCAGGAGCAGGAGGCGAGCTGATGGACCTGTACCAGGAGCTCATCCTCGACCACTCCAAGCGCCCCCGGCACCCGGGGCTGCGCGAGCCCTACGAGGCCGAGGTGCACCACGTCAACCCGACCTGCGGCGACGAGGTGACGCTGCGCGTCCACGTCGACCGCACCGCGGGCTCGCCGGACCAGATCACCCTCGAGGACGTGTCCTACGACGCGCTCGGGTGCTCGATCTCGATGGCGTCGACGTCGGTCCTTGCCGAGGAGTGCATCGGCCGCCCGCTGTCCGAGGTCTTCGAGACCTTCGGGGCGATGCGGCACATGCTCACCAGCAAGGGTGCCGACCACGGGGACGAGGAGGTCATCGGCGACGGCGTGGCCTTCGCCGGCGTCGCGCAGTACCCCGCCCGCGTCAAGTGCGCCCTCCTCGGATGGACCGCCATGGTCGACGCCCTCGCCCAGGCCGGCGTCGACATCTCCAGCACCAGCCAGACCAGCAAGGAGTCACGAGCATGAGCGACCAGACCACCACCCTGCCGCCCAACGTCGCGGACGTCGAGGAGGCCATGCGCGACGTCGTCGACCCCGAGCTCGGCATCAACGTCGTCGACCTCGGCCTCGTCTACGGCATCACCGTCGACCCGCAGTCCAACGCGGTCATCGACATGACGCTGACGTCGGCGGCCTGCCCACTGACGGACGTCATCGAGGACCAGACCGCGCAGGCCCTCGAGGGCCTCGTCGCCGACCACCGCATCAACTGGGTGTGGATGCCGCCGTGGGGCCCGGACAAGATCACCCCCGACGGCCGCGAGCAGCTGCGCGCCCTCGGCTTCAACGTCTGACCGTCGACGCACCGCACGAGGCCCCCTCGCTCGACTCGGAGCGAGGGGGCCTCGTGCGGTTCAATGGGCCGTATGACGACGCCCCCCGCCGACCGCGAGATCCTCACCTACGCCGACTTCGGGCGGTCCATGCGCGAGCTGGCGCAGGCGATCGTCGACGACGGCTACGAGGTCGACGTGGTCCTGTCGATCGCCCGGGGCGGCCTGCTGATCGGTGGGGCGCTCGGCTACGCCCTCGGGGTCAAGAACTGCTCGGTCATGAACGTCGAGTTCTACACCGGGGTCGACGAGCGGCTCGAGATGCCGGTCATGCTGCCGCCGACCCCCAAGGCCATCGACCTGTCCGGCATGAAGGTCCTCATCGCCGACGACGTCGCCGACACCGGCCGCACGCTCGAGCTGGTGCACGAGTTCTGCCGCGACCACGTCGCCGAGTCGCGCACCGCCGTGATCTACGAGAAGCCGCACTCGATCATCAAGCCCGACTACGCGTGGAAGCGCACCGACGCCTGGATCGACTTCCCCTGGTCGGTCGAGCCGCCCGTCACCCGCAGCGCCTGAGCTGGGTGTCGTGCCCACCGGCGGTGTCGTGCCTCGCAACGCTGCCGGGGCGTCCCGTGCGCTCCCTCAGGACGGCGCCGACCACCACCTCCACCACGTTCACGGCCCCCACGACGTCCACGTCGACCCGGCGCGCCTGACCTCGTGGGTCGGCGGCTTCCTCGACCGGCACGGCCCCGCCCGCTGGGGCCACGACCGGGGCAGCGTCGTCGTGCGGGCGGCGGACGGTGCGGTCGCCCGCCTCGACGCGCTGGACCCCACGGGCAGCGAGGCGGTCTCGTCCCTGCGCACCCTGGTCGGCTGGCCGGGCCCGCAGCCGCGCCTCGCCCTGGTCCTGCTGCGACGAGGCCGATATGCCGTGGGCCTCGCGGACGCCACCGACCTCGTGGCGCACACGGCGGGGAGCCGCTATGTCCAGTCCCGCACGGCGGCAGGAGGGTGGTCGCAGCAGCGCTACCAGAGGCGGCGTCGCAATCAGGCGGAGGCCCTGGTGCGGCACGTGGCCGATGAGGTCGTCCGCATCTGCTCGGGGGCTGGACCCGCAGGGGATCGGGGCGGTGGGGGAGGAGCGCGCGGTGGGCGAGGAGCACCGAGCGGGGTAGGAGCGCCTGGTGGATCGGTCTCGCTCGGTGGCGCCGAGGCGCTCGTGCTCGGCGGTGACCGCGGGCTGGTCGAGCGGGTGCTCGAGGACCCTCGGCTCGCCGCCTGGCGGGGGCTGCCGAGGCGGGAGGCGTTCGGCATACCGGACCCGACCCACGCGATCCTGCGCGAGGAGCTGAGACGGGCCCGGGCCGTCCGCGTGACCATCCACGAGCCGACCTCCACGGGAGCGCGCCGGGGTGGCATGGTGGAGGGCATGACCGGAGAGACGATGTCCGATGCCCGCGAGCTGATCCCCGCCGCTGCCGCTGCGGTGACCGACCTCGTCGAGCGCATCCCCGCCGACGCGTGGGGCCGCCAGAGCCCCTGCGAGGACTGGACGGTCCGCGACGTCCTCAACCACCTGACCAGCGAGCACCTCTGGGCGCCACGGCTGCTCGGCGGCGAGACGGTCGAGCAGGTGGGCGACGCCTACGACGGCGACGTGCTCGGTGACGACCCCGTGGCGGCCTGGCGGTCGGCGCAGACGCGCTCGGTGCTGGCCTTCGGGGCGGTGGAGGACGACGACCAGGAGGTGTCGGTGAGCTCGGGGAGGATCCCGGTGCGGGAGTACGCCTCGCAGATGCTCGTCGACCTCACCGTGCACGCCTGGGACCTCGCGCGGGGTGCCGGGGTGCCGGTGACGCTCGTGCCCGAGGCGGTCGACGCGTGCCTCGGCTATGCCAACCGCGTGACCTCGGGCGGCGGCGTGGAGGGGATCTTCGGCGCGCCGGTGTCGACGAGCTCCCGCGATCGTGTCGACCAGCTCGTGGCGCTGCTGGGCCGCGACCCCGCCTGGCGGGACTGAGCTCGACGGACCTCGACGGACTGGGTCGTCAGGTGGTCTGCCGGCGACCCTGCGGAGCGAGCTCGCGCAGCGTATTCGCCGTCGCGACGGCCGCCGTCGCCGCCTCGTGACCCTTGTCCTCACGGGACCCGGGCAGCCCGGCGCGGTCCAGCGCCTGCGCGTCGTCGTCGCATGTGAGCAGCCCGAACCCGATCGGCACCCCGGTCGTCACGGCGACCCGGGTGATGCCGTCGGTGGCGGCGCTGCACACGTAGTCGAAGTGCGGTGTGCCCCCGCGGATCACGACGCCGAGGACGACCAGGGCGTCATACGAGGGTGCCAGGCGCGCGCAGGCCACCGGCAGCTCGAAGGACCCGGGCACGCGCACGAGGTCCACGTCGGTGACACCGGCCTGATCGAGGGCTCGATGGGCGCCGTCGACCAGTCCGTCCATGACGGTGTCGTGCCAGGACGACGCGATGATCGCGACGCGCAGGCCGCTGCCGTCGACGGTGAGGGTGGGGGAGCCGTGGCCGGCCATGTCATGCCTCCTGGGCGAGGGTCGGGTGGGCGAGTGGGGTGCCGTCGACGGGGTTGGCATCGAGGGGGAGCGTGTGGCCGAGGCGGTCGCGCTTGGTGCGCAGGTAGGCCGCGTTGGCGGGGTTGGGCGGGACATGGGAGGGCTCGGTCGCGGCGACCTCGATGCCGGCGTCGGTGAGGGCGTCGACCTTGCGAGGGTTGTTGGTGATCAGGCGGACTCGCGTCAGACCCAGGTCGTGGAGGATGGCCGCCGCGCCGGCGTACTCGCGGGCGTCCACGGGCAGGCCGAGCAGCTCCTGCGCCTCGACGGTGTCGGCGCCGGCGTCCTGCTCGTGATAGGCGGCGAGCTTGGCCAGCAGCCCCACGCCGCGGCCTTCGTGCCCGCGGACGTAGACCACGGCCCCGCCCTCGGCCGCCACCCGCGCGAGGGCGTGCTCGAGCTGCGGCCCGCAGTCGCACCGCAGCGACCCGAACGCGTCGCCCGTCAGGCACTCGGAGTGGACGCGCACCAGCGGCGTCGCGTCGGCGTCGGTCCCGCGAGGGCTGACCAGGGCCACGTGCTCGGCCCCGGTGACCAGGTCGTGATAGCCGTATGCCGAGAACAGCCCGTGCCGCGTGGGCACCGTGGTCCCGGCCGCGAGGCTCACGCGGTCGTGCACCTGGCGGTGACGGACCAGCGCGGCGATGGTGATGACCGGCAGGTCGTGCTGGGCGCCGAGGGCCACGACGTCGGGCGTCCGCATCATCTCCCCGGTGTCGTGGACGAGCTCGCCGATGGCGCCGACGGGGGACAGGCCGGCGAGACGGCACAGGTCGACGGCGGCCTCCGTGTGTCCGGCGCGGGTGAGGACGCCGCCGTCACGAGCGCGCAGCGGCACGACGTGGCCCGGCCGGATCAGGTCGGTCGGTCGCGCGTCGGCATCGGCGAGGGTGCGCAGGGTCGTGGCCCGGTCGGCGGCGCTGATGCCGGTCGTGACCCCGGCCGCGGCGTCGACGGTCACGGTGTAGGCCGTCCGCAGGCTGTCCTCGTTTCGCTCGACCATGAGGGGAAGGTCGAGCCGGTCGGCCCAGGCGTCGGGCATGGGCGCGCAGACGTAGCCGGACGAGTGCCGGATCGTCCACGCCAGCCACTCGGTGGTCATGGTCTGCGCGGCGAGGACGACGTCGCCCTCGTTCTCCCGGTCGACGTCGTCGAGGACGAGGACCGGCCGACCCTCCCGCAGCGCCCGCAGGGCGTCCTGGATGGGTGGCTCGAGGAACATCACTGTCCTCCTGGGTGATCGACGCGATGGTGCACCGGTTGGGGCCGGAGGGTGATCCGGACGTCGCCGTCGAGGACGGCCACGTCGGTGGTCGTGAGGCGGTGCGCGTCGGCGATGGTGGCGACCCCGAGATCCCCCACCGCGGCCGCGCCGGCGCCGAGCAGCGCGGGTGCGACATACGCCACGACCCGGTCGACCACCCCGGCCCGCAGCCAGGCGGCGGCCGTCGTGGGGCCGCCCTCGAGCCACACGTGACGGACGTCCAGCTCGTGCAGGGTGGCGAGGACCAGGTGCGGGTCGCGCTCGCGGACGAGCAGGCTCGGGGCGCCGTCGTCGAGCACCCGGGCCGTGGGCGGTATGTCGCGACGGCCCACCACCACGCGCACCGGCTGCCGCTCGTGGTGGGACCCGTCGGCGTCGCGCACCGTCAGGCGGGGATCGTCGGCGAGCACGGTGCCGGTGCCGACCACGACCGCTCCGGCGGTGGCTCGCAGCCGGTGCACGTCGGCGCGGGCCGCAGGGCCGGTGATCCACTGGCTGCTGCCGTCGCTCGCCGCCGAGCGGCCGTCGATCGTGGCGGCGAGCTTCCAGGTGACGAAGGGCCGGCCGTGGGTCACGGCGTGCACGAAGGCCTCGACCAGCGTGGCGGCCCCCTCGACCGGCACCAGGTCGCACCGGACACCGGCCGCGCGGAGGGTGTCGGCGCCCCCGACGGCCACGGGGTTGGGGTCGGGCAGGGCATAGGCGACTCGTCGGACCCCCGCCTCGACCAGGGCCTCGGCGCACGGGCCCGTGCGTCCGGTGTGGTTGCAGGGCTCCAGCGAGACGTAGGCGGTGCCGCCGCGGACGTCGTGGCCTCCGGCCCTGGCCTGGGCGAGCGCGGCCAGCTCGGCGTGCGGCGTGCCGGCGCCGCGGTGCCAGCCCTCGCCGACGACCTCGCCGTCGCTGCCCAGCAGGACGCAGCCGACGCGCGGGTTGGCGTCAGCCGCCGGGCCGTTGGCGGCCAGGGCTACGGCGCGGTGCAGGAGCACGAGGTCGCGCTCGCGCTGCTCACGGTCTCCGTGGCTGTGCTGCTCGTCGTGCTGGTCGTGTCTGTCGTGCTCGGCGTGCTTGTGGTGGTGGCCGTGTCGGTCGTGCTCGCCCCGGTCGTCGTCGGCGGCGGTCTGGCCGGTCATCTCGTCCCTCTCGCTCGCTGCTGGTGCGCGAGCTCCGGGGAATGACGGCGACGGACACCCTGGCCGGCCGGGCCGACATACGGCCTGCCGCAGGGTGCCCTGCGTCGAGGCACCCTCTCGGGCACCTCTCGTGCTGACTCCCATCCGGACTTTCACCGTCGGTCCTGGAGTTCCACCAGGTCAACCGCCCACCTCGAGAGGTGGTCGGGTCGCGGACTGTCACCGCCGGCTCGGAATTGCACCGACCCCGGAGCACGTGCCGCCGACTATGCCACAACGGCCTGTGGGCCCACCTCGACGTCCGTCGCAGCCTCGGAGGGGCGGGTCACGGTGCGCCTCGGATTCGCCGCCCTCGCCCGGGGCCTGCACGGCACGCGACATCGACCGGGCTGCACCGGCTCTGACCTGCGGAAACACCTATCCAGACCCTTCCCTCGACCGGCCTCAGGCGGTATCCTAGGACCAGGTCCCACGGTGGGGCGTTGAGGTTGGGGAAGGGGCGGTTAACATGATCATCGACACCCGCTCTCTCGGTCTGCCCGACGTGATCGTCGAGGCGTTGGAGACGATCCTGGTCGCCACCACCGACACACCCCCTGGAGCCGAGCCGCGCCCTGACTCAGAGGTGCTGGAACAGCTGGCCCTGGCTCGCGTGGTGGCTGTCCAACGCCTGACCGGACACCTGCACGCCCTGGCCATCTCCGCCCACGCGGAGCTGCAGGACAGCATCGCCACCGAGCTGGGCGCGCTCGCGGGTCCCGACCCGTGCCCGAGCCGCGCCGCCAAGGCCGTCGCGGAGGGCCATCGGGTGGCCAACGCCGAGATCGTCACCGCCACAGGCCTGGCCTTGCACGAGGTGCAGCGGCGCTCGCGCCTGGCCGCCTCGCCACGCGAGTTCCTGGGGGCGCTGCTGAGCGCGCTGACCCATGGCCGCACCACCCTCGAACGCGCCACCGCCGTGCGCGACGACACGGCCGCCCTGCCCGACGAGGCGGCGGAGCGCGTCCTCGACCGGGTCCTCGCGCCCAAGCACGGGCACGCCCCCGACGACCTCTCGCCCGAGGCGACGCTGAGCCACGCGCGCTTCCTGCGCCGGCTGCGCGAGCGGGTGGTCCACGAGACGGCACGGGTGCGCACCGCCGAGGAGGAGCGCACCCGGCGCCTCGAGGAGCGTGACGTGTGGAGCCGGGTCGACGACCACGGCGTGGCCCAGCTCGGCCTCTCCGGGCACCCGGATCAGGTGGCGGCGGCCAAGGGCCGGATCGACCAGCTCGCCCGGGCCGCCAAGCAGGGCGGCGACTCACGTCGGCTGGCGCAGCTGCGTGCTGACATCGCTCTGGCCCTGCTCACGCACGGGACGACCACGGCCCGGCCAGGGACCGGAGACGTGATCCAGCCGGAGACCAGGGATCTCCTCCCACCGACGTCCGGCGCAGCCGCGCCGCAGGGAGCCGATCGGCCGTGGGCACCGGGACCCGGGGGTGGCGATCTCGGCACCCTGGCGGCCAGGTCGGCCCCCGATGTGGTTGCCGCAGCGGGCAGCTCGGGTGCCGACGTCACCCCTGCGGCTCCGGACCCGTGGGTGCACCCAGACCCCGGATCTCCGTTCGCCGACCTCATCCTCCGCGACCACGAGGAGCAGGTCGCCTCCGAGCTGCATCAGCAGGAGGAGCTGGCCGCCGCGGACAGCGAGCGCGCGCGTGCCGCACAGGCTGCGGCCGCGCAGATCGCCCGCACCGCCGCGGCGCTGGCTGACCTGCGTGCCCCTGCCCACGTCGACGTGCGGGTCGACCTGCTGACCCTGCTCGGCCTGCGCGACGACCCGGGATACCTGGATGGCATCGGTCCGATCCCTGCCAAGACCGCGCGCGAGATCGCCCTGCGCACCGACAGCAGGTGGCACCGGCTTGTCCACGACCCCGTGACGGGCATCCTCTACGACCGCCGCACGGTCTCCTACCACCCCACACCGACGATGCGCGACGACGTCGTGGCCCGTGACCTCACCTGCCGCGCACCCGGCTGCACCCGCCCCGCCCAGGTGTGCGACCTCGACCACGTGACCCCCTACCCCACGGGTCCGACGAGCCCGGCCAACCTCGTGGCCCTGTGCCGCTACCACCACCAGCTCAAGACCCGAGGCCACTGGGACTACCGGCTCGACGGCGAGGGCCGGCTCCACGTGACGACCCGCACGGGACAGCGCGTCGAGGGCGGCGCGCACGAGCACCGGGACGCCGACCGTGCTGCCGCTGAGGTGCGTCCAGCACCCGGGCTGGACGAGTGGTCCGGCGGCGAGGGGCCGCGAGGGAGTCTGCCCGGACTGCTCGTTCCTGATCTGGCGACATGGCGACACCTCGACCTCGACAAGGTGCGCGCGCTCCGCGCTCGCGGCTTCATCGTCGTCCTGACGCTGGCAGCCTGAAGCGGGGTCCGGATTCACAGGTGACGTCCACCAACCATGGAGATAGGTGCGGCGTCGGAGGGGGTGCAACCGCGTTCCACGCACCACTCAGCCCCGAAAGGCCCCTGCCATGTCGTCGTCCGACACCCCCGCGTCGCGTCGCTCCACCTCGACGCGATCGATCGCGTCCTCCGCCCTGGTGTCCTCGTCCGTCGTCGCGACCCTGCTCGCGGGCACGTTCGCTGCCGCACCCGTGGCCCAGGCCTCGTCCCAGGTCGAGCAGGCCCGCCTCCCGCGCGCAGCCGCCGCCGCACCGGTCGTCGACGGCGAGAACGACGGCCCGCACTCGCCCGTCAACCGCAAGCGCGCCGCCACCACCACCGTCCGGCGGGCCGGTGCGGTCATCCGCGACGTCGACCTGGGTGACGTGGAGCTGGGCGAGCGCAAGGGACAGTTCCGGTCCCCGGTCCGCGGTGTCCTGGTGACCCCGGACCGTCCGCGCGCCAACGCGCCCCTGGTGATCATGTCCCACCTCCGCTCGCCCGGCTGCGCCGGTGACGTCAGCGCCTTCCCGTGCCCAGGCAAGGACGTGCGATACGACCGCGGCATGACCCACCTGGGGGAGTCGCTCGCCAAGCAGGGCTACAGCGTGCTCATCCCTGACCTGGCACCGCTGTTCATCGGCATCGGCATGGCCCAGCCCTACGACCAGCAGGCCGGCTACCGCACGATCGTGGGGCGGCTGCGCGACGAGACGGTGGCCGCCAGCGCGGGGCGCGCGACCGCTTTCGGCAAGGGGCTGAACGGCGCCATCGATGCCCGTCGCACCGCCTTGATCGTCCACTCCCGCTCGGCCTACGTTGCCGGCCCGCTGGTGCAGGCCTGGTCGCGCAGCAGCTCCCCGATCGTCTCGGTCATGGCCTACGGCGGCGCGTTCGACGCCCCCGACGACCACGGGCGGTTCACACCGATGATCCCGGACGTCCCGTTCCTCGGGATCGTGGATGACCGGGACAAGGACACGAAGTTCACGGGCCAGCTCTGGCTCACGCAGCACGCCGGCGCGAGCCGTCGCACCCCGGCCCTGATGAGCGTGGTGCCCGGTCTCGGTCACAACTACGTCAACCGCGCCCTGTCCTCCACGCGACTCGACGACCGTGCCGGGTGCGACGCCACCTGCCCGGGACCGGCGGCGCACGAGCGCTTCCTCAGCTCGGCCGCCCGCCTGTGGCTCGACGCCACCGTGCGCCGCACGCGCACGACGCTACCCATGACGGCCGCCGCCCCCCTCCCCGCCACCCTCGGTGGCCTGCCCGCTCGCTGGCTGGCGGTCACCAACGCTCCCCGCGTCAACGCCTACCTCGGCGGGATGCGCGGCTCGATGCGCCCGATCGGCCGCGGCGGCTCGGTGCGGCCCTGCCTGTACGTCGACCCGATGAATCCTGCCAAGCCCGCCAACGCCTGCCCCGAGCCGCAGCGCGGAGACGTCCAGAACGCGAGCCGCGTCGCTCGCGTCACCGTCACCCCCTCCGGTGGCGTGCGGGTGGCCGCCAGGACCAGGGGTGTGCGCGAGCTCGTCCTGCAGCTGAGCCCCAACGACGATCGGGCCGACCGACGCGCCGGCTCCCCGCTGCGGGTGACCGTCCGCACCGCGTCCGGGCGCCCCACCGTCATCGACGTCCCGGCCACCCACCCGGCGCTGCGCAACCGCGCCGGCGCGGACGCCAACGGCACCTACGCGATCGGCACGGTCCGCCTGATGATGCCGCGCTCCGTGACTGCGTCGACCGTCACCGGCATCGACCTCACCGGTGGGAGGGCCTCGAGCAGCCTCGACATCCGGGCGGTGGACCTGGTCACCGGCTGACCTGTCAGTGGCTGAACCGTCACTGGCTGAGTCCGCCACGCCCCCTCACCGGCCGCAGCCCTGACCCGCTGACCCCAGCAGGGGGGAGCCAGCGGGTCAGTCCAGCAGGCGCTCGATGGTGGCGGGCAGGGCGGCGAGGCTCGGTATGACGCTCGCCGCTCCCGCCTCCCGCAGCGCTCGGGTGTCGTGGGCCCCGGACACGACGGCGATGCCCAGGACCCCCGCGAGCGACGCGGCGTGCATGTCGGCCACGTGGTCGCCGACGTAGAACGCCGCGTCCTCCTCGCGCAACGGGATGGCCTTCTGCTCCCCGAAGTGGTCGCCGTAGTACGCGTCCACCAGGTCGCGCAGGCCCGCGTCGACCAGCGCCACGTCGACGACGGGGTGGTGCTTGGCGGACACGACCACCGTCCGGAACCCGTTGTCGCGCAGCCATTCCAGGGCGTCGCGCGCCCCGGGCATCGGCCCGGCCTCGCCCGGCCGCTCCTCGTCGTACGCGCGCCGGTAGAGCGGCACGAACTCGGCGGGGTCGGTGCCGGGGGCCACGCGCTGCAGGATCTCCTCCAGGGGGTAGCCGAACCACGGTGTGAACGCGGTGGGCTGGACGTCGGCGATCCGCATGGTGCGGAAGGCCGAGCGGAAGGACTCCACGATGCGTTCGGTGGAGTCCACCAGGGTCTGGTCGAGGTCGAAGCCGACGGTGCGGGTCGTCATACCCTGATCCTCTCGCACCCGACCGACGGAGGACGCATGCTGCAGACCGACCTGCCCCGCGACTGGTGGGCCTCGGCCGTGGTCTACCAGATCTATCCCCGCAGCTTCGCCGACAGCGACGGCGACGGCGTGGGCGACCTGCGCGGCATCATCGGCCGGCTCGACCACCTGCAGCGCCTGGGCGTCGACGTCCTGTGGCTCAGCCCCGTCTATCGCTCGCCCATGGACGACAACGGCTACGACATCAGCGACTACCAGGACGTCGACCCGGTGTTCGGGACGTTGGCGGACCTGGACGAGCTGATCGCGGCGGCCCACGAGCGCGGCATACGGCTGCTCATGGACCTGGTGGTCAACCACACGAGCGACGACCACCCCTGGTTCGTCGAGAGCCGCGCGTCCCGCCAGTCGGACAAGCGCGACTGGTACGTCTGGCGCGACGAGCCCAACAACTGGGAGTCCTTCTTCTCCGGGTCGGCCTGGGAGCTGGACGAGGCGACGGGTCAGTACTACCTGCACCTGTTCAGCCGCAAGCAGCCGGACCTCAACTGGGAGAACCCGCAGGTCCGCGAGGCGGTCTACGCGATGATGCGGTGGTGGCTCGCCCGAGGCGTCGACGGCTTCCGGATGGACGTCATCAACCTGATCTCCAAGGTGCCCGGCCTGCCGGACGGCGAGCAGGCGCCGGGCGAGCCCTTCGGCAACGGCTTCCCGCTCGTCGCGTGCGGCCCCCGCCTGGAGGAGTTCCTGCGGGAGATGAACCGGGAGGTCTTCGCCGCGCACCCGGACGCCTACCTGACGGTGGGGGAGATGCCGGGGGTGACCGTCGAGCAGGCCCGGTCCTACACCGATCCCGCCAACGCCGAGGTCGACATGGTCTTCCAGTTCGAGCACGTCGACCTCGACGGTGGACCGGGCGGCAAGTTCGACGTGCAGCCGCTCGACATGGCGCGGCTGCGCGAGTCCCTCATGCGCTGGCAGGTGGGCCTCGCCGAGACCGGCTGGAACTCGCTCTACTGGGACAACCACGACCAGCCCCGCGCCGTCTCCCGGTTCGGGGACGACGATCCCGTATGGCGGGAGCGGTCCGCCAAGACGCTGGCCACCGTCCTGCACCTGCTCCGGGGCACGCCGTACATCTACCAGGGCGAGGAGCTGGGCATGACCAACAGCCCCTTCGCGACCATCGCCGACTTCCGCGACATCGAGTCGCTCAACTACTTCGAGGCGACCCAGCATGGGCACGTCGACCCCGAGGCGCTCCTCGAGGGGCTGCGCTACAAGGGCCGCGACAACGCCCGCACCCCGATGCAGTGGGACGACTCGCCGCACGCCGGCTTCACGACCGGCACGCCGTGGATCGAGGCCAACCCCGGCTACACCGAGATCAACGCGGCGGCGCAGGTCGACGACCCCACCTCGGTCTTCGCGCACTACCAGCGCCTGATCGCCCTGCGCCACGCCGACCCCCTGGTCGCGCACGGGTCGATCGAGCCGCTGGCCATGGATCACCCTGACCTGTGGGCCTACTCGCGGTCGTATGACGGCGCGCAGCTGCTCGTCCTGGCGTCGTTCACGCGCGCGCCGCTGCGCGTCCCGGCCGAGCTGCTCGACGGGTGGGGCGGCCTCGAGGACCTGGACCCGGTGCTGGCCACGAGCGCCGAGGCCCTCGTGCGTGACCCCGACGGGTCCGCCACCCTCGCGGGGTGGGAGTCAGTCGTCCTGCGCCGCGAGGTGCGCTGAGGCTCCCCGGGTCACTCCACCCGGTCGACCGCGAAGGTGTTGCAGGCCTGCAGGCTGCCCTTGGTGTAGCCGGTCATGAACCAGCGCTGGCGCGCCTCGGACGAGCCGTGCGTCCAGGACTCGGGGTTGACCTGGCCGGAGCCCATCTTGGACTGGATGTTGTCGTCACCGACCGACTTGGCCGCGGACAGGGCCGAGTCGATGTCGTCCTGCGTCAGCGGCTTCAGGAAGGGCTGACCGTTGGCACCGGGCACGGTCGAGGCGTCCTTGGCCCACATCCCCGCGAGGCAGTCGGCCATGAGCTCGACGCGGACGCCGCCGGACTGCGGACCCTGGGGGTCCTGCTGGGCCTTCTGCAGCAGGCCGAGCTGGTTCTGGATGTGGTGGCCGTACTCGTGGGCGACGACGTACTCCTGGGCCAGGGCTCCGCTGTCGGCGCCGAAGTCGCGGGTGAGCGTGTTGAAGAAGGACGCGTCGATGTAGACCTTGCGGTCCGACGGGCAGTAGAAGGGCCCGACCTGGTTGGACGCCGTGCCGCACGCCGACTGGGTGCGACCGTTGTAGAGGCTCATGTTGGCGGTCGTGTAGTTGCGGCCGGCCTGCTCGGGCAGGACCTTCTTCCAGTACGCCTCGACGGAGTTCTTGGTGCCGATGACGCGGCACTGCACGTCGTTGTTGGCGTCGGCGCCGGTCTTGCACTTGGCGAAGGCGTCGTCGCTGCCGGACGCCTGGGTCTGCTGGGGGCCGGGCTGGGCACCCATCGAGCCGGGATCGATGTTGGCGCCGCCGCACATGTTGAGCAGCAGCACGACGATCAGACCCAGCAGACCGAGGCCACCGCCACCGCCGATGATCATGCCGCCCGGGCTCATGCCCCCGCCGCCGCTGCCCGAGTCGACGCCGGAGGTGTCGAGCTGGGATCCCTCGTTGAAGCTCATCCTTGCTCCTGACTCGTGATCGTCCGCCGCCCTGACGTGGGGGATCGCGTTGGGGGCGGGCCGAAACCTGCCCGTAGACTAACCCGGTTGCCCCGCGGAGACGGGGCGTTCGGGGGCGGTTCACCGCCGACCTGATACCCACCACCGCACCACCTATCCCGAGGGGCCCTGCCACGTGATCGCCGCGACCGACATCGAGCTGCGGGCCGGTGCCCGCATCCTCATCGAGAGCGCCTCGTTCCGCGTGGGTGCCGGGGACCGGATCGGCCTGGTCGGTCGCAACGGCGCCGGCAAGACCACGCTCACCAAGGTGCTGGCGGGGGAGGGGCAGCCGGCGGCCGGATCCGTGACCCGCTCCGGCACGGTGGGCTACCTCCCGCAGGACCCCCGCACCGGCGACCTCACCGTCCTGGCTCGCGACCGCATCCTCTCCGCGCGGGGGCTCGACGAGCTCGTGCGCAAGCTCCGCGAGACGGAGGGGGCGATGGCCAGCGCCGACGTCGAGACGCACGAGGCCGCGATGGAGCGCTATCCCAAGCTGCAGGCGCGCTTCGAGGCCGCGGGTGGGTATGCCGCGGAGTCCGAGGCCGCCACCATCGCGTCGGCCCTCGGCCTGGACCAGCGCATCCTCGGGCAGCCCCTGTTGACCCTGTCCGGTGGCCAGCGCCGCCGCGTGGAGCTGTCGCGGATCCTGTTCTCCGGCAACGAGACCCTGCTGCTCGACGAGCCGACCAACCACCTCGACGCCGACTCGATCATCTGGCTGCGCGACTACCTCAAGGGTTACAAGGGTGGGCTTATCGTGATCAGTCACGACGTCGACCTGCTCGACCAGGTGGTCAACAAGGTGTTCCACCTCGACGCCAACCGCGCCGCGATCGACCAGTACTCCCTCGGCTGGAAGGCCTACCTCGCCCAGCGCGAGACCGACGAGAAGCGCCGCAAGCGCGAGCGCGCCAACGTCGAGAAGAAGGCCTCGACCCTCCTGACCCAGGCCGCCAAGATGGGCGCCAAGGCGACCAAGGCGACCGCCGCCCACAACATGGCCCGCCGCGCGGAGCGGATGCTGAGCGGCCTGGAGGGGGAGCGGCAGCAGGACAAGGTCGCTCACCTGCGCTTCCCCGACCCCTCGCCCTGCGGCAAGACGCCGCTGATGGCCCGGGGCCTGTCCCGCAGCTACGGCTCGCTCGAGGTGTTCACCGACGTCGACCTGGCCATCGACCGCGGGTCCAAGGTCGTCGTCCTCGGCCTCAACGGCGCCGGCAAGACCACCCTGCTGCGCATGCTCGCGGGGGTCGACGAGGCGGACACGGGGGAGATCCTGCCCGGGCACGGCCTCAAGATCGGCTACTACGCCCAGGAGCACGAGAACCTCGACACCTCCCGCACCGTCCTGGAGAACATGAAGTCCGCCGCCCCCGACCTCGGCGAGACCGACGTCCGCAAGGTCCTCGGGTCCTTCCTGTTCAGCGGCGAGGACGTCGACAAGCCCGCGGGCGTCCTGTCCGGTGGCGAGAAGACCCGCCTGTCCCTGGCCCTCCTCGTCGTGTCCAGCGCCAACGTCCTGCTCCTCGACGAGCCCACCAACAACCTCGACCCGGCCTCCCGCGAGGAGATCCTCGGGGCCCTGCGGACGTTCACCGGAGCCGTGGTGCTCGTGTCCCACGACGAGGGCGCTGTCGAGGCGCTCGAGCCCGAGCGGGTGCTCGTCCTGCCCGACGGCGTCGAGGACCTCTGGGGCCCGGAGTACCTCGAGCTCATCTCCCTCGCCTGAGCCGAGGGCGGCTCGCGCGCGTCGGCCCGGTCCGTGCGGTCGACCGCCGGGCCTGCGACCATCGGGGACATGCGTTCCTACTGCGCCCTGTATGTCGACGCCGGCTACCTGCTCTCCTCCAGCGCGACGCGCGTCACCGGCACCTCGCTGCGGGGAGGCGTCCGCGTCGACCACCAGGCGCTCATCGAGCGGTTGCTGGCGCAGGTCGAGGACGACAGCGGGCTCCCGCTCCTGCGCGTCAACTGGTACGACTCCGGCGGGAACGTCAACGGCGCCCCCAGCTCGTCGCAGCTCGCCATCGGCATGCTGCCGCGGGTCAAGCTGCGGCTCGGGCGGCTGTCGCCGGCGGGAGAGCAGAAGGGCGTCGACCTGCGCCTCGGCCTGGACCTGGTGACGCACGCCCGCAACCGGATCGTCGACGTGATGTATCTCCTCTGCGGTGACGACGACCTGACCGAGGCCGTCGAGGAGGCCCAGGGGCACGGGGTGCAGGTCATCCTCGTCGGGGTGCCGGACGCGGAGGGTCGCCCGCACGCGGTGGCCCGGCACCTGCAGCGCGAGGCCGACGGCCTGATCCTCGTGGACACCGCCGCGATCGACGACACCGTCCATCGGGCCCCGCCGTTCGAGCCCCGACCGGCGGCCGCGGGGCCGGTCCTTGATCCGATCCTTGATCCGATCCATGATCCGACCCCCGGCCCGATCCCCGGCCCTGGTCACGTCCCCGACCAGGTCGCCGCCGCGACGGAGGCCCCCTGCCCCTCGCCGGCCGACCTCGCCGCGCGCCCCCGGCCCGCCGGCGGGACAGCTCCGAGCCACACCTCCACGTCCTCGAGCTCCTCGACGTCCACGGCCTCTCCGATGTCTTCGACGTCTCCGACGTCCCCCACGTCCCCGACGCCTTCGCGAGCGGCGTCCCCCGACGTGGCCCGCTCGTCCCTCGTCTACTCCTCGACCACGGGGCGGTCCTCCGAGCCGCACCTCCCCGCGCCCCTGGAGGCGACCCCGGAGCAGATCGAGGAGGTATGCCGCAGCGTCATCCGCACCTGGCGCGCCTCCGCCACCGAGGCCCAGCACCAGGCGTTGTTCGCGGGGCGGCCGACCATCCCCTCCGACGTCGACCGGGCGCTGCTCATGGACCTGTCCGCCCGGCTCGGCGTCTACGAGATCATCGAGTCCGACCGGCTCACCCTGAGGCACCGCTTCTGGGACGTCGCCGAGGAGCTGGTCGGGAGGACGACCTCATGACCGAGCTGCCCACCCTCGACGCCCTGGACCAGCGCATCCTCGGCAGCCTGCTCGAGAAGCAGGTCACCGTCCCCGCCGGCTACCCGCTGACCCTCAACGCGCTGCGCGGCGCCTGCAACCAGTCGAGCAGCCGCGACCCCGTGACCGACTACGACGACCCGACCCTCGAGGAGCGGATCCGCGAGCTCAAGGGCCGCGGGCTGGTGCGGGTCGTCTGGGCCGGCAAGGGCTCCCGCACCCTGAAGCACCACGAGCTGCTGAGCGAGGTGCACGGGCTCGCCCCGGACGAGCGCGCCCTCGTCACGGTCCTGCTGCTGCGCGGGCCGCAGGCGGCGGGCGAGCTGCGGACCCGCACCGAGCGCCTGCACCCCTTCGCCGACCGCACGGAGGTGGAGGAGTGCCTCGCGCGACTGTCCCGCCGGCCCGAGCCGCTCGTCGCCCAGCTGGAGCGTCGGCCGGGGCAGCACGACCCGCGGTGGACGCACCTGCTGGGCCCGGCCCCCACCGCTGTAGCCACGCCCCCGAGCTCGCCCGGGGACGACGCCATACGGGGGAGCGGTCGCGGGACCGCGGGCCCGGCCCAGGCCGCGGTCGACCTGGAGGTGGTCCTGCGGGACGGCCGCGAGGCGCGGGACGCACGCGTGCTCGCCGCCTACGATGACGTCGCGGAGGACTACGCGCGCGAGCTCTCCGACGAGCTCGCCCACAAGCCGTTCGACCGCTGGCTGCTGGCGCGCATCGGCGAGGAGGCCGACGGCGGACCGGTGCTCGACGTCGGCTGCGGCCCGGGGCACGTCACCGCGGCCCTCGCCGTGGCCGGCGCGCAGGCCCACGGGCTGGACGTCTCGCCGCGCATGGTCGAGCTGGCCCGGGACGCGCACCCCGACCTGACCTTCGACGTCGGCGACCTCAGGCGCGTCCTGCGCCCGCCGGCCGCCGACGGCTGGGCCGCCGTCGTGGCGTGGTACTCCCTCGTCCACCTCGCGCCCTCCGAGCTGCCGGACGCCCTCGGCGGCCTGGCCCGGACCCTGCGTCCCGGCGGGCTGCTCGCCCTCGCGACCCACGTGGGCGTCGAGGTGCGCCACCACGACGAGTGGTGGGGCCACCCGGTCGACCTGGACTTCGCGCTCCACGACCCGGGCCGTGTCCTCGCGGCGGTGCAGGCCGCCGGGCTGCGCGTCGAGGAGCGCTATGTGCGAGGCCCGCTGGCCGACGTGGAGGTCGGCACCGACCGCCTCTACGTCCTCGCCCGCCGCACCTGACCCTCTGACCCTCTGGCCCAGCCGATGGGCATCAATGGCGATCGAGCTCCTGTCCGTCGTGCGCGGATGGTCGGCGAGTGGCCAGCTGCCCGCGGCCCGAGCCGGCGCGGCCGTCGATCGGCTGCGTGCCCTCCCCATCACCTACGTCGACCTGCCGCCCCTGGCTTCGGCCGTGTGGCAGGTCCGTCACGACGTGACCCCGTACGCCGCGGCGTTCGTCGTCGTTGCGGCGGGGGCGGCGGCCGCCCCGCTGGTGACGGCCGACCGACGGGTGGCCCGGGCCGTCGGCTCGCAGGTCGACGTGATCGTCGTCGAGTGACCGACGGCCGGCTGAGATCCCACCGAGGTGGCCAGGTGCCAGCGCTAGGGTCTGGGCATGACTGATCACCCGCACCTACGCGTCACCGTCGACGACAGCCGGCAGGTCCTCACCGTCACCCTGGCCAACGCCGAGGAGCGCAACGCGCAGACACCGTCCCTGTGGCGCGCCCTGGCGGCGGCGGGGGAGGCGGTGGGCGACGACATACGGGTCGTCGTGCTGCGGGCCGAGGGCACCAGCTTCTCCGCGGGGCTGCACCGGGGCATGCTCTCCCCGGCCGGTATGCCGGGCGAGCCGCACCTCGTGGCCACCGCCACGAGCGCTCCCGCCGACACGGCGGAGATGATCGCGGGCTTCCAGCGGGCGTTCCGGGTGTGGCAGGAGATGCCGCAGGTCGTCGTCGCAGCGGTGCAGGGGCACGCCATCGGGGCGGGGTTCCAGCTGGCCCTGGCCGCCGACCTGCGGGTGCTCGCCGACGACGCCCAGCTGGCCATGCGGGAGACGAGCCTCGGCCTGGTGCCGGACCTCGCGGGCACGCGACCGCTGGTGGCCTGCGTCGGCTACGCTCGGGCGCTGGAGATCTGCGCCACCGGGCGGTTCGTGGGGGCGGCCGAGGCGACCGCGATCGGCCTGGCCACCGTGGCCGTGCCGCGCGCCGAGCTCGACGCCACCACCGACGACCTCGTCCAGGCCCTGCTCGAGGCCCCGGCCGGCGCCCTGCGCGAGCTCAAGCCCCTGCTGCGGTCCGCGACCGAGGGATCGGCGCAGGACCAGCTGCGGCACGAGCGCGAGGCGCAGGTCCGGCGGCTCGGGGCCCTGGCGCAGGGGCAGGAGTGAGGACACCTGGTACGACTGCTGTGACGATTGCTGCGAGCAAGGGGGACCTGGCCGCAGCCAGACCTGACCGGCGGGCGCCGGCCTGACCGACCACCGACACGAGAGGACCGGCGCATGAGCGGACCCGGCATGGGCAACTGGCAGATGATGCGGTCCCTCACCAAGGACTCCTCGGTCAAGGACCGCCGCCTCGCGCCCGGCACCGCCCGTCGCGTCCTCGGCTACGCCGACCGCTACCGCGGCCAGATCGCTGTCTTCCTCGTCCTCATCCTCATCGACGCGGCCCTCGTGGTCGCGACCCCGTTGCTGCTCGGCAAGGTCGTCGACGACGGCGTCATCCCGGGCAACCGCTCGGTCGTGATCACCATCGCGATCGTCCTCGCCGGCCTCGCCCTCGTCGACGCCGCGCTGGCCCTGGTGCAGCGGTGGTTCTCGGCCCGCATCGGCGAGGGCCTCATCTACGACCTGCGCACCCAGGTGTTCGGGCACGTCCTGGACCAGCCGATCGCGTTCTTCACCCGCGCCCAGACCGGCGCCCTCGTCACCCGGCTCAACTCCGACGTCATCGGCGCGCAGTCGGCGTTCACCTCGATCCTGTCGACGACCGTGAGCAACCTCGTGTCGGTCGTCTTCATCGTCGCCGCCATGGCCTCGAAGTCCTGGGTCCTCACCCTCGCCGCCCTCGCCCTGCTCCCGGTCTTCATGCTGCCCGCGCGGGTGATGGGGCGCCGGCTGGCCGGGCTGCAGCACGAGTCGATGGGGCTCAACGCCGAGCTGGGCACACGCATGACCGAGCGGTTCAACGTCGCCGGGGCCCTGCTGGTCAAGCTGTTCGGCCGCCCGCGGGACGAGTCGCAGCAGTATGCCGACCGCGCCGCCCAGGTCCGCGACATCGGCATCCGCATCGCGCTCAACCGCACGTTCTTCTTCACCGGGCTGACCTTCGTCGCGGCCCTGGCCACGGCCGTCGTCTACGGCATCGGCGGGCTCATGGCCATCGACGGCTCGCTGTCCGTGGGCGCCCTGCTCGCCCTCGCGGCGCTGCTGAGCCGGCTCTACGGCCCCCTCACCCAGCTGTCCAACGTCCGCGTCGACGTCATGACCGCCCTGGTCAGCTTCGAGCGCGTCTTCGAGGTCCTCGACCTGCAGCCCCTCGTGCGCGAGGTCGAGCACCCGCGGGCCATCCCCGACGAGGCGGTGTCGGTGGAGCTCGACGACGTCGTCTTCCGCTACCCCTCGGCCGACGAGATCTCCCTGGAGTCGCTCGAGCAGGGCGGCGCGACGGGCGACCGGGCCTCGGGCGGGCCTGTCCTGCAAGGCGTCTCGTTCCGGGTCGAGCCCGGCCAGCTGGTCGCCCTCGTCGGGCCCAGCGGCGCCGGCAAGACGACGATCACGTCGCTGGTCGCCCGTCTCTACGACCCCACGACGGGCACCGTGCGGATCGGGGGCATCGACCTGCGCGAGGCGTCCTTCGACTCCCTGCACGACGTCGTCGGCATGGTCACCCAGGAGGCCCACCTCTTCCACGACACCATCCGCGCCAACCTCGACTACGCCCGCCCCGGCGTGACCGACGACGACGTATGGCGCGCCCTGCGGGCGGCCCAGGTCGCCTCGCTGGTGGAGTCCCTGCCGGAGGGTCTGGACACGGTGGTCGGCGACCGCGGCCACCGCCTCTCCGGTGGGGAGAAGCAGCGCCTCGCCATCGCCCGCCTGCTGCTCAAGGGCCCCGGCCTCGTGATCCTGGACGAGGCCACCGCCCACCTGGACAGCGAGTCCGAGGCCGCCGTGCAGCGAGCCCTCGACAGCGCGCTGCACGGCCGCACCGCCATGGTCATCGCGCACCGCCTCTCGACCGTGCGCGGCGCCGACCTGATCCTCGTCGTCGACGGCGGCCGCATCGTCCAGCAGGGCACCCACGCCGAGCTCCTCGCGCGCGGTGGGCTCTACGCCGAGCTCTATCGCACCCAGTTCACCGACTGACGCCGCCGGCACCGATCGCGACGGCGTCCGGTCAGAGGCGCGGGAAGCGGTAGACGTCGCACACGTGCGGCACCGTGACCGGCCGCTCGTCGAGCCCGCCGCAGTGCGCCTCGACGTACTCCGCCACGCGCCTCGCCAGCTCCGCGCGGCGGTCGGCGTCCAGCGCCAGGTAGTACGACCGCGTCGTGACCTGCCCGGCCAGGCCGCGCGCCGTCGTCTCGAAGCCCCAGGGATGGTCGTGGTGCTCACCCTCGCCGAAGGCCGCACGTGATACGAGCGCCGCCGACTCCGACCGCGGCTCGTAGCCGCCCTCCATCGAGTGCATCGTCTGGTTGAGCCCCGCCACCCAGGGCACCCGCAGGTCCATGACGTTCCACACGAGCATCAGCCGTCCACCGGGTCGCAGCAGGCGCGCGGCCTCGCGCGACGCCGCCTCCGGATCCACCCAGTGCCACGCCGCGGCATACGTGACCACGTCGGCGCACGCGTCCGGCAGACCGGTCGCCTCTCCCGTGCCCACCCTGGCCTCGACCTGCCCGTATGCCACCCGCAGCGGCCCCAGCATGTCCTCGCTGGGGTCGACGGCCACCACGTGGTGCCCGAGCCCGAGCATGACCTCGGTCAGCTTGCCGGTGCCGGCGCTCACGTCGACGACGTCGCACGGGGTCGTCCCCACGCCCCAGGCCACCGCCTCGCGGGGATACGCCGGCCGCAGCGAGGCATAGCGCGCCCCGCCCTCGGCAAAGGTCGCCCCCAGCCGCTCCCGGTGCGCCCTCGCCTCGGCGGCAGAGCCGTCGTTGCCGTCGGCACCATCGACAGCAGGCTCGGCACCAGGCTCGTCAGCAGCCGCGCGCCCGTCGTTCATTCGTCCTCCTCGTCCCAGATCCGGACCTTCTTGGGCTTCGGCGGCCTCGTCTGCCGCGCGCGTCCGGACCGGTTGACCTGGGACGATCCTGACGTCACGACCGCGTCATCGACCGCGTCGACCTTCCCCGTCCTGTCGCCGGTCCCGCCGTCGGTCCCACCGTCTGCCCCGGTGCCGCGCGCTGCCTGCTCCTCCAGGTGCTCGCGGCGGGCGGCATACAGGACCATCCCGATCGCCACGAGGCCGAAGAGCCACCACTGGCCGAAGTAGGAGACGTTGTTCCAGCCCTCGTCGCGGTCCGGGCCGTTGGGCGCGGCGAGCCCGGTCGAGGGGTCGCCCGCCTTGACCGAGCCCTCGGACCCGAGCACCAGGTAGGCGTGGTTGACCGTCCCGCCGATCTCGCGCTGCGCCACCGTGTAGTTGATGGACGCGAGCTGCCCCTTGGCCGGGGACTTGTCGAGGTCCTGCTCGCCCCACCGCAACCACCCGGTCACGGCGACCTGACCCTTGGGCGCCGGCGGGATCGTCGGCAGGTCCGCCGCCGCGCCGCTGCCGGCCGAGAGCCAGCCGCGGTCCACGAGCAGCGTCGACCCGTCCGGCAGCCGCAACGGCCAGACGACCTCGTAGCCGCGGTCCCCGGCGCGGGGACGGTTCCGCACGAGGAGGGGGGCCGCGCCGTCATACGTGCCGGTCATCGTCACCGACCGCCACAGGGTGTCCTCGGTGACGCCGCTGGTGGGCGTCGGGAGGATGGTCCGCAGCGGCACCGGGTCCGCCGCGTAGTTGCGGTCGATCGCCGCGACCGTCGCCTGCTTGTGCTCGTAGCGCCCGAGCTGCCACTGCCCGAGCCAGATGCAGGCGAGCATGAAGACGAAGGCTCCGGCCAGGGCCTTGAGCCACCGGGGCTTGCGGAGGGTCTGGATCACTGAATACTTCCCGTGGTAATTCCGTGGCGGCACGTCGGACGCCTACTGTGGAGCCTATGACGACTCTGCCGGATCCCCGCGTGCGCCCGGCGCTCGCCGACGGATTCGGCCGCGTCGCACAGGATCTGCGGGTCTCGGTCACCGACCGGTGCAACCTTCGCTGCACCTACTGCATGCCCGCCGAGGGCCTGCCGTGGATGCCCAAGCCCGAGATGCTGACGGACGACGAGCTGGTCCGACTGGTGCGCGTCTTCGTCGAGCTGGGGGTCACCAAGGTCCGGCTGACCGGGGGAGAGCCGCTGCTGCGCCGGTCGATCGTGGACGTGGTGCGCCGCATCGCAGCCCTCGAGCCGCGCCCCCAGATCGCCATGACCACCAACGGGGTCGGCCTCGCCCGCGTCGCCGCGGACCTCGCGGAGGCCGGCCTGGACCGCGTCAACGTCAGCCTCGACACGATCGACGAGCAGGTCTTTCGCGACCTCACCCGCCGCGACCGGCTGGCCGACGTCGAGGGCGGTATGACGGCCGCTGCCGCGGCGGGGCTGACCCCCGTCAAGGTCAACGCCGTCGCCATGCGGGGCATCAACGACGAGGGCGTCGCCGACGTGCTGGGCTGGTGCCTGGACCGGGGCTACGGGCTGCGGTTCATCGAGCAGATGCCCCTGGACGCCCAGCACGGCTGGGAACGGGCGCAGATGGTGACCGCGGAGGAACTGATCGCGCGGTTGTCGGAGCGGTTCGAGCTGCGGGCCCGCCCGGAGACGGCGCGGGGGAGCGCCCCGGCCGAGCTCTACGACGTGGTCGGCTACGAGGACCTCGAGGGGCAGCAGGCCACCGTCGGGATCATCGCCAGCGTCACGCGGCCGTTCTGCGGCGACTGCGACCGCACCCGGCTCACCGCCGACGGTCAGGTCCGCAACTGCCTGTTCTCCCGCACCGAGACCGACCTGCGCGGCCCGATGCGCGACGGCGCCTCCGACGACGACCTCGCGGCGCTGATCACGGGGGAGATGCGGGTCAAGCGGCGCGGCCACGGCATCGGCGACCCCGACTTCGAGCAGCCCGACCGGCCCATGTCCGCCATCGGCGGCTGAACCCCCACCCCGCCGACCGGTCAGTTCCCACCCCGCCGACTGGTCAGTTCCCGAGCGGCTCGTGCGGCTCGACCTCGCGCAGGAAGCCCCGCATCGACAGGAACTCCGACAGCGACACCTTGTGCTCGTCGCAGGCCAGCCACACCTTGCGGCGGTCCGGGGCGTGCAGCGACGGGTTGTTCCAGCGCAGCTGCCAGGTCCCGTCGGCCCTGCATCCCTTGGCCGAGCAGCGGTCACCCGTCATACGGCACCGTCCTGCGACCGGTCGCGGCGCTCGTCCGACTGGCCCTCTGCCGGGCGTGCCGATCCGCCCTCTGCCGAGCCCTTGTCAGAGCCCTTGTCAGCGCCCTCGACCGAGCCCTCGATCGCGCCCTCCGACCAGGTGCCCGGCGGCAGCATCCGCTGCTGGTGGTCCACGGCCTCCAGCTGGCCCTCGCCGCTGCGGTCGACGGCGTTGGCCAGGACGACCGCGATGTAGGGCAGGAACACCGCCCCGATCACGAACACCCACCGCATCGGGTGGTCGACCACCACGAACAGCACGAAGCAGACGGTGCGGATCGACATCGAGATCAGGTAGCGGCGGGTGCGCTCGGCCCGGTCCTGCGCGAGGGACTTCTGCACCGACGTGACGGTGTGCACCGTCGGGTGAGAGGGGGATGAGCTGGCCACCGACCAAGCCTACGCTCGTTCGCCGAGCCTCCGGCCGATGAGCAGCGTTCGATGAGCGCTACCGCGGGGTAGTCCGCTAGCGTCGGCGGGAACCCGCAGGCCCCACTGGTGAGGAGCACCATGACCACCGACCGTCCCGAGCCACGCACCGTCCTCGTCACCGGAGGCAACCGCGGCATCGGCCTCGCGATCGCGCGGGCCTTCGCGGCCCAGGGGGACAAGGTCGTCGTCACGAGCCGGTCCGGCGAGGCGCCCGAGGGTCTGCAGGCCGTCCAGGGCGACGTGACGAGCACCGAGTCCGTGGACGCGGCGTTCACGGCGGCCGAGGAGCTGCTGGGCGGGCCGATCGAGGTGGTCGTCGCCAACGCCGGCGTCACCAAGGACACGCTGCTGATGCGCATGTCGGACGAGGACTTCGACCAGGTCATCGACACCAACCTCGCCGGCGCCTTCCGCTGCGCCCGCCGCGCCTCCAAGGGCATGATCCGGCTGCGCCGCGGGCGCCTGATCTTCGTCTCCAGCGTCGTGGGGCTCTACGGCAGCCCGGGCCAGTCCAACTACGCCGCCTCCAAGTCCGGCCTCGTCGGCCTGGCGCGCTCCATCACCCGTGAGCTCGGCGGCCGCGGCATCACCGCCAACGTCGTCGCCCCCGGCTTCGTCGAGACCGACATGACCGCGGTCCTGCCTGAGGACACCGTCGCCGGCTACAAGAAGGCCATCCCCGCCGGCCGCCTCGGCTCCACCGACGAGATCGCCTCCGTCGTCACCTTCCTCGCCTCGCCCGGCGCGTCCTACATCTCCGGCGCCGTGATCCCGGTCGACGGTGGCCTGGGCATGGGCCACTGACCACGCCTGCGGCGACCACCACGGCCGGCCCCGACACCCGGCAACCCCTCATCCGTCATACGAAAGGACCTGTCCCATGGGCATGCTCGACGGCAAGAAGCTCCTCGTCACCGGCGTCCTGATGGACTCCTCCATCGCCTTCCACGTGGCGCGCATCGCGCAGGAGGAGGGCGCCGAGGTCATCCTCACGAGCTTCGGCCGCACGATGAAGATCACCCAGACGATCGCCAAGCGTCTCCCGCAGACCCCGCCGGTGATCGAGCTCGACGTGTCCGACCAGGAGCACCTCGACACCTTGGCCGAGCGCCTCGGCGAGCACACCGACCGGCTCGACGGCGTGCTGCACTCCATCGGCTTCGCGCCGCAGGGGGCCTTCAGCTTTCTCGACGCCACGTGGGAGGACGTGTCCACGGCGCTGCAGATCTCGGCCTACTCGCTGAAGTCGCTCGCCGTCGCCTGCGAGCCGCTGATGGCCGAGGGCGGCTCGGTCGTGGGCCTCACCTTCGACGCGAAGTTCGCCTGGCCCGTCTACGACTGGATGGGCGTCGCCAAGGCCGCGTTCGAGTCCACCAACCGCTACCTCGCCCGCGACCTGGGCCCCAAGGGCATCCGCTGCAACCTGGTGGCGGCCGGCCCGATCCGCACCACCGCGGCCAAGTCGATCCCGGGCTTCGAGCAGTTCGAGCGAGTGTGGGACGACCGTGCGCCCCTCGGCTGGGACGTCAAGGACGCCGAGCCCGCGGCCAAGGCCTGCGCGGTCCTGCTGTCCGACTGGTTCCCGGCCACGACGGGCGAGATCGTGCACGTCGACGGCGGCGTCCACGCGATGGGGCAGTGACCACCTGACCGCCTGACCGCTGGCGCGTCGGCGAGGTGACGTGATGAGGGCTGGTGCCCGGGGACTGCTGGTCCCCGGGCATCAGTCGTATGCCGGACCGCCCGCCTCGTCTTCGAGCCGCAGACGCTCGCCGGACCATCCCGCGCTCAGCCACCGGTCGTGGCTGGCGATCACGACGGCGCCCGGGTAGTCGAGAAGCGCCCGCTCGAGCTCGGTCACCAGCAGCAGCGACAGGTGGTTGGTGGGCTCGTCGAGCAGGAGCACGTCCGGCGGGTCCGCGAGCACGGTGGCGAGGTCCAGGCGTCGGCGCTGACCGACGCTGAGCGCCCCCACGGGACGGTCGGCGTCGCGCCCCGCCACCAGACCGTGGGTCGACAGGGGCACGCGCTCCGCCAGCGCCTCGCCCACCGCGGCGGCGTAGGCCGCCCGGACGCTCAGGCCCGGGTCCACGACGGGTGGCTCCTGGGCGAGCAGTCCGATGCGCAGCCGTGAGTCGCGCGTGAGGGCGCCGGCGTCCGGGGCGAGGACGTCGGCGAGGACCGCCAGCAGCGTGGACTTGCCCGAGCCGTTGGGACCCGTCACGAGGAGGCGGGAGCGCGCGCCCAGCGACAGGCTGGTCGGCGCGAGGCGGCCCGTCACGGCGACCCCGGTGGCCGTGAGGACCGGCCCGCTGCCCTGAGGCCCGCTGCGCTGCGGCCCACCGACCCGCCCCCCGGACGAGGCCGGATCCCGAAATCCCCTGAAGCGCAGCCGCGCCGGGGGCCGGCGCACCTGCTCGGCCTCCAGCCGCTCCAGGGCGGTCGAGGCGTCGTTGACGCGGCGCGAGACGACCTTGGCGTTGCGGTCGGAGTAGAACTTCTTGGACCCGCGGGCCTCGGTGCGGGGGCCGCGGGACGGGTTGCCGACCGTGTGGTCCTCGCGGACGCGCGCCCGCAGCCGGTTCAGCTCGTCCTGCTCGTCGCGGTAGCGGCGCGCCCAGCGCTCCAGCTCCTCGCGCCGCGACGCCAGGTAGTCGGTGTAGCTGCCACCGAACCGCGTCACCCCGAATCCCGAGCCGGGGGAACCCTGGTCGTGGGCCACCGCGGCGTGAGCCACCGGGGCCGGGTCGAGGTCCAGCAGCGTGGTCGCGGCCTCGTCGATGAACGCCCGGTCGTGGCTCGCCACCAGGACGGGCCCCGACCACGTCCGCAGCAGCTCCACCAGCAGCTCGGTCGCCGCCGCGTCCAGGTGGTTGGTCGGCTCGTCGAGCAGCAGCGTGTCGGGGGAGCGCAGCAGCAGCCAGGCCAGGCTCAGGCGCGACACCTGCCCGCCCGACAGCTCGCTCGCGCGACGGTCCCGCGGCAGGTGCCCGATCCCCAGGCCGGCCACGACCCGGTCGACGCGGTGGTCGAGGTCCCAGGCGTGGTGGCGGTGCGCGTCCTCGATCGCGGCGTCGAGTCGCGCGGCGGCGCCCTGGTCGCCGTCCGCCAGGGCCAGGCCCTCGCGCTCCACCCGGGCGGCCATCGCGCGCACCGGTGCCGTGGCGTCCCGCAGCACCTGGTCGACCGTGAGGTCCAGCGGATAGGGCGGCTCCTGGTGGTAGAGGCCGACGGTTCCGGGGGCCTGGACGGACCCCGCATCCGGCCGGTCGAGCCCGGCGAGGATCCGCAGCAGGGTGGACTTGCCCGAGCCGTTCTCGCCGATGACGCAGGCGATCTCGCCCGAGCTCACGACGAACGAGACGTCGGTCAGGACGCGGCGGTCGGGATAGGTGCGGGAGACGCCGTCGACGCGCAGGTGGTCGGCGCCGGACGCGGCAGCGCTCTGGAGAGGATGCAGGGGTTGTGACAAGGCGTGCTCCTGGACGGTCTGGTGCGCCACGCGGGGCCGAGCCTCGGCGCGTGGCAGGGCGACGTCGTCAGGAGATGTCCACGTCGCCCAGGCTAGAGGGATCCGCCGTCCGGCTCAACCACGTTCCGCTCGGTGATGGCCTGCGACGATGGCCTGCGACGCCGGCGGCGAGGCCGTCGCGGCCGTCGAGGCCAATCCTGAGACGGGTGCCGCCCACCCCTGCGGCACCGGCAGGACCGGGCCGTGACCTGCCCTTAGGATCGGCCCCATGACTGACGCCGCCGTGACGCCCATCACCGTGACCGAGGTGCGGGTCCTCGAGGGACCCAACCTCTACTTCACGCGTCCGGCCATGAAGGTCGTGCTGGAGGTGCCCGGCATCCTCGAGCTCCGCCGACCCCAGGCCCGGCGCCTCGCGGCGCGGCTGGGGCTGCGGCAGGCCGACCCCGGTGGCGCCCACACCCTGGAGCGTCAGGCGATGGCGCTGCGCCTCGCGCGACGGCTGGTCCGTCGCCTGGGGGCGGGCGCCGGCATACGAGGCCTGTCGACCAAGACGCGTGCGGGCAACCGTCCGCAGGAGATCATCGTCGCGTTCCCGTGGAGCCGCCGTGGCCGCGGCGTCGCGATGGCCGAGGCCCTCGGCCCGGTCCTGTCGGCCCTGCTGACCGGCGACGACGACGAGGCCAGGCAGGCCATGGACGAGGCGACCCGCCAGATCGCCACGGCCCCGGCCGGCGCCCGACCGACCACGATCACCCCCAAGATCCCCGTCGCCTCCATCACCGGCACCAACGGCAAGACCACCACCACCCGCCTCGTCGCCCACATCGCCATGACCGCCGGCCTGCGGACAGGGTGGTCGAGCACGTCCGGGGTCTACGCCCAGGGCGAGGAGATCGAGGAGGGCGACTACTCCGGGCCGGCCGGCGCGTCGGCCGTGCTGCACCAGCCCGGCGTCGAGATCGGCATCCTCGAGACCGCCCGCGGCGGCATGCTGCTCAAGGGCATCGGCGTCACCCACAACGACGTCTCCGTCGTCACCAACGTCACCGCGGACCACCTCGGGATGCAGGGCGTGGACACGGTCGACCAGCTCGCCGAGGTCAAGGCCATCGTCACCAAGGTCACCCGCCCCGACGGGTGGGCCGTCCTCAACGGCGACGACCCCCGCGTGTGGGCCATGCGCGCCGGCACCGAGGCGCGGCCCTGGGCGTTCAGCACCGACCCGTCCTCGCCCGCGCTGCGCGAGGCCGTGGACGACGGCGGTCGGGGCATCACGGTGCTCGACGACGCCATCGCGGTGCTGGAGCGCAACGGCGAGGTCGACCGGCTGCTGCCGCTGACCGACGTGCCGATGACCATGGCCGGGCTGTCCCGCCACAACACCGCCAACGCCCTCGCCGCCGCTGCGACCGCCCTCGGTCTCGGTCTGCCGCGGGAGGCCGTCGTCGAGGGGCTGCGCACCTTTGCCCCCGACGGGGAGCACAACCCGGGCCGCCTCAACACCTACACCGTGCGCGCGCCGTCCGGCGGCGCCGCGACCGTCATCCTCGACATGGCGCACAACGAGGACGGCCTCCAGGCCCTCATCGAGGTCGCCCGCGGGCTCACGCGACCAGGCGCCCGCTTCCACCTCGGGGTGGGCACCGGCGGGGACCGCACCGACGAGATCCTCGAGTCCATGGGCGCCATGGCCGGGTCGAGCGCCGACGTCGTGCACGTCGTCCACAAGGAGCGCTACCTGCGCAACCGCACCCGCGAGGACCTCGAGGCCCACCTGCGGATCGGGCTGTCCCGCGTCGGCGTGGCCGAGGTCGACTCCTATCCCTCCGAGCTCGAGGGACTGCAGGGCATCCTCGGCCAGGCCGGCAACGGCGACGTCGTCGCGGTCATGGTGCACGCCGACTGGCCGGAGCTCAACGCCTGGCTGCTCGAGCAGGGCGCCCGCCCCGACACCGCCTCCTCGATCCGGGCCAAGGTCAAGCGTGCTCGTGGCGAGCACGAGCACGAGGAGACCCTCCGCGCGCTCCGCGCCGACACCGCGGCCACCATCGCCGAGCGGGTGGCGACCATCGAGGGTCTGCTGGCCAAGTCGCCGTCCGACGGCCGGCTGCTCTTCGAGCTCGCGGCCTATCGCAACCGGGGCGACGAGGAGTCGGCCGCCATCGAGCTCTTCCGGCAGGCCCGCGAGGCCGGGCTCGACGAGCCGTGGCGCACCCGCTCCCTGATCAGCGAGGCGTCGGCCGTGCGCCGCCAGGGGCAACCCGCCGAGGCGCTCGCGATGCTCGAGTCCGTGGACGTCCGGCGCCAGGACAGCGGCGCGTACGTCGCCTTCCGCGCCCTCGCCCAGATCGACGCCGGGCACGCCCAGGAAGCGGTGGCCTCGCTCATCGACGCTCTGCTGCGGCGTGCGGCGACGCCGGACGACGACTACTACCGCGACGGGCTGCACCGCCGCGTGGAGATCATGCGCGAGCAGGACGCCGCCGCCTCGAGGGACACCTCCGTCAGCGCGTCCTGAGCTCCCAGCTCACCATGTGTCGCCCACGCGCCTTCCCGGCACCTCCAGGCGACCCAAACTGAGCTCCCAGCTCACGACGTGCCGCCCACGCCCCTCCCGGACGCCTCCAGGCGACCCAAACTGAGCTCCCAGCTCACGACGTGCCGCCCACGCGACTCCCCGACGCCTCCGGACGACCCGAACTGAGCTCCCAGCTCACGACGTGTCGCCCACGCCCCTCCCGGACGCCTCCAGGCGACCCGAACTGAGCTCCCAGCTCACGACGTGTCGCCCACGCCCCTCCCGGACGCCTCCAGCCGATCCTTCGTGGGCTCCCAGCTCACAAAGTGCTGACGTGGACGCCTCCAGCCACTCCTTCATGGGCTCCCAGCTCATAAACTGCGGTCCGCGGTTGCCACCGCACGCGACGAGCGCGCCGCCCCGCGATCGGGGTGGCGCGCTCGCTGCGAAGGACGCGGGTGCTCAGGCGGTCTCGGCCTCCGCGGCGTCCTTGTCGAGCACGAAGTCGGGGTCGTACGCCCGGCCGTCCTGCTCGTTGTCGCCACGCGGGGTCGCGACCTTGGTCCGCTGCTCGAGGCGCTCCATGACCTGCGCGTGCTTGTCGACGCAGAGCACGACGAGGTCGCCGGGCTCGGCGATCTCCAGCGCCCGGTCGGTGGCGTCGAGCTCGTTGAGCACGACCTCCACCTCGGTGCACCGGGCCCGCCCGGCCTCCTGCGACTGCCGTATGCCGCGCGCCACGTGCTCGGCCTGCTCGCCCGGGGCGCGCCCGCGCAGGTGGGCGTCGTCGCGCACGATGATGCTGTCGAAGTACTCGGCGGCGACGGCGCCGAGCTCGGCCATGTCGTCGTCCCGGCGGTCGCCGGCGGTCGCGACCAGGCCGATGCGGCGCACCGTGCCGCCGGCCCCGCGTTCCTCCTGGCGGTCGGCATACCGCTGGGCGAAGTCACCCAGCATCCGCATCCCGGCCGCGTTGTGGCAGTAGTCGACGATGATCTGGCGGCCGGTGACGGTGAGGAGGTTCATGCGGCCGGGGGAGAGGTAGTAGCTCGTGGTGAAGGTGCGCAGCCCCTGGCGGATGTCCTGCAGCGGCGCGCCGAGGGCGAAGGCCGCACCGGCGGCGGCGAGGGCGTTGGCGACGTTCATGCGCGCGGTGCCCTCGAAGGTCGACGGCAGCAGGTGGGTGAACGCCAGCTGCATGGTGCGCCGACCCTGCCGGATGACGATCATCTCGCCGCGCTCGGTCTCCTCGAGCACCACGGCGCGACCACCGCGGCGGCAGTGCTCGTCGATCATGGTGCGCTCGTCGGACCCGGGTGCCTTGAGCGAGAACCACACGACCGAGCCGGAGCAGCGGCGGCGCATGGCGCGGACGTTGGGGTCGTCCGCGTTGAGGACGGCGTAGCCGCTGCGGGGGACCGCCTCGACCACCACGCGCTTGACGGCCGCGAGCTGCTCGAGGGTGTCGATCCCCTTGAGCCCCAGGTGGTCTGCCGCGACGTTGGTGACGACGGCGACGTCGTTGCGGTCGTAGCCGAGGCCCTCGCGGATGATGCCTCCGCGGGCGACCTCCATGACGGCGAGGTCGACGCGGGGGTTCTGCAGGACCATGCGCGCCGAGCGCGGGCCGGACGCGTCCGCCTTGATGACGAGGCGCTCGTCGATGACGACGCCGTCGGTGGAGGTCATGCCGACCTTGCGCCCGAGCCCCTTGAAGATGTGGGAGATCATCCGGCTGGTCGTCGTCTTGCCGTTGGTGCCGGTCACGGCGATGATCGGCACCCGAGAGGGGGAGCCGGGCGGGAACAGCAGGTCGACGACCGGCTTGGCGATGAACTGCGGCTCGCCGACCGTGGGGTGCGTGTGCATGCGGAAGCCGGGCGCCGCGTTGACCTCGCAGATCGCGCCGCCGGTCTCGCGCACCGGCTCGGTGATGTCCGGGCAGATGAAGTCGATGCCCGCGACGTCCAGCCCGATGAGCCGGGCGGCCTCCTCGGCGACGTCGACGTTGTCGGGGTGCGCGTCCCAGGTGCGGTCGATCGAGATCCCGCCGGTGGACATGTTGGCGGTGAGGGCGAGCTTGACCATCTCGCCGCTCGGCACCACCGCGTCCATCGCGTAGCCCTGCGACTGGACGAGCTCGACGGCAGCCTCGTCAACCTTGATCTTGGTGAGGACCTTCTCATGGCCGACGCCGCGCCGCGGGTCCTCGTTGGTGATGTCGACGAGCTCGGCGACGGTGTGCTCGCCGTCCCCGACGACGTGCGCGGGGACTCGCTCGGCGATGGCCTGCATGCGGCCGCCGATGATCAGGCAGCGGTAGTCCTTGCCGGTCACGAAGGACTCGACCATGACCGACCCGCGCCGGGACTGGTCCTGGGCGATGGGGAAGGACTCTCGCACGTCCTGCTCGTCGCGCAGGTCGAGGCAGACGCCGCGACCGTGGTTGCCGTCGAGCGGCTTGACGACGACGGGGTAGCCGATGCGGCGGGCCGCGGCCACCGCGTCGTCGACGTCGCGCACCAGCTCGCTCTTGGGCACCGGCAGGCCGGCGGAGGCCAGCAGCTGCGCGGTGAGGTCCTTGTCCGAGGCGATGTCGACGGCCAGGGCACCGGTGAGCGAGGTCATCGTGGCCCGGAACCGCTTGGCGTGGACGCCCTGGCCGAGCTGGACGAGCGAGCCGCGGTTGAGGCGCTGCCACGGGATGTCGCGGCTGACGGCCTCCTCGAGGATGGCCATCGTGGACGGGCCGTAGGCCTGACGCTGCGCGAGCCGGAGGAAGGCGTCCAGCTCGGCCTCGAAGTCGAAGGCCTCGTCGTGCTCGACCAGGTCGTTGACGAGGCGGACGGCCAGCTCGCAGGCGGCCAGGGCGACGGTCTCGTCGATGTAGCCCAGGATCACGTTGTACTGGCCGGCCTTGCCGCGCACGGAGCGCGTCTTGCCGCGGCGCAGGTCGTGCCCGGCCTCCTGCTGCAGCTGGAGCGCGACGTGCTCGGCCACGTGACCCAGCCAGGTGCCGTCCTGCATCCGCTGGACGAAGCCCCCCGGTGTGCCGATCGAGCAGGTGTGCCGCTGCAGCCCCGGCAGCAGCTCGACCAGGCGCTCGGTGAAGCCCGGGAGCAGGTCGGTCGGGTACTCCTCCAGGATGCCGAGGTCCACGACGAGGTGGATCGCCTGCTCGTAGGACCAGACGTTGGGCCCGCGGTAGACCCGCTGGGACAGGACCCGCAGGTCGGGTCGGGCCGGCCCGGAGGGGCTGGGACGTGCGCTATCCATGGAGACCTCCTGGCTGGGGATGCGGCCCCCACGTTAGCGGCACCCGACCTCCCTGTCCCTTTCGTCCGTGCTGGGAGGGGGTGAGACGGGGTGAGCAGGCTGCGCCCGAGGTCGAGCAGGTGAGACCAGCGGCCGTATGCCGGGACCGCCGCCTCGACGGGCCGCCCTCTCGCTCGGAGACGGCTCAGGCGACGGGCGAGGACCCGTCCGGGTGCTCGCGCTCGGAGCGGCGCACGTCGACGTCGGGGTGCATCTCGGAGAAGCTCATGAGGGTGGCCGTCTGCAGGTCGAAGGTCGACCCGGCCGGCAGCGTGTGGACGACGGCGCCGCTGACCAGCAGCGGTGCGTCCTCGGCGGCCTCGTAGGCGTCGGTGACGGCCCGTCGGGCGTCGGCGATGAAGACGCCGCCGTCGCCTATGACGGTGAGGACGCGGCCGTCGGTGATCTCGGCCGCGGTGTCCTCGTCGATGCCCATGCCGAGCAGCGCGGGGGACCCGGCCACGAGGGACAGCAGCCGTCCGTAGCGCGTGCGCTGCGCGAAGTGCTGGTCGACGATGACGTCGGGCAGCAGGTCGAGCCCGGCCGTGAGCTGGCTGGAGCGCTGCCGCGGGGTGATGCCCTCGTCACCCATGGAGATCATGAAGCGACTCATGATCGAGGCGCCGGCCGACGTGCCGGCGATGACGGCGCCCCGCTCGTAGGCCCGGTGGATCGCCCGGCCGACCTCGGTGCCGCCGATGAGCTGGGCGAGCTTGAGCTGGTTGCCGCCGGTCATGAAGATGCCGGTGGCCTCGTCGATGGCAGCGGCCCCGCAGCCCTCGTCGGTGCGGTCGGCCTCGGCGCGGCTCTGGATGTCGACGGTGACCGTGCGCTCCGCCCCCAGCCGGGCGAAGACGTCGGCGTAGACCTCGGCGGCCTCGTCGGCGAACGCGGAGGCGGAGGGGATCACGACCATGCGTGCCCGCTCGCCGCCGGCCAGCCGCACGAAGCGCCGCAGCACCGTCGCCCGGCCCATCTTGTCCTCGGCGCCGCCGATGATGAGCAGCGAACGATGGATGGTCGGCTCCGGCTGGGCGGACATGTGCGGATCAACTCCCGGTGTCATGGCAGCGCACGGACCACGGCGCGCTCGGGCCACCCTAGGCCGCTGCTGCGGGAGCCCGGGGTCGCCGCGCCGCAGAGCGAGACGATCCCGTCCACCGTGCGACGGGTGCGGGCCGGTCCGTCAGGGTCGGTCGCGAGGTGCTCGTCCGGCTGCCTCATCTCAGCCGGAGGTCAGGCGCGGGGGAGTCCCAGGAGCTCGATCAGGTCGTCGAGGCGGGGGCCGGGCAGGCACACGTCGGCGCGGTCGGCCAGCGCGGGCTTGGCGGCGAAGGCCACGCCGAGCCCGGCAGCCTCCAGCATGTCCAGGTCGTTGGCGCCGTCGCCCACCGCGATCGTCCGCTCCATCGGGATGCCGTGCCGCTCGGCCAGCTCCCGCAGCACCCGGGCCTTGACGGCGCGGTCCACCACCTCGCCGGTCACGCGCCCGGTCAGGCGTCCGTCGCTCACCTCGAGGGTGTTGGCGACCGCGTGGTGGATCCGCATCGTCTCCGCGAGCGGGCCGACGACCTCGACGAACCCGCCCGACACGACGCCCACCACGCCGCCCGCGGCCGTCACGGCGTCGACGAGCTCCTGCGCGCCGGGCGTCACCCGCACCGCGGCCCGCACCGCCTCGACGACCGTGACGGGCAGCCCCTCGAGGACCGCCACGCGGGCGTGCAGGCTCTGCGCGAAGTCGAGCTCGCCCCGCATGGCGGCCTCGGTCACCGCCCGCACCTCGGGCTCCTTGCCCGCGTGCGCGGCGAGCAGCTCGATGACCTCGTCCCCGATGAGGGTGGAGTCGACGTCGGTGAGCAGCAGCGGCGGCCCCTCGGTCAGCGCGACCCGCGTGCGCTCGAGCACCTCGGGGCGGCGGACCAGAGGAGCGGCGGGGGTGTCGTCGGGCACGGTGCCCAGCCTAGAGACGGCGACGTCGTATGCCGGTGGGCTGTCCGGCATACGACGTCGTGGTCATGGCTCCTTGCTCAAGGAACGATCTGGACTCCCTTGCCCACCACCGTGATCCCGGACTCCGTCACGTAGTAGCCGCGGGCCCGGTCGTGCTCCTTGTCCACGCCGACCATCGCGCCCTCGGGGACGTCGACGCCCTTGTCGAGGACGGCCTTGTGGACCGTGGCGTTGCGGTGGACCACCACGTCGTCGAAGAGCACCGAGCCCTCGACGGTGGAGTAGGAGTTGAGCTTGACGCCGGGCGACAGCACGGAGGTCGTGACCTCGGAGCCGGACACCACCACGCCGGGGCAGACGGTGGAGTTGGTGACCTTGGCGGCGCGCGACGCCATCCCGGTGACGAACTTGGCCGGGGGCAGCGACTCCATCTGCGTGAAGATCGGCCACTCCATGTTGTAGAGGTTGAAGACCGGGTTGAGCGACACGAGCTCCATGTGGGCGTCGTAGTAGGAGTCCATCGTGCCGACGTCGCGCCAGTAGCCGTGGTCGCGCTCGGTCTCGCCCGGGACGATGTTGTCCTTGAAGTCGTAGACATAGGCGTCACCGGCGTCGACGAAGGCCGGGACGATGTCGCCTCCCATGTCGTGCTTGGTGTCGTCGCGCGCGTTGTCGCTCTCGAGCGCCTCGACCAGGGCGTCCTTGGTGAAGACGTAGTTGCCCATGGACGCGAGGATCTCGTCGGGGGAGTCCGGCAGGCCGGCCGGGTCGGTGGGCTTCTCGAGGAACTCGCGGATCTTGGAGGGGTTGCTCGGCTCGACGTCGATGACGCCGAACTGGTCCGCCATCGACCGCGGCTGACGGATCGCGGCGACGGTGCACGCGGCGTCGGTGTCGATGTGCTGGGCGACCATCTGCGAGAAGTCCATGCGATAGACGTGGTCGGCACCCACGACGACGATGATGTCCGGGTCCTCGTCACGGATGAGGTTCATGGACTGGTAGATCGCGTCGGCGGACCCGCGGTACCACTCCTTGCCGATGCGCTGCTGCGCCGGCACGTTGGTGACGTAGTTGCCGAGCATCTGCGACATGCGCCAGGTGCGGGACACGTGCCGGTCGAGGCTGTGCGACTTGTACTGCGTCAGCACGACGACCTTGAGGAAGCCGCTGTTGACGACGTTGGACAGCGCGAAGTCGATGAGCCGGTAGTTGCCGCCGAACGGGACGGCCGGCTTGGCGCGGTCGGCGGTGAGGGGCATGAGTCGCTTGCCCTCTCCACCTGCGAGGACGATGGCGAGGACCTTCTTGTGGCCGCGGCGGTTGTACATGCCCTCACCCTAAGGTCGTCGGGATCGGCCTGCCACGGGAGGGATCGGCCGTGGCGGGGAATCGTGGCGGGCCCGGAATTCGACTCCGGGCTCGACGGCGAATTCGACTCCGGCAGACGCGTCGTCGGCGCTGGACGAGCGGCCCGCCCCGTCGCCGGATAGGTTCGTCCCGTGCGAGTCGACATCGTGAGCAAGGAATACCCGCCCCAGGTCTACGGCGGCGCCGGGGTGCACGTCACCGAGCTCGTCCGGGCCCTGCGGTCCCGCGGCGACATCGACGTCCAGGTGCGCTGCTTCGGCGGCCCCCGGGACGAGGAGGGGACGACCGGGTATGCCGACCTGCCCGAGCTCTCCGGGGCCAACGCAGCCCTCGTGACGATGGGCACGGACTTGCGGATCGCGGCCGACGTGGCAGGGGCAGACCTGGTGCACTCGCACACGTGGTACGCCAACTTCGGCGGGCACGTCGCGTCGCTGCTCAACGGCATCCCGCACGTCATCTCGGCCCACTCGCTGGAGCCGCTGCGCCCGTGGAAGGCCGAGCAGCTCGGTGGCGGTTACGCGCTCTCGTCCTTCGTGGAGCGGTCGGCCTACGAGGCCGCGGCGGGCGTCATCGCCGTCTCGGCGGGCATGCGCGAGGACATCCTGCGGTGCTACCCAGCGCTCGATCCCGCGCGGGTCCACGTGGTGCACAACGGGATCGACTCCGAGGACTGGAAGCCCGGGCCGGACCCGGCGGTGCTCGAGAAGTACGGCATCGACCCGGACCGGCCGTTCGTCTGCTTCGTGGGCCGCATCACCCGGCAGAAGGGGCTGCCCTATCTCATCAAGGCCGCCGCCCGCCTGCCCGAGGGCGTGCAGCTGGTGCTGGCCGCCGGAGCCCCCGACACCCCGGAGATCAAGGCCGAGGTCACGGCCCTCATCGACGACCTCAAGACGCGCCGCGACGGCGTCGTCTGGATCGCCGAGCACCTGCCCCGCAACGAGATCGTGGCGCTGGAGTCGGCGTGCACGGTGTTCGCGTGCCCCTCGATCTACGAGCCGCTCGGCATCGTCAACCTCGAGGCGATGGCCTGCGAGGCGGCCGTGGTCGCCACGGCCACCGGCGGCATCCCGGAGGTCGTCGTCGACGGCGAGACGGGCTGGCTCGTCCCCATCGAGCAGGTGCAGGACGGCTCCGGCACCCCGCTGGACGAGGAGACGTTCGTCGCCGACCTGGCCGCCGCTCTCACCGACGCGGTGTCCGACGTCGAGCGGGCGCGCGAGATGGGCCGCGCCGGTCGACGCCGCGCGGTCGAGCACTTCTCGTGGGCGGCGATCGGCGACAAGACCCTCGAGGTCTATCGCGCCGTCCTCGACGCCTGACGGCAGCGGTCGCAGTCGCAGAGCCGTATGGCGTGCATGGTGCCCGCGTTGCGGAGGGCGCCCGGCTCCCACAGGGGCTCGGGCTCGGAGCGCCAGGTCCTCGTCTCCCGCAGCGTCGGCTCCGGGTCGCGGTCGGGACGCCCGGCCCGGCAGCACCCGCACCTGGTGTAGCCCGCCTCCCGCGGCTCGTGCCACACCACGTCGTGCCCGCACGTGCGGCACCGGTGGACGAGGACGCTCACGCTCCCTCGCGGTCCGGGTCGGAGGAGATGGTGTCGTCACGGATCGGCATGAGCAGCGTCCAGGTGCTGCCGTCATGCGGGTCGCGCAGGGCGATCGGGGCGAGCGGCCCGTCGAGCTCGAGCATGAGCTGATCTCCCGGCAACGCCTCGACCGCCTCCCGGAGCAGCTCGCCGTCCAGCAGGAGGTGCTCGAGCCGCACCCGACCGGGCTCGGCGTCGACCAGCAGCTCCGGGAGGGCGGCTCGGTCCACCACGCGGTGTCGCCCCTGCCCGAGGTAGGTCCGCATCCGCTCCACGTCCGGATAGTCCCCGTCGACGGTCGGCAGGTCGGGCCGGAGCCGCACCTCGCCGTCCGCCTGGTCCTCGAGCGCCTGCCGGAGCAGCGCCGGCGCCAGGGTGGCCCCCCAGTCCGCCTGAGACACAGGGCAGGTCGTGGTGGCCAGGCGATAGCGGTCGGTCGCCACCCACGTGCAGACCCCGCCTGCGGCGCGCAGGTGTATGCCGCCCAGCGCCCCCGCCTCGTCGTGGGTCGCCACGGCGAACTCCACCCGACGCAGGGCGTGCTCGAACCCGCTGGCCGGGAAACGTAGCTCGGGCTGCGGCGGGAGCACAGGCACTCCTGGGACGTCGTCGTCAGAGCCGAGCAGGCGCAGCAGCCGTGCCACCTCGAGGCGGGCGCCGGCCACGCCCGCCTCGAGGTGGGTGAGGTGCGCGTGGAGGATGCCGGCGACCTGCTCGGCGTCGTCGAGCCGCTCCAGCACCGTGGGCATCTCGGCGACGGGCAGGCCGATACGCCGCAGCCCGGCGATGACGCGGGCCGCGACGACCTGGTCGACGGCATACCGCCGGTAGCCCGTCCGCTCGTCGACCACCGCCGGCACCAGGACGGCATGGGTGTCGTAGAAGCGCAGCGCGGACACGGTCAGCCCGCTCGCCTGGGCGAGCTCACCGATCCCGAGGAGGTCTGTCATGCGCCGAGCCTGGACCCTCGACCTGGTGGAGGGTCAATCCCCAGGGCTGACCCCAGCCCCGAGATCGTGAGTGTTCGGTCCAAGGATGTTGGAGGAAACACTCACGATCGTGGGAGGGGGCGGGGGAGCGCGAACAACGGGACGTGGAGGCGGGGTCAGGGGAGGCGGTCGGCGGGGAGGTAGCCCGCGATCGCCAGCGCCGCCACGTTGGTGGCCGTCTCCAGCGCCTCGTCCGCCGCCCGCTGGAGCCGGCGCAGCGCCTGGAGCCGGCGTCCGGCCTCGCCCGCGACGAGCGACGGGTCGGCCGCCTCGAGCCCCAGGTCGGCGATGCGCCCGACCGTCGCGGCCAGGGTGATCATCGACACCGCGCGGACGGGCAGGTCGGGCGGCAGGCCCCAGCGCTGCGAGCCCAGCGCCTCGTCGGCCACGTCCCGCGCGGCAGCGCCCCACACCGCGCCCAGCGACGCGAGATTCTCCGTCGCCGAGGCGATCTCGGCCCGCAGGGCCCGTTCCGCCTCGCGGACCGACAGCATCTCTAGCCGGTGGGTCGGCACCGGGTCGCAGTCGTATGCCGTGAACCGCGCCGCCCACCCGACGTCCCCCGCAGGCCCGAACGGCTCGACGGTCGGGACCAGCGCCACGCCCAGCGCGGGGGAGTAGCAGCACTCGCCCGCCCCGGCCGCCGCCCCCGCCAGCTCCGGGTTGCCGCGCGGCACCGAGGCGGTGGCTCCGGCGCGGGGCAGGGCCACCGCCACGACGCGCTCGCCGAGGGCGCTCCAGTCCTGCACGCGCTCGGCTCCGGAGACGTGGTCCAGCTCGGCCGCCGCGGCCACCAGGGCGCGATCGAGGGGCAGGCGGCCGGCATACGCGCTCGTCACCCACAGGGACAGCCGACACGACAGGGGCAGCTCGGACATCCCGTCCATCGTAGGCGCGCGAGGTGCCATAGGGTCGGAGCATGAGCGACGTCCTCGAGTTCGACGATGTCACGGTCCGCCGTGGCGACACCACGCTGGTCGAGGGGATCGACTGGGAGATCGAGGAGGGGCAGCGCTGGGTCGTGCTGGGCCCCAACGGTGCTGGCAAGTCGACGCTGCTGCAGCTGGCCGCCGCGCGCATGCACCCGACGAGCGGATCGGCGAGCATCCTCGGCGAGACCCTGGGCGCGGTCGACGTCTTCGAGCTGCGTCCCCGCATCGGCATCGCCAGCGCCGCCACGGCCGAGCGCGTCCCCCTCTCGGAGCGGGTGCGCGACGTGGTGCTGACGGCGACCTACGCAGTGATCGGGCGCTGGCGCGAGAGCTATGACGAGCTGGACGAGGAGCGCGCCGACGAACTGCTCGGCACCCTCGGCGTGGCGCACCTGGCGGACCGGACCTTCGGGACCCTGAGCGAGGGGGAGCGCAAGCGCGTCCAGATCGCCCGCGCCCTCATGGCCGACCCCGAGCTGATGCTCCTCGACGAGCCCGCCGCCGGCCTCGACCTCGGGGGCCGCGAGGACCTGGTGCGTCGCCTCGGCGAGCTGGCCCAGGACGTCATGTCACCGGCCCTGGTCCTGGTCACCCACCACGTCGAGGAGATCCCGCCGGGCTTCACCGACGTGCTGCTCCTGCGCGACGGCATGGTCGTGGCCGCCGGGCCGCTCGAGCTCACTCTCACCGAGGACAACCTGTCCGAGACCTTCGGCCTGCCCCTGGTCCTCGAGCAGCACGGCGAGCGGTATGCCGCCCGCGCCCGCCCGGACGGGGAGTGACCGTCCCCGCGCGGATCACCCCCACGACGATGACCCACGCGGGGAACCGCAGGGGCGCGGGGGGCGTCATACAAGTGTCCGCGCCGCAGGCGCACCCCGTGGTGCCCGGCGTGCTGGAGACGAGGAGAGTAGGACGACATGGAGTGGTTCGCTGACAACGGCTGGCTGGCCTGGGTGGGACTGGCCCTGATCCTGGGGGCCATCGAGGCGGCCAGCGTCGACTTCTTCTGGCTGATGCTGGCGGGAGGCTCCCTGGCGGGAGCCGTCACGGCCGCGCTGGGCGGCGGGTTCGCGGTGCAGGTCGTCGTCGCCGTCGTGGTCGCCCTGCTGCTCGTCCTCCTGGTGCGGCCCATGGTCAAGCGGCGGTTCACCGTCGCGCCGGACACCAGCATCGGTGCTGGTGCCAACATCGGGCGCGCAGCCCTGGTCACCGAGACGGTGACCACCACGAGCGGGCTGATCAAGCTCGCGGGGGAGACGTGGACGGCGCGCACCCAGGCGGGGCAACCCGCCATACCCCCGGGCCAGGAGGTCCGGGTGGTGTCCATCGAGGGGGCTACCGCCGTCGTTGCCGACGCTGCGGACAGCCGGGAAGGCATCTGACCCATGGAGACCCTGATCGTCCTCGGCATCCTGGTTCTCTTCGCGGTGATCGTCATCGCCAAGACCATCAAGATCGTGCCGCAGCAGACCGCCCTGATCATCGAACGGCTGGGCGGCTACTCGCGGACGCTGACGGCAGGCCTGCACCTGCTCGTCCCGTTCTTCGACAAGGTGCGCGCCAACATCGACCTGCGCGAGCAGGTGGTGTCCTTCCCGCCGCAGCCCGTGATCACGAGCGACAACCTGGTCGTCTCCATCGACACGGTCATCTACTACTCGGTGATCGACGCCAAGTCCGCCGTCTACGAGATCGCCAACTTCATCCAGGGCATCGAGCAGCTGACGGTCACCACGCTCCGCAACGTCATCGGATCCCTCGACCTCGAGCAGACGTTGACCTCGCGCGACCAGATCAACGCCCAGCTGCGCGGCGTCCTCGACGAGGCCACCGGCAAGTGGGGCATCCGCGTCAACCGCGTCGAGCTCAAGGCCATCGACCCGCCGCACTCCGTGCAGGACTCGATGGAGAAGCAGATGCGCGCCGAGCGTGACCGTCGCGCCGCGATCCTCACGGCCGAGGGCGTCAAGCAGTCCCAGATCCTGACCGCCGAGGGCGAGAAGCAGTCCTCGATCCTGCGCGCCGAGGGCTCGGCCCAGGCCCGCATCCTCGAGGCGCAGGGTCAGTCCCGCGCCATCACCCAGGTCTTCGACGCCATCCACCGCGGCAAGCCCGACCAGAAGCTCCTCGCCTACCAGTACCTCCAGGTCCTGCCGCAGCTCGCCCGCGGCGACGCCAACAAGCTGTGGGTCATCCCGTCCGAGCTCACCGAGGCGCTCAAGGGCATCGGCTCCGCGCTCGGCGGCACCGACACCAAGGGCGGCGGCTGGGGCAGCGACGCGTCCGACCCCTACACGCCGGCGGACGCCGAGCTGTCCCGCGCGGCCTTCGACGACGTGCAGCTGCAGGACCCGGCCGAGGCCCTGCGCGAGGCCCGCAGCCAGGCGCAGGCCACCGAGCGCGAGGCCGAGGACCACGCCCAGGACCGCCGTCGCGGCGGGGCCTCCGCGTCCATGCCGTCGGCAGCGGCCCCCGCGGCGGACCCGGTCACCACGCCCGGGCAGCCCGACCTGGCCCCGGACGTGACCACGGACCCCGCCGGTATGCCGACGGCGCCGACCCAGGCGATGCCGGCCGCCGAGCCGCCGGCCGCGCCCCACGTCGAGCCGCCCGCCGGCCCGACCCCGCCGCCGCCTGGCAGCGAGCCGCGCTGACGGCGGGCGCACGGCATACGGCCTGATCAGCATGTGCCCCGTCGGGGCACGCACACCCGGTCACCACCTATGGTGGCCGGGTGTCGCTGTGGGAAGCCCTGGTCATCGTCCTCGCCGGTCTCGGCGCCGGGACCATCAACACCGTCGTCGGGTCAGGCACGCTGATCACCTTCCCGACGCTGCTGCTGCTCGGGATCCCGCCGGTCTCGGCCAACATCTCCAACAGCCTCGGGCTGTGCGCCGCCGCCATCACGAGCATCCCGGGCTTCCGCTCGCTGCTGTCCGGCCTCGGCGACCTGCTGCGGCGCTTCCTGCCCGCCGCGTGCGTCGGCGCCGTGACCGGGGCCGTCCTGCTGCTGGTACTGCCGGCCGAGGCGTTCCGGGTGATCGTGCCCGTGCTCATCGCGCTGGCGCTGGTGCTCGTCGTGCTCGGGCCGCGCATCAACCGGTGGACCAAGGCCGTGCACCAGGACGTGGTCAGCCCCCGGCGGACGCGGCTGGCGGTGGCGGCCGTGGGGGCGACGAGCGTCTACGGCGGCTACTTCGGCGCCGCGCAGGGGATCATCCTCATCTCGCTGCTGAGCCTGCTCCTGCCGCACCCGCTGCAGCAGGTCAACGCCGTCAAGGTCGTCCTGTCCAACCTGACCAACCTCGTCGCGGCGATCGTCTTCATCGTCGTCGCCCGCGACCAGATGCGCTGGGACGTGGCGGCGCTCATCGCCCTCGGTGCCCTCGGTGGCGGCTGGCTCGGCGCCCGGATCGGGACCCGCATCTCGGCCGCGGCGCTGCGCGCGGTGATCGTCGTCGTGGGCGTTGCCGCGATCGTCAAGCTCGTCGTCTTTCCCTGACTAGGCTTGCTCGGTGCCCATCGCGATCACCGACCCCGCCGACCCCCGACTGCTCGACTACGTGGGGCTGACCGACGTCGCGCTGCGGCGCCGGACCGAGCCGGAGCGCGGGCTCTACATCGCCGAGAGCGACAAGGTCATCCGCCGCGCGCTGGCCGCCGGGCACCGGCCGCGCTCCTTCCTGATGGCCGAGCGTTGGCTCACCGACCTCGCCGACCTCGTCACCTGGGCCGAGTCCTGCGACATCCCGGTGTATGTCGGCACCCACCCCATCATCGAGGACCTCACGGGCTTCCACCTGCACCGTGGTGCGCTGGCGTCGATGCAGCGCCCCGACCTGCCGACGGTGGGCTCGGTGCTGGAGGCTGCGCGGCGCGTGGTCGTCCTGGAGGACATCGTCGACCACACCAACGTCGGCGCGATCTTCCGCTCGGCCGCGGCGCTCGGGGTCGACGCCGTCCTGGTGACGCCGCGGTGCGCCGATCCCCTCTATCGACGTTCGATCCGGGTGTCGATGGGCACGGTCTTCCAGGTCCCGTGGACCCGCATCGACCCCTGGCCTGCCGGCGTGGACCTGCTGCGGGACAACGGTTTCCACGTCGCCGCGATGGCGCTGAGCGACGACTCGGTGTCCCTGGACGAGCTGGCCGCCGCGCCGCCGGAGCGGCTCGCGGTCGTGATGGGCACCGAGGGCGACGGCCTGTCCGCGCGGACCGTCGCGTCGGCGGACTCGGTGGTGCGCATCCCGATGGCCGGGGGAGTGGACTCGCTCAACGTCGCGGCGGCCTCGGCGGTGGCCATGTGGGCGCTGCGGGTAGGGGTCTGACCAGCCGGGCGACCGCCCGATTGACGGCCCGGTAGGTATCGCTCGGGTCACGATCGTCGAAACCGCGTCCCTGCACCATTTTTCGGCGCGCGATGCGGGGTCGGTGGGGGCAGGATCATGCGCCATGAAGCCACTTGTCCTGCGCAGCGCTCTCGTCGCATCGCTCGGTGGTCTGATCTTCGGATTCGACACCGCAGTCATCTCCGGCACCACCGAGGCCCTCAAGGCCCAGTTCTCCCTGTCGGACTCGGCGCTGGGCTGGGCCGTGGGCGTCGCCCTCCTCGGCACGATCCTCGGAGCGCTGACGGCGGGTCAGCCCGCGGACAAGTTCGGCCGCAAGAAGGTCCTGTTCGTCATCGGCATCCTCTACGTCCTGGGCGCCCTCGGCACGGCCTTCGCGCCCAACATCCTGATCCTGTCGATCTTCCGCTTCCTCGGGGGCATCGGCGTCGGCGCGGCCTCCGTGTGCGCCCCGATCTACACCGCCGAGATCGCCCCGGCCAAGGTCCGCGGTCGCCTCGTCGGGCTGGTGCAGTTCAACATCGTGCTGGGCATCCTGCTCGCCTACCTGTCCAACTACCTCATCCGCATCATCATCAACGACGAGGCCACCGACTGGCGCTGGATGTTCGGCGTCATGGCCGTCCCCGCCGTGATCTTCCTGATCATGCTGACGGCCGTCCCCGAGACGCCGCGCTGGCTCATGGCCAACGGCCGCGACGAGGAGGGCCGCGAGGTCATCGGCCGGCTCACCCAGACGCGCGAGGAGGCCGACCTCCAGATCCAGGAGATCAACTCATCGCTCGCGTCCGCGGCCAACGCGCCCTCCGTGCCGTTCTTCGTCAAGGAGCACCGCAAGGTCATCCTGCTCGCGTTCACCATCGCGATGTTCAACCAGATGTCCGGCATCAACGCGATCCTCTATTACGCCCCCGAGGTCATGAAGAAGGCCGGCGCCTCCACGGACGCGGCCTTCCTGATGTCGGTGGCCGTCGGCTTCATGAACCTCGTCGCCACCATGACCGCCCTCACCGTGATCGACAAGATCGGCCGCAAGCGCCTCATGCTGATCGGCTCCGTGGGCTACCTGATCAGCCTCGGCTTCCTGTCCGGCCTGATGTTCTACTACGAGAAGGGCAAGGGCGGGGCCTTCGACTCCACCTCGAGCATCCTGGTGCTGATCGGCCTGCTGGTCTTCATCGCGGCGCACGCGTTCGGCCAGGGCGCGGTCATCTGGGTCTTCATCTCCGAGATCTTCCCCAACCGCATCCGCGGCCGCGGCCAGTCGCTCGGCTCGCTGACCCACTGGGTGTTCGCGTGGCTGACCTCGACCTTCTTCCCGCCCATCATCGGCGCCCTCGGCGGCGGCGTGGCGTTCGCGATCTTCCTGGTGTTCATGGTCGGTCAGCTCTTCTGGGTCCTCAAGGTCATGCCCGAGACCAAGGGCGTGCCGCTCGAGGAGATGGAGGCCAAGCTCGGCCTCACCCACGACCCCCGCGACTCGGCCGGTGGCCCCACCCCGGTCATGCACTGACGGTCGTATGACGGGCCGCCGCCTCGCGGGGTGCGGCCAGGTGCTGGACGTCTGCGGCTCGTTGCGGACGGGACGGTCTCAGGACTGATTCCGTCCGCAACGGTCGCTAGCGTCGAGCCATGACCGACACCACAGCAGCCCTGCTCGTCGTCGACGTCCAGCGTGACGTCATGGCCCAGTCCATCAACAGCGACACCGTCATCGGCAACGTCCGTACCCTGGTCGACCGGGCGCGTGAGCGCTCGGTCCCCGTGATCTGGGTGCGGCACAACGCGGACCAGGAGCTGGTCCACGGCTCGGACGGGTGGCAGATCGTGAGCGAGCTCGACCCGGGCGAGGAGCCTGTCGTCGACAAGCGCTACGGCGACGCCTTCGCCGACACCGACCTCGAGGACCAGCTCCGGCAGGTCGGGGCGCAGGAGGTCGTCCTGTGCGGCGCCCAGACGGACGCCTGCATCCGCAGCACCTTCTACGGCGGGCTCTACCGCGGCTACCCCATGACCCTCGTCGCGGACGCCCACACCACGGGCGACCTGCGCCAGTGGGGCGCGGAGTACGCGCCCGAGCAGGCGATCAGCATGCTCAACCTGCACGCCGACAACACCGTCCTGCCAGGCGTCCGCGGCAGCGTCACGACCACGGCGGACGCCCTCGGCGGCTGACACAGCACGCTCACCGCGCAGGGGTCACCAGGACTGGTGCAGCGGCCGTCCCTCGGCGTAGCCGGACGAGCTCTGGATCCCCACCACCGCGCGGTCGTGGAACTCCGCGAGGGAGCGGGCGCCGGCATACGTGCAGGAGGAGCGCACCCCGGAGACGATCTCGTCGATCAGGTCCTCGACGGAGGGGCGGGCCGGGTCGACGTACATGCGCGCGGCCGAGATGCCCTCCTCGAACAGCGCCTTGCGGGCGCGGTCGTAGCTCGACTCCGCGGCCGTGCGGTTGGCGACGGCGCGCTTGGACGCCATCCCGAAGGACTCCTTGTAGGCCCGGCCGTCGCTGCCGCGCTGCAGGTCGCCGGGCGACTCGAGCGTGCCGGCGAACCACGAGCCGATCATGACGTTGGACGCCCCGGCGGCCAGCGCGAGAGCCACGTCGCGGGGGTGACGGACGCCGCCGTCGGCCCAGACGTGCTTGCCGAGCTCGCGGGCCGCGGCGGCGCACTCGAGGACGGCGCTGAACTGCGGGCGACCGACGCCCGTCTGCATGCGGGTGGTGCACATGGCACCCGGGCCGACGCCGACCTTGATGATGTCCGCTCCGGCCTCGACCAGGTCGCGGACGCCGTCGGCGGAGACGATGTTGCCGGCGACGATCGGCACGTCGATGCCGGTGGAGCGCACCGCGCGCAGCGCCTCGATCATCTTGTCCTGGTGCCCGTGGGCCGTGTCGACCACGAGCAGGTCGGAGCCGGCCTCGACGAGAGCGGCGGCCTTGGCGGCGACGTCGCCGTTGATGCCGACGGCCGTGGCGATCCGCAGCCGGCCCTGGTCGTCGGTGGCGGGGGCGTAGAGCGAGGCGCGCAACGCGCCCTGACGCGTGACCAGACCGACGAGCCGGCCGTCGGCGTCCACGACGGGGGCGAGCTTGCGGTGGTGGTCGTGCAGCAGGGCGAAGGCGTCGCGCGGCGAGGTGTCCACCGGGACGGTGAGCAGCTCGGTGCTCATCACCTCGGACAGCTGGGTGAAGCGGTCGACGCCGACGAGGTCGTTCTCGGTGACGATGCCCACGGGCCGGTCGTCGACCTGCACGATCGCGGCGCCGTGCGCGCGCTTGGGGAGCAGGCCGAGCGCGTAGCCGCAGGTGTGGTGCGGCTTGACCGAGATGGGGGTGTCATAGACCAGGTGGCGCGATTTCACGTCCGCGATGACCTCGGCGACGATGTCGGTCGGGATGTCCTGGGGTATGACGACCAGCCCGCCTCGACGGGCCACCGTCTCGGCCATGCGACGCCCCGCGATGGCGGTCATGTTGGCCACCACGAGGGGGATCGTCGTGCCGCTGCCGTCGTCGGTGGACAGGTCGACGTCGAGGCGGGAGGTGACGGACGACCGGGATGGGACCATGAAGACGTCGTCGTAGGTCAGGTCGAAGCTCGGCTCCAGGCCGTTGAGAAAGCGCACTCGTCCGAGTCTACTGCGAGGACTGCCCGCACGAGCGGCCCGCCACGGGCGCAGCCCCGGGCTCGGACCGGGACTCGGACCGGGGCTCGGACTCCGGACTCAGGCGCCGCTTCAGGCGTCGTCGCCCGGCACCTCGCACATCCCGGTGATCACGGCGCGCGCCAGCGTGTGCGAGCCCAGCGTGAAGCCGGTCGCTGCGCCGCTCGCGGTGTCGTCGAGGCCGAGGTCGTCGGTGTCGAGGGCGTGCACGGCGAACATGTAGCGGTGCGGGCGGTCGCCGGCGGGCGGGGCGGCACCGCCGAACGCCTTGAGGCCGTAGTCGTTGGCCATCATGAACGCGCCCTTGGGCAGGTGCTTGCCACGCTCGGCGCCCGCGCCCTCGGGCAGCGAGGTGCAGTCGGCGGGCAGGCCGACGAGCAGCCAGTGCCAGAAGCCGCTCGGCGTGGGGGCGTCCGGGTCGAAGCAGGTGACGGCATACCCGCGGGTCTCGGCGGGAGCACCGGTCCAGCTCAGCTGGGGGGACCGGTTGTCGCCGGTCATCCCCCAGGAGTCGAAGAGCTGGGCGTCGGGCAGGTCCGCGCCGTCGTCGAAGGACTCGCTGGTGACGGTGAACGACGCCACCTGGGGGAGCAGCTCGTAGGGGTCCGGGGCCATGGGTCGGTCGAGGGAGCTCATGCTCCGACCCTATGCCGAGCCCTCCGAGCGCACCCAGCGTGGGGCACCGAAAGTCCGTGGTGGTCGGGCTCCTCGCTCGCGTAGGCTCGACCGCCGTGACTGTGTCCGGCCGCCGTGCTCGCCCCGCTGATCACCGCACCGTGACCTGGCACCGCCTCCGGAGCCCCACGGCCGGTGCGGCACTCCTGGCGCTCACCACCGGAGCCGTCGGCACGGCGCTCGGCACCGTGGTGGCGGGGCGGCTCGCCGACCAGGTCTCGTGGACCCTCCTGTGGGTGCTCGCCGCCTGCGTCATCGGGGGAGCCGCCGTCGACACCCTCGGCCGCTGGCTGTGGGCCGCCGTGTCCGACCGGGCCGAGGGGCGGCTGCGGGACGACCTGCTCGACGCCGCGCTGAGCCAGCCGCTCCCGACGCTGTCGGAGCAACCTGTGGGGGAGATCCTCGACCGCGTCGACGACGACACCCGCGAGGTCGGCTCCCTCGTGCGGATCCAGGTCTGGATGATGCTGCGCGCCATCGTCTCGATCGTCCCGATGCTCGTCGTCGCCGGCTTCACCTGGTGGCCGTCGGTGCTCCTGTTCCCGGTCTTCGCGGCGGCCGCCATCCTGTCCGTGCGCGGCCTCCTGGACGAGATCGCCCGGCGCAAGGTGGTGGAGGAGGCCGCGTGGACCGACCATGCCGCAGCCCTCGAGGAGGGCATCGCCGCCCAGGACGACCTGCGGACGAGCCTCGGCCAGGCGTTCGCCATACGCCGTCTGGCCGCTCTGTCCGCCGAGGTGCACCGGCGCTTCCACGAGGTCCTCTCCCTCGAGCGCGCGGTGACCCTGCGCACCGGGGTCATCCTGCACGCCCTGCTCGCCGCCGTCGCCGCCGTCGGGGTCATGCTGGCCACGACCGACCGGCTGTCCGTCCCCCAGCTCGTCACGCTGTTCCTCATCACCGCGACGTTCGTCGGCTACATCGGCCGCGTCGCCGACCAGCTGCCCGACCTGCAGGCGGGGCTCGGCGCGATCCTGCGCCTGCGCCAGATGATGGCCGTCGAGCCGGAGCCGGACGGCGGCGAGGAGCTGCCGCCTGGCCCGGTGACCCTGGAGTTCCGCCGCGCGACCTTCGCGTATGCCGAGGGCGCGTTCGCGCTGCGCGACGTCGACCTCACGCTGCCCGCGGGGCAGACCCTGGCCCTCGTCGGACGCACCGGGTCCGGCAAGTCGACGCTCGCCTCGCTGGTCTCGCGCGCGGTCGACCCGCGTCCGGGCGAGGTCTTCCTCGGCGGGATCGACGTCCTGGACCTCGACCTGCAGGAGCTCCGTCGCACCGTGGGTGTCGTCACGCAGCGCACCGAGATCCTGGCCGGCACCCTCGCGCAGAACATCTCGCTGTTCACCGACGCGCCCCGCGACCGGATCGAGGAGGTCGTGGCCGAGCTGGGGCTCGGGGACTGGGTCGCCGGTCTCGACGACGGCATCGACACCCTGCTGGGACCCGGCGGCACGGTGCTGTCCGCGGGGGAGGAGCAGCTGCTCGCCTTCGCCCGGCTGCTGATGCGGGACGTCCAGGTCGTCGTGCTGGACGAGGCGACCGCCCGCATGGATCCCCTCACCGAGGCCCGCGTCGTCGCCGCGTCCGAGCGGCTGCTGCACGGCCGCACCGGCATCCTCATCGCGCACCGGCTGTCGACGATCGCCCGGGCCGACCTCGTCGCCGTCCTCGCGGACGGCCGGGTCGTGCAGGCGGGGGAGCGGGCCCGGCTCGCCGCCGAGCCCGGCCCCTTCCTCACGCTCCTGGAGGCGGCGCGGGAGACGGACGTGCGCCCGGCCCCTCGGCCCGAGGGCGAGGCGACCCCGGTCGCCCGCGAGGGCAGCACCGCCGTCACCGCTCTGGGCACCGTCCGCCGGCGCGGCGAGCCCCCGAACCCCCGTGACCCGGGCACCGGATCGTCCCTGGCCCGAGGCATTCTCAACGTGCTCGCGGTGCGACCGACGTGGGGGTTGTTCGCCGCGTCGCTCTTTCTCGCGCAGTCGCTCGGTGGCGCGCTGGGCGCCATCACGGGCTATGCCTGGGGCCACACCGTGCAGGCCCTCCAGGGTGGCGCCTCCCCGTGGTGGTGGCTGGGCCTCGTCGTGGCCGTCACGCTCCTGGGCCCGGTGGCCCTCGCCTCGGCGGTCGTGCGCTACCCCCGCTGGTGGATCGAGGTCCTGCTCCGGGTACGCATGTCCGTGCTCGTCGGCCAGACCGGGCAGCGCCGCCTCGAGCGCGTCCCCGCCGGCGAGGTCGTGGCCCGGGCCATGGACTCCGACCGCTACGCGCGCTACGCCGACCGGTGGGTCGACTTCGTCAACGGCCTGCTGATCTGCCTGGTCACCGCGATCGCGGCCGGGACCTGGCTGGCCGGCCTCGTGCTGCTCGTCGTCATGGCCGCGTCCGCGACCGCCTCCGCGGTGGGTCGTCCCGTCGCGGGGCGGTCCGCGGCCCAGGCCTCGGCCACCCGAGCCCGCTTCGGCCGGGTCCTCGTGTCCGTGCTCGAGTCGGCCCGCACGGTCAAGCTCGCCGGCCGTATGCCGGAGGTGCGCCGCCACCTGCGCCACGTCGACGCAGGACGGGTGGCGGCCGCGGTGCGCGAGCACCGGGTCCAGGCCTTCCTCGACGGCGTGCCCACCGTCATGGTCCAGGCCGGCGCCGTCGCGGCGTGGGCCGGGGTCCTGACGGGCCGGTGGGGCCTGGCCACCGCGCTGCTGGTGGTCAGCGCGGTCAACGGGTTCGACTGGTTCGGCCGGGTCGCCGGCGCCGTAGTCACCGAGGCCCCGGGCACGCGCGCCTGGCAGGTGGCGACGAGCCGGATGGCGGGGGGCGCAGACCTCGTCGCCCTGCCGACGGACGTCGACCTGGTCGCCGGCACCGCCCCGGAGCCGGCCTCCACCCCCCGCGTGCCGCTGCGGCGCCTGTCGATGCGCGGGCTGTCCGCCGTGCACGAGGACGGCACGGTGGGCGTCGAGGACGTGGACCTCGACATCGACCGGGGCGAGCTCGTGCTGCTGGTCGGGCAGGTCGGCTCCGGTAAGTCGAGCCTGCTGCGCGCCGTCGCCGGGCTGGCCGACCACCGCGGCTCCCTGCGGTGGAACGGCGAGGAGATCACCGACCCCGAGGTCTTCCTGCGGCCGGGTCAGGTCGCGTATGTCGGACAGGTGCCCCGAGTGCTGTCGGGGACCTTCGACGAGAACGTCCGCCTCGGCTTCGACCGTGCCTTCGAGAGCCCCATCGGGGTGGCGCGGCTCGGACCGGACGTCGAGCAGGCCGGCGGGGCCCACTCGCTCGTCGGCCACCGCGGGGTCCGCCTGTCCGGCGGTCAGGTCCAGCGCCTGGCCCTGGCCCGAGCGGTCGCCGCCGACGCCGAGCTGCTGCTCGCCGACGACGTCTCCTCGGCGCTGGACGCGCGCACCGAGATCGAGCTGTGGCAGGCCCTGCGCGCCCGGTCGATGACCGTCGTCGGTGCCAGCTCCAAGCGCGCGGCGCTCGCGCAGGCGGACGTCGTCGTCGTGGTCGTGGACGGCCGCGTCGCCGAGGTCGGTCCCTGGTCCGACCTCGCCGGACGCTGGGGACACCTCGCCGGGTGAGCCAGGCCAGGTTGTGGGGTGTGCGGACCACGGTGCTCACCACTGACCGACTCCGACTGACCACCTGGGAGTCGACAGACCCGCGGGACCTGCCTGAGCTGCAGAACGATGTCCGCGTTCGCGGTGCACGACAACGCTGCGGCGGCGCGCCGGTCGGCGAGACGGTCGACCCGTGACCCTCTAGCCTCACCCTTATACTGCTGTCGTGCCCATGACCAGGTCTCGTCGTCACCTCGCCACCGCTCTTGGCACCGTCGCCGCGACGCTTTTGCTCTCAGCGTGCGAGACGGGCTCGTGGAGCAGTCGGTGCGACAGCAGCGGCAGTTGCCGCCTCGAGATCTCAGGCACCGAGTTCCACGACCTGCCGCGCTCGCTGAACTCGCAGGGCCGATTCAGGAGGGTGCGGGAGAAGATCAGGCTGGCCGAGGCCACCCAGGGCGGCACCGCCACGATCCAGGTCGGCGAAGGAGACAACGTGTGCGCGCAGGGGGAGGACTTCGTCCAGGGTGACATCACCTTCACGTGCACCGAGGTCGGCTCCACCTCGGTCGTGCTCGACACGGCGCGGGCTCAGCGCTGACCCGGCACCACCTCGATCCCTGTCTGTTGGTTCGAGGCTGGCGGTCCAGCAGGGTGGTCAGCTCGCCCCCGCGGCGGCCCCGCCACGGCATACGGCCCGCAGTGTCCCGAACCCGTCGCCCAGCGCGTCGACGCGCACCGTCGACGAAGCCCGCGTCCTGGTTGTGGAGCACGACCCCGCCGTGTGTCTGTTGGACAAGCTCGTGAGCCCAACGAGCACTGACGGGAACGTGATCGACATGGCGAAGACGCTCGACGACTTCCTCACGGACGTTGGTCGTCGAGCCATTCCGGTGGTCTGGCGTCAGGGTCGGAGCGTGGGTCGGGCTCGGAACGTCCGCTCATGCCGATGGCAGCGCGCTTCACCTATCGGTCCTGAACGCTTGTTACATGTAACGTGGTGGGCATGACGGTGAAGCATCGAGTCAGTGAGTACCGGCGCAGGATGCGTGCACGCGGCCTTCGGCCGGTGCAGATCTGGGTCCCTGACGTGCGCAGCGAGCGATTTGCGCAGGAGGCGCACCGTCAGGCAGGGATCGTCGCAGGCTCGGACGAGCTGGCCGATGACCAGCCGTTCGTCGAGGCGATCAGCGCGTCCTGGGACGAGGAGTGAGACGCGGCGAGCTGTGGACCGTGGCTGGGGGCGTGTACGCGTCCAAGCCCAGGCCTGCGCTGATCGTGCAGGACGACCTGTTCGCCGGTACCGCCTCGGTGACGGTCATGCCGCTGACGACGACCTTGGTCGATGCTCCTCTGCTACGCGTTCGCGTCGTCGCGGACGACCTCACCGGCCTGCAGCACGAGAGCCACGTCATGATCGACAAGATCACTACCGTTCGCCGCGAGAACGTCGGTACTCGTGTGGGTCGGCTGACTCCCGAAGGCCTCGTAGAGGTCAAACGGGCCCTGATGGCGTTCCTCGGTCTGGCCAGATAGGCCACCTAGCAGACCCGACGTCATCCGCTCTTGCCGCGCGTCGGACGTCAGAGGTTCTAGGCGGAGCGGGACAGCTCGTGCTCGACGGCTCGGCGGATCCACGCCGAGACCGAGCGGTCGTCGGCCTCCGCCGCTCGCTTGACGTCCTCGAGCAGCCCCCCCCATGCAAGCCAGGTGCCCATGGGCCCCAGTCTCGCGCCCGATGACCAGACGACCAAGCGCGAGGCCGACCCTGTGAGACGCTGACGCGGTGGGCCACTCCTCGGACGTGCACGATGAGATCGTGCTGGCGGCGGTGCTCGCCGACCCTGTGTGTGCCGCGGTCCTGGACCGCCTCCCATCATTGGGCCTGACGGAATGGTGGCTGACGGCGGGTGCGGTCTTTCAGAACGTCTGGAACTCCGTCGAGGGCAAGCCCGCCGGGTACGGCATCAAGGACTACGACGTCTTCTACCACGACGACTCCGACCTGAGCTGGGAGGCCGAGGACGTCGTCATCCGCGCCGCCGATGAGCTCATGGCGGACGTCCCAGCACCGCTCGAGGTCCGGAACCAGGCACGCGTGCACCTCTGGTACGAAGAGAAGTTCGGGAAGCCCTGCCCTCCCTTCAGCAGCGCCACCGACGCCATCCGGGCCTTCGCCTCAACGGCCTGCTGCGTCGGCGTCACCAGGGACGAGTCCGGGCTACGGCTTTATGCACCGTTCGGCCTCGACGATGTCCTCGGCATGCACCTCCGCCCGCACCGTCGCCTCGCGCCCAAGCAGGTCTATGACGCCAAAGCGTGCGAGTATGCCGCTCGGTGGCCCAGCCTCACCGTCGAGCCCTGGTAGCGACCAGAGTTCATGACAGCCCCTCGCACGGACGTCGGTCCGACCAGGGGGCGCCTCCCGTGGGTGCGCACGCCTGGGTGGCCACGGACGCCCTACAGCGCTCCAATTGTGGCTCTTCTGACGCTTCCG
>NZ_DLOE01000057.1:109947-163330 GCF_002479615.1 Arsenicicoccus sp. UBA7492 | reverse complement strand
AGACGAGGCTGGCAGCCAACGAACGAAGGCCGGTCGATGCCTTTACCGGGGGCGGGTCAGACGGCGAAACCGAGGTGGGCGAGGGCCTGCCGCAGCAGGGTCGCGTGGCCCCGACCCATCTCCTCGCCCACGGCGCGGCTGCACGCCTCGCGCGGGGTCAGCCAGGCCAGGTCCAGGGCATCCTGGGACGGCGCGCAGTCACCGGCCACGGGCACGACGTAGCCCAGCGCCACGGCGTGCTGCCGCGGGTCGTGGAACGGCGTGACCCCCGGGGTGGGGAAGTACTCCGAGACCGTGAACGGCTGGGGGCTGACCGGGATCCGCGGCATCGCGAGGGGCCCGAGGTCCTTCTCGATGTGCCGGATCAGCGCGTCGCGCAGCCGCTCGTGGTAGAGCACGCGTCCGCTCACCAGCTCGCGCGCCATCTCGCCGTTGCCGGACACCCGCAGCAGGGTGCCGACGTGGGTGACCTCGCCCCGGTCGTCGACGCGCACGGGCACGACGTCGACATAGAGGATGGGCAGCCGCTCCCGCGCCTGCTCGAGGGACTCGTGGCTGAGCCAGGCGGCCGAGGCGTCGACGTCCATGGGGTTCATGCCGACATTCCATCACGCGAGGGACGGTGCGGCGCGGGAGCGTTCATCGGCGTCGCGGGCCACAGGACGCGCCCGGGGTTCATGATCCCCAGCGGGTCGAAGAAGGCCTTGAGGCCACGCTGACGCTCGATCTCGGCGGTCCCGAGCTCGCGCTCCAGCCAGTCGCTCTTGAGGATGCCGACGCCGTGCTCGCCGGTGATGGTGCCGCCCAGGCGCAGGGCCTCGTCGACGAGGTCGGTGACCGCGTCGTGGGCGCGGCGCACCGCGTCGAGGTCGGCCGGGTCGAAGTAGACCGTCGGGTGCAGGTTGCCGTCGCCGCCGTGCCCCGCGGTGACGATGCGGGTGCCGTGGCGCTCGCCCACGGCATACCCCCGCTCGATGAACTCAGCGAGGTGCCGGACTGGCACGCACATGTCCTCCGTGAGGTTGTGGCCCAGGCCGTCCAGCGCGGGGGAGATGACCCGGCGCCCGGCCATCAGGGTGTCGGACTCCTCGCGTGATCCCGACACCGACACGGACGTGGCCCCGGCGTCCGCGCACACCGAGGCATAGCGGGCCGCGTCCTCGGCGGCGTGGCCCGGGCGGTCGGACTGGACGAGCAGCGCTGCCTGCACCCCCGCCGGGAAGCCGTAGTCGCCGCTGCCGACGTGCTCGCCATACGCCCGGATGGCCCCCACCGTGGGGCCGTCCATGATCTCGAGGAGGTTGGGTCGGTGGCGCTCGCGGCGCAGCGCCACGATGGCCTCGCACCCCTCCCGCAGCGTCGGGAAGGTCGCCAGCACGGTGGTCGGGTCGTCCGGCCGCGGGACGAGGCGCGCCCACACCCGGGTCACCACGCCGAGGCAGCCCTCGGACCCCACGAACAGCCCGGTCAGGTCCAGACCCGCCACCCCCTTGGCGGTCCGGTGGCCGGTGCGTATCACCTCGCCCCCGGGCAGGACCACCTCGAGAGCTCGTATGGCGTCGCTGGTGGCGCCGTACTTGAGGCAGCACAGCCCACCGGCGTTGGTCGCGACGTTGCCCCCGATCGTCGAGATCGCCACCGAGGCCGGGTCAGGGCCGTAGTGCAGGCCCACGCCCGACGCCGCGGCCTTGAGGTCGGAGGTGATGACGCCCGCCTGCACGAGCGCCAGTCCCTCCACCTCGTCGACGTCCTCGATGGTCGCCATCGCCTCGAGGTTGAGGGCCAGACCGCCCTCGAGCGGGACCGCTCCGCCCGCCAGTCCCGTGCGGGCGCCCTGCGGCACCACGGGGATCCGCTCGGCCGCCGCCCAGCGCAGCGCCTCGACCACGTCGCCGGTGTCGCGGGCCCGGACGAGCGTGAAGTCCCGCGGCTCGGGGATGCCCAGCGCCGCGTCGAGCGCGTGCGCCGACAGCGTGGCGGGATCGGTGAGGGCCGCCGCCTGCAGGGCGGGTGGGACGAGACGGTGGGCGGTAATCGTCATACGAGTGATCGTAGGCGGAGCCCGGGTGCCGACGTCCACAGGGGCTCGGGCAGGCTAGGACCATGAACGTCATCAGCACCGCTCAGATGAAGTCCCTGCTGGAGCGCGCACCGGAGAACCCCCGCGTCGTCGCCACCGGCAACCACGTGCCGCCCTGGGCGCTGCTGGGGGTCGTCGACGAGGCCCTGCCGACCTACCGCCTCAACATGCTCAACGCGCCGGCGGGCATCTCCACCCGCGAGGGCGTCCAGCACGAGTCCTGCTTCGTCGGGGTGGGGATGCGCAAGCTGCCGACCCTGCACTACACGCCGACGCGACTGTCCCTGGTGCCCATGCTGTTTCGCACGACCCTGGCGCCGGACATCGTCGCCGTGCACGTGAGCGCCCCCATCGGGGGCAAGGTCTCGCTCGGCGTCGAGGTCAACGTCATGGTGGCCGCGATCGAGGCGGTCAAGGAGCGTGGCGGCATCCTGGTCGCCCAGATCAACAAGCACATGCCCTACACCTACGGCGACGGCGAGTTCCCCGTCGAGATCTTCGACGCCTTCATCGAGGCCGACGCGTCGATCGCCGCGGTCCAGGCGCAGGCCAAGCCCGACGACGCGACCGCCCTCATCGGCGAGCTCGTGTCCGGGCGCGTCGGCAACGGCGCCACCCTCCAGCTCGGCATCGGCGCGGTGCCCGACGCGACCCTTCCGGGCCTCGCCCGCCGGCACGACCTCGGCATCTGGACCGAGATGTTCTCCGACGGCGTGCTGCTGCTCGACCGCGTGGGGGCGCTGGACGAGATGCGGCCCATCGTCGCGTCGTTCGCGTTCGGCAGCGAGGCGCTCTACCAGTGGTGCCACCTCAACAACCGGATCATCATGCGCCGCACCGAGATCACCAACGACCCGGGACAGATCGCCAAGCAGCCGCAGATGACCTCGATCAACACGGCGCTGCAGGTCGACCTGCTCTCGCAGGCCAACGCCTCGCGCATCAAGGCCCGGATCCACTCGGGCTTCGGCGGGCAGACGGACTTCATCGTGGGGGCGCTGCACGCCAAGGGCGGCCAGGCGATGATGGCGCTCCGCTCGTGGCACCCCAAGGCCGACGTGTCGACGATCGTGCCCATGCTGACCGAGCCGACCACGTCCTTCCAGCACTCCGCGGTGATCACCGAGCAGGGCGTGGCCGAGGTCTTCGGTCACCCGGAGAAGGTCCAGGCCCGCAACATCATCGAGCAGGCCGCGCACCCGCGGGTGCGTGATTCCCTGTGGGAGGCGGCGCAGGGGCTCGGCCTGGCCTGACCCCTGGACCGCCGGCGTCCGCGTCCGTGTCCGTGAACGAGTGTTCACCATGTGGTTAGGGCACCGTTTGTCGGCTACGAAGTCGTAACGTGCTGGGCATGGGGTCGTTGAACCACGTTCCGTCTCACCACCGTGTCGCGGTGGCCGGGCTGCAAGCCTCCCTGGCCGCCATGCCTCCGGGTGAGCAGGTCCGGCTGGCCAAGTCCACGTCCAACCTCTTCCGCCCCCGGGGCCGGGCCTCGCAGGGGCTCGACGTCTCGGGGCTGACCGAGGTCCTGCACGTCGACCCGGTGGCGCGCACGGCCGAGGTCCAGGGCATGTGCACCTACGAGCACCTCGTCGAGGCCACCGCCCCGCACGGGCTGATGCCGCTGGTGGTGCCGCAGCTGCGGACGATCACGGTCGGCGGAGCCGTCAGCGGGCTGGGCATCGAGGCCACGTCCTTCCGCAACGGGCTCCCGCACGAGTCCGTGCTCGAGCTGGACGTGCTGACCGGGACCGGCGAGGTCGTGACGGCTCGCCCGGACGGCGAGCACGCCGACCTCTTCGCGACCTTCCCCAACTCCTACGGCAGCCTCGGCTACGCCACGCGCCTCGTCATCGAGCTCCAGCCGCTCGGTCGTCAGGTGGCGCTGCGCCACGTGCACCTGGGTGGGGTGAGTGAGCTGACCCGGCTCGTGGAGCAGGTCACCGAGGCCCGGTCGTATGCCGGAGAGCCCGTCGACGCGATGGACGGCGTGGTGTTCGGGCCGGACGAGGCCGTGCTGACGCTCGCGCGCTTCGACGACGAGCGGACGGGCCCCACGAGCGACTACACCGGTCAGGACGTCTACTACCGCTCGGTGCAGCGCTACGACGAGGACCGGCTGACGGGCGTGGACTACCTCTGGCGCTGGGACACCGACTGGTTCTGGTGCTCAGGGGCCTTCGGGGCGCAGCACCCGCTGGTCCGTCGGGTGTGGCCGCGCCGGTGGCGACGCAGCGACGTCTACCACCGCATCGTCGGGCTGGAGAACCGCTATGGCGTCGCAGCGGCCCTCGACCGGCGGCGCGGTCTGCCCGACCGGGAGCGCGTCGTGCAGGACGTCGAGGTGCCCCTCGAGCGTCTCGAGGACTTCGTCTCGTGGTTCCTCGAGCACGTGCCCATGGTGCCGATCTGGGTGTGTCCCCTGCGGCTACGGGAGTCGGAGGGCCCCGGTGGCATCCGGACCGCTCGGACCTGGCCCCTCTATCCGCTCGAGCCTGGGCGCACCTACGTCAACGTCGGCTTCTGGGGCACGGTGCCCATCGAGCCGGGCCGCCGCGACGGCGACGTCAACCGGATGATCGAGGAGCGGGTCGGAGAGCTCGGCGGTCACAAGTCCCTGTACTCCGACGTCTACTACGACCGACAGACCTTCGACCGCCTGTACGACGGGGCGGCCTGGCGCGCGGTCCGCGACCGGTACGACCCGTCCGGCCGATTCCCGACGATGTACGACAAGGTGGGTGGTCGATGATGTCCATGACTGCACAGACTCCGCGGGTGGCTGACCTGGTGACGGTGGTGACCGAGGGGCCGCTGCCGTTCCGCCTGACGGCCTATGACGGGACCGACCTCGGTCCCCAGGACAGCGACCTCGCGGTGCACGTCGCCAGCGAGGAGGGGCTCCGCTACATCCTCTCGGCGCCCGGCGACCTCGGCCTCGCCCGCGCCTACCTCACCGACAACCTGGTGGTCCGGGGCGTCCAGGAGGGCGATCCCTACGAGATCTTCCGCCGGCTCAAGCGCGAGGTGCGGACGCGTCGGCCGGCGCCGAGCGAGCTGGCTGCGCTGCTGCGAGGATTCGGCCCGCGCATGGTCCTCCCTCCGCCGGCACCGCCGATGGAGGCGTTGCCGCGCTGGCGCCGGGCGGTCCGCTCGATCGACCCCCGTCGGCGCGCGGCTGCCTCCATCTCCTCGCACTACGACGTGTCCAACGCCTTCTACGAGCGGGTCCTCGGCCCGTCCATGGTCTACACGTGCGCGGTGTTCGACACCCCCGAGACGACGCTGGAGCAGGCGCAGGAGCGCAAGTTCGCCCTCGTCGCCGACAAGCTGGCGCTGCGGCCCGGCCAGCGGCTGCTCGACGTCGGCTGCGGCTGGGGAGGGATGGCGATGCACGCCGCCCGTGAGCACGGGGTGTCGGTGCTGGGGGTGACCCTGTCGCGCGAGCAGGCCACGTGGGGGCAGGAGGCCGTCGAGCGTGCGGGTCTGTCGGGGCAGGTCGAGATCCGGCACGCCGACTACCGCGACGTGACCGAGGGCGGCTTCGACGCGATCAGCTCGATCGGCCTGACCGAGCACGTGGGGGTGCGCAACTACGGGAAGTACTTCGCCTTCCTGCACGACCACCTCCGCGAGGGCGGGCGCCTGCTCAACCACTGCATCACCCGCGCCGACGGACGGGCGGACTTCCGGCCGGAGCCCTTCACGGACCGCTACGTCTTCCCGGACGGGGAGCTGGCCGCACCCGGGCGTCTCGTGAGCGAGTGCCACGACGCGGGGTTCGAGGTCCAGCACGACGAGAACCTCCGCATGCACTACGCCCTCACGCTGCAGCACTGGTGCGAGAACCTCGTCGACTCGTGGGACTTCTGCGTCGAGGATGCCGGGCTGGCGACGGCGCGCATCTGGGGCCTCTACATGGCCGGCTCGCGGATGGCGTTCGAGGCCAACTGGCTGCAGCTGCACCAGATCCTGGCGACCAAGGTCGGCGAGGACGGGGCCACGACCTACCCCCTGCGACCCGACTGGCGTCCCTGAGCCGTATGCCGTCCCCGCGTGCGGGCGGACTCGCACGCACCACCAGACGAAGGCCCAGGACGCCACGCCGCTGCTGGGCGTTGTGCAGGTGAGTCCGCCGCACCCTGACGTCACGCGTCGGTCGTCGCTCAGGACGGCGGGTGGAGAGGCGGTGGTTGCCGTCGGTGCGGCGGCGGCGTGAGCTCCAGCCGTCGTGCCCAGTCCGGCCACGCGAGGTCAGCACGCGCCGAGAGCGGGAGCTGCCACCCCGGACTGGGCCTGCGCGACGGCATACGCCTCGGAGACGGTCGCGAGGAGGTCCTCGATCGCGGCGGTCACCGCGGGCGTGCGCCAGAGCTCCTCCAGATCCATCTGCCACCACCTCCGGCCGCCCGCCACGTCCTCGTCGACGGACCAATCCTATTGCCACGCAACACGATCCGGTAGGTGCAGCCGGGTGACAGGGCTCGCACACAGTAGCGAAAAGGATGGATTCGAGGTGTGTCTGCGGTCTCCGATAGACTGGTCTCACAGACGTCTGAGCCGCTATCACCGGCGAGTCTCCGGAAGAACGGCGCCCCGCCACCAGCAGAGCGCCTACTAGACCCGGACGGGCGGGCCCGTCACAGCCTTCGACCAGAGCGGTCGGCCGCGTTCGTCATACGAGCCCGTATGACGAGATCCCGCGACCGGCAAGCGAGGTGGCACCGCGGGAGCGCCGCACGGCGCGATCGTCCTCGTGATCAGCACCGTCCAGATCACCGTGACTCGTCCCCAGGGAGCCCCACCCATGACCTATCCCCAGGTCTCCACCGATCCGCAGCTGCCCGCCGCACCGTCCGGCGTGGTCTCGAGCCCGCGCTTCCCGGAGATCGAGGAGCGCATCCTGCGCTACTGGGACCAGGACGGCACCTTCCAGGCGTCGGTGGCCAACCGCCCGGTGGGTGAGGACGGTGCCAACGAGTTCGTCTTCTACGACGGGCCGCCGTTCGCCAACGGCCTGCCGCACTACGGCCACCTGCTGACGGGCTACGTCAAGGACATCGTCCCGCGCTACCAGACGATGCGCGGCCGGCACGTCGAGCGGCGCTTCGGCTGGGACACGCACGGCCTGCCCGCCGAGCTCGAGGCCATGCGCCAGCTCGGCATCAAGACCAAGGAAGAGATCGTCGAGCTCGGCATCGACGCGTTCAACGCCAAGTGCCGCGAGTCTGTGCTCACCTTCACCGACGAGTGGCAGGACTACGTCACCCGCCAGGCCCGCTGGGTCGACTTCGACAACGACTACAAGACGCTCAACCCGGAGTACATGGAGAGCGTCATCTGGGCGTTCAAGACGCTCTTCGACAAGGGGCTCGTCTACGAGGGCTTCCGCGTCCTGCCCTACTGCTGGAACGACCAGACCCCGCTGTCCAACCACGAGCTGCGCATGGACGACGACGTCTACCAGGTGCGCCAGGACCCGGCCGTGACGGTGGGCCTGCGGATCGAGGGCGACGGCCCGGACGACGACCTCGACGGGGCGCTCGCGGTCGTCTGGACCACCACGCCGTGGACCCTGCCGTCCAACCTCGCGATCATGGTCGGCGGCGACATCGACTACGTCGTGGTCGAGTCGGACGTGCCGACCGGGCGCAGCGAGCGCTACGTCTTCGCCGAGGCCCGGCTGGCGTCATACGCCCGGGAGCTGACCGGCGACCCCAAGGGAGACGTCGCGTCGCTGGTCGTCAAGCGGCTCAAGGGGTCCGAGCTCGCCGGCCACCGCTACCAGCCGCCGTTCTCCTACTACCTCGGGCACGCCAACGCCTTCCGCATCGTCGAGGCGGAGTTCGTCACGACCACCGACGGCTCGGGGCTCGTGCACACCGCCGGCGCGTTCGGCGAGGACGACAAGGTCGTCACCGACCGCGAGGGCATCGAGGCGGTCATGCCCGTCGGCCCCGACGGCCAGTTCACCCACCCCGTCGTCGACTACGCCGGGATGCTCGTCTTCGACGCCAACCCGCACGTCATCGACCACCTCAAGGCCGCGACGCGCGGCGAGGGCGAGACCGGCTCGGTCACCGAGGGCACCGTCCTCGTGCGCCGCGAGACCTACGACCACTCCTACCCGCACTGCTGGCGCTGCCGGCAGCCCCTGATCTACAAGGGCGTGTCGAGCTGGTTCGTCGAGGTCACGAAGTTCAAGGACCGCATGCTCGAGCTCAACGAGCAGATCTCGTGGACCCCCGAGCACATCAAGCACGGTCAGTTCGGCAAGTGGCTGGAGAACGCCCGCGACTGGTCGATCACGCGTAACCGCTTCTGGGGCAGCCCCGTTCCCGTGTGGCGCTCCGACAACCCGGAGTACCCGCGCATCGACGTCTACGGGTCCTTCGAGGAGATCGAGCGCGACTTCGGGCGCGTCCCGCGCAACCACGAGGGCGACCCCGACCTGCACCGTCCCTTCGTGGACGAGCTGACCCGGCCCAACCCCGACGACCCCACGGGCCGCAGCACGATGCGCCGGGTCGAGGACGTCCTCGACGTGTGGTTCGACTCCGGGTCGATGAGCTTCGCCCAGGTGCACTATCCCTTCGAGAACGCCGAGTGGTTCGAGCACCACTTCCCGGGCGACTTCATCGTCGAGTACATCGGTCAGACCCGCGGCTGGTTCTACACGCTGCACGTACTGGCGACGGCGCTGTTCGACCGACCGGCGTTCTCCTCCTGCGTGTCCCACGGCATCGTGCTCGGCTCCGACGGCGCCAAGATGAGCAAGTCGCTGCGCAACTACCCCGACGTGTCGGAGGTGTTCGACCGGGACGGCGCCGACGCGATGCGCTGGTTCCTGATGTCCAGCCCGATCCTGCGCGGCGGCAACCTCATCGTCACCGAGAAGGGCATCCGCGACGGGGTCCGCCAGGTCCTCATCCCGCTGTGGAACACGTGGTACTTCTTCACGCTCTACGCCAACGCCTTCGACGGCGGGCGCGGCTACGAGGCGCGCTGGTCCACCGGCTCCACGGACCTGCTCGACCGCTACCTGCTGGCCAAGCTGCGGGAGTTCGTGGAGGCGATGCAACAGCAGATGGACGCGTATGACGTCGCGTCCGCCTGCGAGACCATGCGCGGCTTCCTGGACGTGCTGACGAACTGGTACGTCCGCCGCTCGCGGGAGCGCTTCTGGGACACCGGCGGGGCCGACCGCGAGGCGACCACGCAGGCGTTCGACACGCTCTACACCTGCCTCGAGGTCGTCACCCGCACCTGCGCGCCGCTGCTGCCGCTGGTCACCGAGGAGATCTGGCGCGGCCTCACCGGCGGCCGCTCGGTGCACCTGGCCGACTGGCCGGACGCCACGCAGCTGCCGAGCGACCACGAGCTGGTCGCGCGCATGGACCGCGCCCGGGACATCTGCTCGGTGGCGTCCTCGCTGCGCAAGGCCCAGAACCTCCGCGTCCGCCTGCCCCTCGCCGACCTCACCGTGGTCACCGAGGACGCCGCCGGTCTCGCCGCCTTCGCCGACATCGTCAAGGACGAGGTCAACGTCCGCGCGGTCACGCTGCGGGACGTGGGTGAGGTCAGCGAGGAGGACTTCGGCATCTCGCAGCGCCTCACGGTCAACGCGCGCGCGGCCGGTCCCCGGCTCGGCAAGGACGTGCAGCGCGCCATCAAGGGCTCGAAGTCCGGCGACTGGTCGGTCGTCGCCGACGGCGTCGTCACCGCCGGTGGGCTCGAGCTGCACGAGGGCGAGTTCACCCTCGAGACGGTGAGCGCCGGCGACGGCCCGGACCACCACGCGACCGCCATGCTGCCCGGCGGCGGCTTCGTGGTCCTCGACACCGAGGTCACCCCCGAGCTCGCCCGCGAGGGCGTGGCCCGCGACCTCGTCCGCGCCGTCCAGCAGGCCCGTCGCGACGCCGGCTTCGAGGTGTCCGACCGGATCTCGTTGACGGTCACCGGCGCCCAGGAGGTCTACGACGCGACGGTCCACCACCAGGACCTGCTCGTCGAGGAGACCCTGGCCAGCCAGTTCGGCTCCGCGCCCAACCTGCTCGCGATCGACGGTGACGGCGTCACCGAGGTCGAGGTCGGCGACGGCTACCACGCACGCATCCTGGTGAAGAGGCTCTCGTGAACAACCACCGCCATGACGATCACGACGACGCCGAGGGGATGGACGGCCACGACGCCGTCGACCTCTCGGGCAACGAGGACCTCAACGAGCTGATGGGTCTGGACCCGCTGGGCCCGGGCGAGCGCGCCGTGGCCCGCAGCGGTCGCCCCGACGCCGCGCAGCGCGACGCCGCCGAGCGGCTCGCGACGGCCAAGCGGATGCGCGAGATCGAGCGGGACATCCTCGGGCGCATCCCCGAGAACGACGTCACCCCCTCGCTCGACCGCATCCAGGCGGTCATGGAGCTGCTCGGCGACCCGCAGCGGACGTTCCCGGTGATCCACCTGACGGGCACCAACGGCAAGACGAGCACCACCCGGCTGATCGAGACGCTGCTGACCGAGCACGGCCTGACGACAGGGCGATTCACGTCGCCGCACCTGCACGACATACGGGAGCGGATCGCCATCGGCGGTCAGCCGATCAGCCCGGAGCGCTTCGTCGCGGCCTACGACGACGTCCTGCCGTTCGTCGAGATGGTCGACGGGCGCAGCGTCGCCGAGGGCGGCCGGCCCATGGGCTACTTCGAGGTCATCGTGGCCGTCGCGTATGCCGCCTTCGCCGACGCACCCGTGGATGTCGCGGTCGTCGAGGTGGGGCTCGGCGGCAGCTGGGACGCCACCAACGTCGCCGACGGTCAGGTCAGCGTCATCACCCCGATCGGCATCGACCACCAGAAGTTCCTCGGCGACACCCTGGAGGACATCGCCTCCGAGAAGTCCGGGATCATCAAGGCGGGCGCCATCACCATCAGCGCCGAGCAGGAGCCCGAGGTCGTCGAGGTCCTGGTCGAGCGGGCCGAGCAGGTCGGCGCCCAGATCGCCTGGGCCGGGCAGGAGCTCGAGGTCGTCGCTCGCGACCAGGCGGTCGGGGGCCAGCTCCTCACGATCAAGGGGCTGGCGGGGGAGTACCCCGACATCCTCCTTCCCCTCTACGGCGAGCACATGGCGGGCAACGCCGCGCTGGCGGTGGCGGCGGTCGAGGCCTTCATCGGTGGGGGCGAGCAGGCGCTGGACCCCGAGGTCGTCCGCGCGGCCTTCGCCCGGGCCAGCTCGCCCGGGCGCCTGGAGATCGTGCGTCGCAGCCCCACCGTCATCGTGGACGCCGCGCACAACCCCCAGGGGGCCCGGTCGTTGCGCCTCGCGCTCAGCGACTCGTTCGCCTTCACCCGCCTCGTCGGGGTCCTCGCGATCCTCGAGGACAAGGACGTGCTCGGCATCCTCGAGGAGCTGGAGCCGGCCTTCGACGAGGTCGTCGTCACGCGCTCGACGTCACCACGGGCCCTCTCGCCGAGGGCCCTCGGACGCCTGGCCCGCGAGATCTTCGGCGACGACCGGGTCACGGTCGTCGAGTCCCTGCCGGACGCGCTCGAGCAGGCCGCGGCGCTCGCCGAGGCCGACGCCATGGCCGGCGGAGCCGGAGCCGGGGTCGTGGTCACCGGCTCGGTGACCACTGCCGCCGAGACCCGCATGCTCCTGGGGGTGACGAGCGCATGAAGGGTCTGATGCTCCACGGCGTCCCGCGTGCCCTCACCCGACGTCTGCTCTCCGCGGTCATCGCGTCCGAGTCGGTCGTCGTCTTCTTCGGCGCGCTGGTCGCGATGTCGCTGGACCGCGCCGAGGGAGGATCGGGCACGACCTGGCTGGTCGCCGGCTCGATCCTGGCGGTGCTGTGCATCGTCGACGCCGGGATGCTGCGTCGCCCCTGGGGCGTGACCCTCGGCTGGTTCCTGCACCTGGCCACGCTCGTGTCGGCGCTCGTGGTCCCGATGATGTTCTGGGTGTTCGTGATCTTCTGCGGCCTGTGGGTCGTCGCCCTGGTGCAGGGCCGCAAGATCGACGACCTCGCGGACGAGGCACGTCTCCGGCACGACGCCGAGCGCAGCACCGGCACCTCCGCCACCTGAGCCCGTCCGCACGCGTGCGCGGCGATCTCCCGCGTGCATGGCGGGTTCTGGCGCGCGTGGGTGCCCCCAGCCTGTGTGGCGTGCTGCAGCGCGCCACCGACGCCGGACGCCGCCACCGACGCCGGATGCCGCCACCGACGCCGGACGCCGCCACCGAGCGCAGATCGCCGCCACCGATCGCAGATCGACCGGCCTTCGTCACACCCGCCTGGGGGACGAAGGCCGGTCGATGCCTCGGCCGCCGGCGGGGCGGACGGCGGGCTCGGGCGGTCGATAGGGTGTGGCCATGACTGAGACCACCACCGAGCGCACCCTCGTCCTCGTCAAGCCGGACGGGTTCGAGCGCGGACTCACCGGCGAGGTGCTGCGCCGCATCGAGGCCAAGGGCTACACGCTGGCCCAGCTGCAGATCCTCACGCCCGACCGCGAGCGCCTGGCGCAGCACTACGCCGAGCACGAGGGCAAGCCGTTCTACGAGCCGCTGCTGGAGTTCATGTCCTCCGGCTCCGTCACCGCTGCCGTCGTCGAGGGCGACCGCTGCATCGAGGGCTTCCGGTCGCTGGCCGGCGCCACCGACCCCACCAAGGCCGCGCCCGGCACGATCCGCGGCGACCTCGGGCGCGACTGGGGCCCGGGCGTGCAGAAGAACATCGTCCACGGCTCGGACTCCCCGGAGTCGGCCGAGCGCGAGATCGGCATCTGGTTCGCGGGGCAGGGCACCTGAGCGCGCTCTAGCCGGTCGACGACTCCGGGGCCATCGGGTCGCCCAGGTCGTCGATCCCCGCCATGAGCAGGTCGAGCAGCGCCGCCAGCTGGTGGCGCTGCTCCTGCGTGAGGACGGCGAGCACGTCAGACTCGACCAGGTCGGCGGCCTGGATGGTCTCGCGGAACTTCTCCCACCCGGCGCGGGACAGCGTGATCAGCACGCGCGAGCGGTTGTCCGGGTCGGGGTCGCGCGACACCAGCCCCTTGTCGACCATCTTGTCCAGGCGGTGGGTCATCGACGAGGGCGCCACCGACGTCTGCTCGGCGAGCTGGCTAGGCGTCAGCGTCTCGCCGCGCGCGGTGGCGAGACGGGTCAGGACGGCCCACTCGCCGGTCGTCAGGTCCACGTCGACGAGCTGGGCGTCATACCACCGGTCCAGCTGCTTGGCGAGGCGGTTGACCGCCGTGATGACCCGCTGGACCAGCTCGTCGCCACCGGCAGCGACATAGGCCTCGACGTCCGCGGTGTACTGCTCCGCGACCCGGCGCCGGCGCATGGCGGTGCGCCGGCCGGACGCGGACTCTCGTGCGCTCCCAGGCATCGGGCCAGTATGCCGGACGGCCCGCCACCCTCGCGGGTGACGGGCCGTCGGCCGGGGCCGCTGCTCAGCAGCAACGGCTGGTGGGGTTGCGCTCCTGGTCGGCGTACTTCTGCCGCCAGAAGTCCCGCTCCGTGGGGATCGGGGCACCGGGGTGGGTCCGACGCAGGTGGTCGACGTAGCGCTCGTAGGCGTCCGCGCCGGTCACGCCACGCCAGTACCACCGGGCGGTGCTGAGAGTCTTGCCGAGCGTCTGCACGTGATGCCCTCCGTCAGTGGTGGACACCCTGGGGTGAGGGGTCGAGGCCAGCGGCCTTCCACTCAGCGTAGACCGCCTTCTCCGCGGGGGTCGGCAGGAAGCCCTTGGGGGCGAAGATACGGGACGGGACGTCCTCCTCCTCGCTCGTGGGGAGACCGCCGGCGCGGAACGCCTTGATCGCGGTCCAGATGGTCGCGACGACGACCATGATCACGAGGACCGCGAATAGGACCGAGAGCACCTCCTGGACGACCGTGTTGCGGATGACGGCCTCCATGTCGCCGGCCGACTTCGCGGGGGCGACGACCTTGCCCGCCTCGTGGGCCTTGACGTACTTGTCGTGGTTGGCCCAGTAGCCGATGGCGGGGTTGCTGCTGAAGATCTTCTGGTACGACGCCGAGAGCGTCACCGTCAGCAGCCACACGAGCGGCAGGCCCGGGATCCAGGCCCAGCGGAACAGCCCCATCTTCATCACGACGGTGAAGACCAGGCACAGGGCGATGCAGGCGAGCAGCTGGTTGGCGATGCCGAAGAGCGGGAACAGCGTGTTGATGCCGCCGAGCGGGTCGGTGACGCCCATGACCAGGATCGAGCCCCAGCCGATGACGACGATCGCCGAGCAGACCCAGGCACCGACGCGCCAGGACGGGTCCTTGAACTTCCCCAGGCCGGGGATGTTGCCGATCGCGTCGGAGAACATGAAGCGGGCGACACGGGTGCCGGCGTCGATGGTCGTGAGGATGAACAGCGCCTCGAACATCACGGCGAAGTGGTACCAGAAGGCCTTCATGCCGGCGCCGCCGAAGAAGGACATGACCTGCGACATCCCGAAGGCCAGCGTCGGAGCGCCGCCCGTGCGAGAGACGATGGACTTCTCCTGGACGTCCGCCGCCGCCTGGGCGATCTTGCCGGCGGTGGCGGGCTCGAGCGCCCCGCCGCCGGGGGAGTGCAGCGGCAGGGTGTTGGCCCACGCCGCCGCGGTCTCGGGGGTGCCGCCGGTGACGCCCTTGGGCGCATTCATGACGAAGTACAGGTGCTGGTCGAGGATGCAGGCGGTGATGAGCGCCATGATCGCGACGAACGACTCGGTCAGCATGCCGCCGTAGCCGATGATCCGGGCCTGCGACTCCTTCTCGATCAGCTTGGGCGTCGTGCCGGAGCTGATGAGCGCGTGGAAGCCCGAGATGGACCCGCAGGCGATGGTGATGAACAGGAACGGGAACAGGTTGCCGGCGAAGGCCGGTCCGGTCCCGGTGTGGGCGAACTGCGTCACCGCGGGCATCTGGATCTGCGGGGCGGTGAAGACGATGCCGAGGGCGAGGACCCCGATGGTGCCGACCTTCATGAAGGTCGAGAGGTAGTCACGCGGCGCGAGGAGCAGCCACACCGGCAGCACGGAGGCCGCGAAGCCGTAGACGCAGAGCCACAGCGCGAGCGCCCGCGGGGACAGGGTGAACAGCGAGGCGCCCCAGGCGGAGTCGGCGACCCAGGACCCGGAGACGACGGCGAGCAGGAGCAGGGCCACGCCGATGACCGAGACCTCGTTGACCTTGCCAGGTCGCAGGAACCGCAGGTAGACGCCCATGAGGAGCGCGATCGGGATGGTCATGGCGATGGAGAACACGCCCCACGGCGACTCGGCGAGGGCACCGATGACCACGATGCCGAGGACGGCGATGAGGATGATCATGATGGAGAGCACGCCGAGGATGGCGGCCCAGCCGCCGATCGGGCCGAGCTCGTCGCGGGCCATCTGGCCGAGCGAGCGCCCCCGGCGACGGATGGAGATGTGCAGGACCATGTAGTCCTGGACGGCGCCGGCGAAGACGACGCCGAGGATGATCCACAGCGTGCCGGGCAGGTAGCCCATCTGCGAGGCCAGGACCGGCCCGACGAGCGGGCCGGCGCCGGCGATCGCGGCGAAGTGGTGGCCGAACAGCACCCGACGGTCGGTCGGCATGAAGTCCTTGCCGTTGCTCAGCTCCTCGGCCGGGGTGGCGCGGGTGTCGCGCGGCCGCAGGACCTTGTACTCGATCAGCCGGGCGTAGAACGTGAGGGCGATGACATAGCTGCCGACGGCCGCGAGCACGAACCAGACGGCGTTGACGTGCTCGCCGCGCACCAGGGCCAGCATGACCCAGCCGATGGCGGCAGCCAGGGCGATGAGGGCGAGGACGCCCTTCTTGACGGGCGACGGGCTGAACGGCTCCTCGACGGCCACGGGGGGCAGGTCGGGATCGTTCCGCACGGCGCGGACGCGGTCGTCGGTGACGGTCATCCGGGTTTCCTGTCTTTCTCGATGTGCTCCGGCTGCCCTGGAGGGTGGTCGGGGGAGTGATGGGCGGCGGACGCCCGCTCGTGACGCTAGCGACCTGGCACCCCGCAGAGGTAGGACCACGCGGGTCATCGAGCCCCAATGGTGGTGGATCGTTATGCACCGCGAGGCACGACGACGCCCTGCGCGGAATGGGTAGGGTAGGACCCATGGCTGACTTCGATGTGGTGGTCCTGGGTGCAGGCCCCGGTGGTTATGTCGCGGCGATCCGAGCGGCTCAGCTCGGCAAGAAGGTCGCGGTCGTCGAGAAGAAGTACTGGGGCGGTGTGTGCCTCAACGTCGGGTGCATCCCGTCCAAGGCGCTGCTCAAGAACGCCGAGCTGGCGCACACCCTGCAGCACGACAAGAAGAAGTACGGCATCGAGGGCGACGCCACGATGTCCTACGGCCCCACCCACGCGCGCAGCCGCCAGGTGTCCGCGGGCATCGTCAAGGGTGTCCACTTCCTGATGAAGAAGAACAAGATCACCGAGATCGACGGCTGGGGCACCCTGACCGGGCCGAGGTCGATGGACGTCAAGGCCGAGGACGGCTCCAGCAAGAGCATCAGCTTCGACAACCTGATCATCGCGGCCGGCGCGGTGACCCGCATGCTCCCCGGCGTCGAGGTCTCCAAGAACGTCGTGACCTACGAGGAGCAGATCCTCACCGACGAGCTCCCCGGCTCGATCATCATCGCCGGGTCCGGCGCCATCGGCGTCGAGTTCGCCTATGTCATGAAGAACTTCGGCGTCGACGTGACGATCGTGGAGTTCCTGGACCGCATGGTCCCGACCGAGGACGCGGACGTGTCCAAGGAGCTGCTCAAGCACTACAAGAAGCTCGGCGTCAAGGTCATGCTCGGCACCAAGGTCGAGTCCGTGGAGGACACCGGCTCCGGCGTCAAGGTCACGGTCAGCCCGGCCAAGGGCGGCGACCAGCAGGTCCTCGAGGCCGACAAGCTCCTGTCCGCCATCGGCTTCGCCCCGCGCACCGAGGGCTACGGCCTGGACGCCGTGGGCGTCACGCTCACCGAGCGCGGCGCGATCGAGGTCGACGACTACCTGCGCACCAACGTCGACGGCGTCTACGCCATCGGTGACGTCACCGCCAAGCTGATGCTCGCCCACGTCGCCGAGGCCCAGGGCATCGTCGCCGCCGAGACCATCGCCGGCGCCGAGACGATGCCGATCGACTACCGCTTCATCCCGCGAGCCACCTACTGCCACCCGCAGATCGGCTCCATGGGCCTGTCGGAGCAGCAGGCCAAGGACGCCGGCCACGAGGTCAAGACCGCGTCCTTCCCGTTCTCCGCCAACGGCAAGGCCATGGGCCTCGGCGACGCGGTCGGCTTCGTCAAGATCGTCGCCGACGCCAAGTACAACGAGATCCTCGGCGCCCACCTGATCGGCCCGGACGTCACCGAGCTCCTCCCGGCGCTCAACGTCGCCCAGACCTGGGACCTCACCGCCGACGAGGCATCGCGCGTGGTCTTCGCCCACCCGACGCTGGGCGAGGCGGTCAAGGAGGCCCTGCACGGCATCGCGGGTCACATGATCAACCTCTGACGGGTCGGCCCTCACGGGCCGGATGCCGTATGCCGGGAGGCGGGTCGCCCCATCGCGGGGACCCGCCTCCCGGCATACGGGCTGGGGCTCAGGCCCAGGCTCAGGCGCTGCGGCCGCCGCCGGCGTCGCGGGAGTGCTGGCCGGACGGCCGGACGGCGTCGACGAGGTGCTCGATGGGGACGGGACGGGCGAACAGGTAGCCCTGCATCGCCGAGCAGCCCAGGTCGAGCAGGACCTTGCGCTGCTGCTCCTGCTCCACCCCCTCGGCGAGGGGCTCGCGCCCGATCGAGCGGCAGAGCTGCACGATCGAGGCGATGAAGCGCCGGGCGCTCGCGTCGCTGCTGATGTCCGTGAGGAAGGACCGGTCCAGCTTGACGACCTCCACGGGGAGCTGGCGGAGGTACTCCAGGGAGGAGTAGCCCGTCCCGAAGTCGTCGAGCCAGAGCGAGACGCCCACCTCGCTCAGCGCGTTGCCGATGCACACGGAGGCCGCGAGGTCGAGGGTCGCGAAGGTCTCGGTCACCTCGAGGATGAGCAGCTCGGGCGGGAACCCGGTCTCCTCGAGGATCTGCCGGACGTCGTCGACGAAGGTGGGCTGGGCGATGTGGACCGTCGAGATGTTGACGGTCACCCGCAGCGGCCGGTCCGGGCGGTTCGCGCGGTTCCAGGCGTTGACCTGCAGGCAGGCGCGGCGCATCACCCACAGGCCGATCGTCGAGATGAGCCCGGACTCCTCGGCGTAGGGCACGAAGTCCCCGGGGCTCATCTGCATGACGCCGTCGCGCTCCCAGCGGAGCAGGGCCTCGACCGCGAAGGTCTCGCCGCTGGCCGCCTCCACGATCGGCTGGTAGTGCAGGGTGAACTCGCCGTGGTGCATGGCGGCGCGCAGCTCGGCGTCGAGGCGCAGCAGGCGGCGCGCCTCGAGCACGATCTCCTGGGTGGCCATGGTGACGGTGCCGCGGCCGGACTTCTTGGCGCGGGTCAGCGCCGCGTCGGCCGCGGACAGGGCGTTGGCGCGCGTGGTGGGCTGCGAGACGTGGTGCACCCCGATGGAGCAGGTCACGTTGAGCACGTTCTGGTCGAGGGTGAACGGCTCGGAGATGGCGTGCTGCAGCCCGTGGGCACGGCGCACGGCCTCGCCCGGCTCAGGGGCGTCGCACAGGATGACGAACTCGTCGCCGGCCATGCGGGCGAGGACGTCGTCGGGTCCGCAGTGCTCGGTGAGTCGTTGCGCCACGGCGCTGAGCAGGTGGTCCCCGACGACGTGACCGTAGGTGTCGTTGATGGCCTTGAAGGTGTCCAGGTCGAGCGACATGAGCGCCAGGGGGGCGCCCCGGCCTGCGGCCGGCAGGCGCTCGTCGAGCGCGTCCCACAACCGGTGACGGTTGCCCAGCCCGGTCAGGGCGTCCCGGGTGGCGCGCCTGCGCAGCTCACGCTCGAACTCGAGCGAGCGCATGACGTCCGCAGCCGTCTCCACGAGCGCGGCCGACGCCTGCCGGGTGGGTCCGGGCAGGACGGCGCGTCCCGGCGCGAGGGCGATGTACCGGTCGCCCGTGATGCGATAGGCCTCCTGTCCCCGGCTGGGCTGCTCGGTGACGGTCCACTCGTGGGTCTGCCACAGCGCCGCGAGCTCGTCGGCGAGGACCTGCGGGACGTCGTCCACCTCGCTCTGGCCGCGGAGCCGCTCGCTGGCGGTGTAGAGCTGCTCGGCGATCCAGCGCTGGTTGGCCGACCGCCCCTGGACGGACAGGTGCACGAGGACGATGGCGAGCAGGGCGTGGCCGAGCAGCGCCCCCAGCAAGGTGCCCTGGGCGCCGAGCGCGACAGAGCACGACGCGAGCCCGATGGCCATGAGCTGCGGCACGACCCGCGTGACGGAGCTGGTGAGCGTCGGGGCGTGCTCGCGCTTGCCGTCGAGGACGCAGCCGATCCAGACGGCGACCTCGCTGAGGACGTACTGCGCGAGGACGCCGGCCAGCGCGGCGAGCAGCACGTGCCAGGTCATCGCGAACGGTGCGGCGCCGCCGGCGAGGTGGTAGACGCCGGTCGCGGTGCCGCTGGAGACCGCGGCGATGCCGACGTTGAAGGTGGTGTCGAGCGCGGTGATGCGCCAGCGCAGGCAGGTCCACAGCGTGACCGCGCAGGTGGCGGAGACGTACCCCCAGTGCGGGGCGACCACGAGCAGGGGGGTGGTGAGCAGTGCCTCCGGCAGGTCCCCGACGAGCGTCCCGGGCACGCGGACGCCGCGCAGGATGAGCGTGACCACCACCACGAGGACGATCACGCACCCTGCGACGTAGGCGGTGGACGTGGGGAGCACCTGGCCGGGGAATCGCAGGGTGAGTGCGAAGGACGCCACCCCGAGGGCCGCCGCCACCACGGTGTAGGCGCGATAGGCCGGGGTGTTCGCCCAGGGGGGCGGCGGTGCGTGCCCGGTCGCCGAGCGGTCACCGACGGCGGTGTTCATCACCTCGGGGATCGCGCTGGTCATGGGTGGCCTGTCGGTGCGGGTCGGAACCGGACTGGTGGGGCTGGTGGGACACGTGCGGGGTCTTCCCGGCACATCCCGTTTCATCCCCCTGCGGGTCGAAAGTAACTATAGTCATCACCGAGCGTGCGCGGTGTGCTACACGCTGCAGGGAGACGGGCCCGTCCAGGGCGCCCGGGAGCGTCATACGGGACGACCGCCCGATTAGGGCCGCATGAGCACGGCTGGTAACGTGGGTCTCTGCCGTGGACCGGCCGCGGATCAAGAGCGCCCTCGGAATGAGCCCGGGGGCACCGCGCTGCTAGGAGAAGGAGTCGCTCCATGCCGTTGGAAGCAGACGTCAAGAAGACCATCATGACCGAGTACGCCACGCACGAGGGCGACACCGGCTCCCCCGAGGTGCAGATCGCGATGCTGACGCAGCGCATCAAGGACCTCACCGAGCACTCGCGGGCGCACAAGCACGACCACCACTCCCGTCGTGGTCTGCTGCTGCTCGTCGGCCGTCGCAAGCGCATGCTGCGCTACCTCGAGGCGACCGACATCGAGCGCTACCGTGCGCTGATCAAGCGTCTGGGTCTGCGTCGATAACTCTCGTCGTGCACCGGAGGGAGCGGCTCCTGAGTGATCAGGGGACCGCTCCCTCCGGCGTACCTGCGAGATGACAACTTCATAAGCCCGTATCGTGAGTGGCGGCGTCAGACGCCGCGCACGCACCGATCGAAGACACGCTGCCGCACAACGACGATGTGGTCAGCGACGAAGCGAAGACAAGGAGGACCCATGGAGGGTCCAGACATCACGTTCACCGAGGCCACGATCGACAACGGTCGGTTCGGTACCCGCACGATCCGGTTCGAGACCGGCCGCCTCGCCAAGCAGGCCGGCGGCTCCGTGACCGCCTACCTCGACGACGAGACCACCCTGCTGTCGACCACGGTCGCCGGCAAGTCCCCCAAGGACCAGTTCGACTTCTTCCCCCTCACGGTCGACGTCGAGGAGCGCATGTATGCCGCGGGCCGCATCCCCGGCTCGTTCTTCCGTCGCGAGGGCCGCCCCGGCACCGACGCGATCCTCACCTGCCGCCTGATCGACCGCCCCCTGCGCCCGACCTTCAAGAAGGGTCTGCGCAACGAGGTCCAGGTCGTCATCACGGTCCTGTCGATGCACCCCGACCACCAGTACGACGTGCTCGCCATCAACGCGGCGTCCGCGTCCACGCAGATCTCCGGCCTGCCCTTCTCCGGCCCGATCGGTGGCGTCCGCGTCTCGCTGATCGACGGCCAGTGGGTCGCGTTCCCCAACTTCTCCGACATCGAGCGCTCGGTGTTCGACATGGTCGTGGCCGGTCGCAAGGTCACCACCAAGGACGGCCAGGACGACGTCGCCATCATGATGGTCGAGGCCGAGTCCACCGACAACACCTGGGACCTCGTCAAGACCGAGGGCAAGCAGGCGCCGACCGAGGAGGTCGTCGCCGAGGGCCTCGAGGCCGCCAAGAAGTTCATCGACGTGCTGTGCACCGCGCAGGCCGAGCTGGCCGCGCAGGCCGCCAAGCCGGTCCAGGACTTCCCGATCTTCCTCGACTACGAGGACGACGCCTACTCGGCCGTCGCCGAGGCCGCCGAGGCCGAGCTCAAGGACCTGCTGGCCATCGCCGGCAAGCAGGAGCGCGAGGACAAGCTCGACGCGCTCAAGGACCGCCTCAAGGGCGAGCTGGGTGCCGAGCACCAGCCGCTGCACGGGCGTGAGAAGGAGATCTCCGCGGCCTACCGCGCCGTGCAGAAGAAGCTCGTCCGCGAGCGCATCCTGCGCGACAAGGTCCGCATCGACGGCCGTGGGCTCGCGGACATCCGCGCCCTGTCCGCCGAGGTCGAGGTCCTGCCCCGCGTGCACGGCTCCGCGATCTTCGAGCGCGGCGAGACCCAGATCATGGGCGTGACCACGCTCAACATGCTCCGCATGGAGCAGCAGATCGACTCGCTGTCGCCCGTCTCGCGCAAGCGCTACATGCACAACTACAACTTCCCGCCGTTCTCCACCGGCGAGACCGGCCGCGTGGGCTCGCCCAAGCGTCGCGAGATCGGCCACGGCGCCCTCGCCGAGCGCGCGCTCATGCCGGTGCTGCCGACCCGCGAGGAGTTCCCCTACGCGATCCGTCAGGTGTCCGAGGCCCTCGGCTCCAACGGCTCGACCTCGATGGGCTCGGTCTGCGCGTCCACCCTGTCGCTGCTCAACGCCGGTGTGCCGTTGCGCGCCGCCGTCGCGGGCATCGCGATGGGCCTGGTCTCCGCCGAGATCGACGGCGAGACGCAGTACGCCGCGCTCACCGACATCCTCGGTGCCGAGGACGCCTTCGGCGACATGGACTTCAAGGTCGCCGGCACCAAGGAGTTCGTCACGGCCATCCAGCTCGACACCAAGCTCGACGGCATCCCCGCCTCGGTGCTCGGTGGCGCGCTCACCCAGGCCCGCGACGCTCGCCTGCACATCCTGGACGTCATGGCCGAGGCCATCGACGTGCCGGACGAGATGAGCCCCTACGCCCCGCGCGTCATCGCCGTGCAGGTCCCCGTCGACAAGATCGGCGAGGTCATCGGGCCCAAGGGCAAGATGATCAACCAGATCCAGGAGGAGACCGGCGCCGACATCTCCATCGAGGACGACGGCACGGTCTACATCGGCGCGACCGACGGTCCGTCGGCCGAGGCGGCCCGCGCGGCCGTCAACGCCATCGCCAACCCGCAGATGCCCGAGGTGGGCGAGCGCTTCCTGGGGACGGTCGTCAAGACCACGACCTTCGGCGCGTTCGTGTCGCTGCTGCCGGGCAAGGACGGCCTGCTGCACATCTCCGAGGTGCGCAAGCTCGTCGGCGGCAAGCGCATCGACGCGGTCGAGGACGTCCTCGCCGTGGGCCAGAAGGTCCAGGTCGAGCTCAAGGAGGTCGACCCGCGCGGCAAGCTCTCGCTGGGTGCCGTCCTCACCGAGGAGCAGGAGGCCGCCAACGCCGCCGCTGCCGAGGAGTCCAAGTCGTCCCGCCCGGAGCGGAGCGACCGTGGTGGCGAGCGTAGCGACCGCGGTGGAGACCGTGGTGACCGCAACGGCGACCGTGGTGGCGAGCGCAACGGTGACCGCGGTCCCCGTCGCGAGCGGTCCGACGAGCGTGGCGAGGGCGACGGCGACCGCCGCCCCCGCTCGCGCACCCGTCGCCGCCGCAGCGACGTCGAGGAGGGCCAGGGCACGCCCGAGTCCGACCAGCTCGCCGCGGCCAGCGAGTCTCACGGCGAGGCCCCGGCCTCGTCCGAGGACGCCTGAGCCACGGCCTGAGCGCCTCTGCTGTGCACCGGAGGGCCGGTCACCCCGCACGGGGTGACCGGCCCTCCGGCATACCTGCCCACCAGGTGAGCAGACGGTTTGGTGAGGCGACCTCGGTGGGTATGCCGCCCGCCATGAGCGCACAGGACCCCACCAACCAGATCCCGCCCCTGCAGGAGCCGCCGCTGGACGAGGCCCCTCCCGCCGCCGAGGAGGTGCCCACGGACGCCGAGCGCGGCCAGCGCGGCCCGGCCTCGGACCAGACCGGGGCCGAGCAGACCGGCGTCGACGGCGGCGAGATGCTCGGAGCCGGGACCGGACCCACGGACGGCCCGGTCAAGGACCCCGACGACTGGGTGACCGGCGACCAGCCGGCGACCGACGCCCAGAAGTCCTACCTCGACTCGCTGGCGCGGCAGGCGGGGGAGCAGATCCCCGCCGACCTCACCAAGGCCGAGGCGTCCGAGCACATCGACCGCCTCCAGGCCGCCACCGGACGCGACCAGCAGGGCCGTCAGCAGCCCTGACCGGCACCACGGGTCGAGACAGGGGGCCCTCGGCAGGAGGACCAGCGCGTTCCGGGGCAGAATGTCCTCCGACGGAGGGAGCGCGGATGTCGTTCGTGGACAGGGTCGATCGGTTCCAGCGGCGGCATCGCGGCATCGGTTTCCCGCTGGCGGTGATCTACAAGTTCTTCGACGACCAGGGCCCCTACCTCGGGGCGCTGATCACCTACTACGGCTTCCTATCGTTCTTCCCGCTCCTGCTGCTGCTGTCCTCGGTCCTCGGCTTCGTCCTGCAGGACCGGCCCGAGCTCGAGCAGCGGCTGCTCGAGTCGGCGCTGAGCCAGTTCCCGGTCATCGGCACCCAGCTGAGCACCCAAGGGCTGCAAGGGGACTGGAAGGCCATCGCCATCGGTCTGCTGGTCGCGCTGTATGGCGCCCTCGGGGTCGGCCAGGCGCTGCAGAACGCCCTCAACGTGTGCTGGGCGGTGCCCCGTAACCAGCGGCCCAACCCCTTCGTGTCGCGGGGGCGGTCGGTCCTGCTGATCGTCACCGCGGGACTGTTCCTCCTCGTCACGACCGTCATCTCGGGCATCGGCAGCTCGGCGTCGGCCTACGGCCTCGACCTGGGGTCGGCCGGGGCCTACCTGCTGACCGGGCTCGCCGTGGCGCTCAACGGCGGGATCTTCCTGCTGATCTTTCGCATCGCCACGGCCCACCCGATGCGGTGGCGCCGCTCCATCCCCGGGGCGCTGGCCGCGGCCGCGTGGTGGCAGACGCTGCAGACCGTCGGTACGGCCTACGTGTCCTTCGTGGTCAAGGGGTCCAGCGACGCCTATGGCGTGTTCGCGCTGGTCCTCGGCCTGATGGGCTGGGGCTTCCTGGCGGCGTGCGGCGTCGTCATGGCGATCGAGCTCAACGTGGTCCTGGCCAAGCGGCTGTGGCCCCGGGCGCTGCTCACGGTCTTCACCGACGACGTGGACCTGACCGAGGCCGACAAGAAGTACTACGAGGGCCTGGTCAACGCCAACCGGCTCAAGGGGTTCCAGCAGGTCGACGTGTCCTTCGAGAGGTCGCTCAAGGACATGGAGGACGAGTACTACGGCTCCGAGTAGCCGAGCCTGGGTAGCCGACCGGTCCAGAGCTGGGATCGGGGCTACTTCTGGTGGCCCTGACCACCAGGAGTAGCCCCGATGTCTCGACGCGGTCGCAGGCTCGGCGCCGCCGGAGACTCAGACGTCAGCGGCAGCCCGGGACGTGCTCGGCCAGCACCTCCAGGACGTGGCGGTAGGTGTGCCCGGTGGCGCGGGACATCCCGAGCTCGCAGGCGCGGTTGGCCGAGACGTAGGCGTCGAAGGACCGCCCCTCCAGCTCGTGCGCCTCGACGCGGGTGGCCGATGCCGTGAGCTCGGGGTGCAGCATCCCGCGGTCACCGGCGAAGCCGCAGCACCCCCAGTCGACGGGGACCACGACCTCCCGCGCGGCGGCCTGGGCGCACGTGACCAGGTCGTCGACCACGCCGAGGTGCACGGTCGAGCAGGTCGGGTGGACGGCGACGGTGCCCAGCGGGTCCGCGACCTCCACGCGAGGCAGGACCTCTTGGGCGACATACGACACGGCGTCGATCACCCGCACCCGACCCCACCGCTCGGCGTCCTCGGCCGGGAGGTGGTGGGCGAGGTCCACGAGGCCGTGGGTGCACGACGCGGCGTCGCAGACGACGGGCAGGCGGCCCTCGTCCGTGGCGCGCCACAGAGCGCGAAAGACCTTGCGGGACATGGCGTCCGCTCCCTCGGTGAGGCCCTTGGAGACCCACGGCGTGCCGCAGCACAGGCCCTGCAGCTCGTCGGGCACGACGGCGTCCAGCCCGGCCCGGCGGGTCAGGGCGAAGAACGCGTCGACGACCCCCGCGTCGGTCGACTCGTCCGAGGGCGCGAACAGCGAGCCGAGGCACGAGGAGAAGTAGACGAACGCCGCGCCCGTCGGGTGCTGGGGAGCGGGCCGGCGTGGCCCGCGGCCGGGCAGGTCGCTGCCGACCAGCGGCACGAGGTCCGGGTCGAGGACACGTCGCGCGGCGCCCGACAGGGCGGCCTTGACCGGTCCGGGCACCGTGTCGGCCACGGCGAGGGCGGCCCGCAGGGTCGTCATCGTGGTGCCCCAGCCCTCGGCCAGCCGGATGCCGCCCCGCTGGGTCCTCGGCGCGTGACGCTCGGCGCGGAAGGACTTCATGAACAGGCCGGTGTCGATGCCGACCGGGCAGGCCTTGACGCACAGCGAGTCGACGGCGCACGTGTCGACCGCCTCGTAGTCGTAGGCCTCACGGAGCTCGGCCGCCTGGTCGGCCGGCAGCCGCCCGAGGTCGCGCAGCAGCGTGATGCGCCGACGCGGCGTGGTGGTGAGATCCCGTGAGGGGCAGACCGGCTCGCAGTAGCCGCACTCCACGCAGCGGTCGACGGCCGGGTCGACCGCGGGCATGGTCTTGAGGTGGCGCAGGTGGGCGCCAGGGTCGTCGTCGAGCAGCGTGCCGGGGTTGAGCAGGCCCGTCGGGTCGGCGAGACGCTTGACCTCCTGCATGACGGCATAGAGCTCGTCGCCGAACTGCCGACGGACGTAGGGCGCCATGATCCGTCCGGTGCCGTGCTCGGCCTTGAGCGTGCCCTCGTGCCCGAGGACCAGGGACACCATCTCCTCCGTGAACGCCTCGTAGGTCTCGAGCGCGGCCGGGTCGTCCAGGCGTGGGTTGATCATGAAGTGCAGGTTGCCGTCCTTGGCGTGCCCGAAGGTGACGGCGTCGCCGTAGCCGTGGCGGCGGAAGGACTCGGTCAGGTCCGCGACCGTGGCGCTCAGCGACGCCAGCGGGACCGCGATGTCCTCCAGCAGGTTGGTCGTGCCCTGCGGGCGGGCGCCCGCGACCGAGGTGTAGAGCCCCTTGCGCAGGTGCCACAGGGCGGCGCGCTCGCGGGCGTCGCGGGTGAAGCTGGCCCGGTGGGGGAGCCCCAGGTCGGCCACCACCGCGTCGAGGTCGGTGATGCGACGGTCGAGCTCGGCGCTGTCGTCGGTCGTGGCCTCGACCAGCAGGGCGGCGTGCCGGTCCACGTCCAGACCCGAGAGCTCCGGACCTGCCTCGGGGTACTGCTGGACCACCCGCAGCGAAGCGGCGTCCAGCAGCTCCAGGGCCTTGGCGCCGGCCCCGACGAGGTCGCCGAGCGCGTCGGTGGCCTGGCCGATCTCGTCGACCACGAGCAGGGCGGTGGCGGCATACGGGCTGATGGGCACGGTCCGGAAGGTCGCCTCCGCCACCCAGCCGAGGGTGCCCTCGGACCCGACGACGAGGTGCTCGAGGATCCGCACCGGCTCGTCGTGGTCGACGAAGGAGTTGAGGCCGTAGCCCATGGTGTTCTTCATGGAGTACTGGTGGGCGATGCGGGCGAGCGACTCGGGGTTGCCGCGGACCCGGTCGCGCAGGGCGAGCAGGCCCTCCCACAGCGCCGGCTCGTCGCGGCGCAGCCGGTCGTCCGCGCCAGGCGCGCTCGTGTCGACGATCGTGCCGCTGGGCAGGACGAGGACCAGCGAGTCGAGGGTGCGGTAGGTGTTGAGCTCGGTGCCGCACTGCATGCCCGAGGAGTTGTTGGCGACGACCCCGCCCACGGTGCAGGCGATCTCGCTGGCCGGGTCCGGACCCAGGCGGCGTCGGTGCCGCGCCAGGTGACCGTTGACGGAGCGCAGGGTCGCGCCTGGCTGGCAGCGGACGCGCTCGCCGCCGTCGAGCACCTCGACGCCGCGGAAGTGGGTGCGGGTGTCGAGCAGGATGCCGTCCGAGAGGGCCTGCCCGGACAGGCTCGTCCCGCCGGAGCGGAAGGTCACGGGCACGCCGTCGGCGCGGGCGGCCGCGAGGGTGCGGGCGACGTCGTCGACGCTGCGGGCGGTCACCACGGCCTGCGGCGTCAGCAGGTAGTGCGACGCGTCGTGCGCCTTGGACACCCGGTCGACGAGGCGTCGCGAGGTGATCGGGCCGAGGGTGCTGTCCAGGGTGCTGGTCGTGACGGTCATCGGGGCCGACCTCCTCGTCGTTGTGGTCCTACTACTCTAGGCCGCGTATGACGTCCGCCCCGGCCCGAGGCGTCGGTTCGGCGCGCGGGCGGGCGTGGGCGCACCCGGCGCGCCACGCCACCGGCGCCTAGGGTGGACGCCGTGAGCGACAACATCCTGGTCTCTGTCATCGGCGCCTCCGGGCGCATGGGTTCCACCGTCTGCGACGCGGTCGAGGCCGCCGAGGGGCTCGAGCTGGTCGGCCGCTTCGACGTGGGGGACGACCTGGGAGATCTCGCCGGCGCGGACGTGGTCGTGGAGTTCTCGCTGCCGGACGCCTCGCCCGCCAACGTCGCGCACTGCGTCGCGCAGGGGGTCCACGTCGTCGTGGGCACGACGGGCTGGAGCGAGTCCCGCCTGGAGGCGCTGCGCGGCCAGGTGGCCGCGGCCCCGGACGGGACCGGCGTGCTCATCGCCCCCAACTTCGCCATCGGCGCCATCCTCATGATGGCCTTCGTCGAGCGGGCGGCCCGCTTCTACGAGTCCGTCGAGGTGATCGAGCTGCACCACCCACGCAAGGTCGACGCCCCGTCGGGCACGGCCGCGCGGACGGCCGACCTGATCGGCGCCGCGCGCTCCGAGGCGGGGCTCGGAGAGGTGCCCGACGCGACGGAGCAGGACCCCGACGGCGCTCGCGGGGCGCGCGTGCACGGCGTGCCGGTCCACTCCGTGCGGCTGCGCGGCCTGGTCGCGCACCAGGAGGTGCTCTTCGGCGCCGAGGGGGAGCAGCTGACGATCCGCCACGACTCGTTCGACCGCGTGTCGTTCATGCCGGGCGTGGTCGAGGGCGTGCGCCAGGTCGGTTCCCACCCGGGCGTGACGGTCGGGCTCGAGCACTACCTCGGTCTCTGACAGCGGGTCCGCCGCCGCGGCGCCGAGTCCTGCGGCGGGCGGGGCGGCATACGGCACAGGACCCGCACCCCCGATCACCGGAGGCGCGGGCAATGCTGGCTCGGATCCCTGCTGGCTCTGATCCCTGCTGGCTCTGATCCCTGCTGGCTCGGATCCCTGCCGGCTCGGATCAGCGACGCGCGACCGTGGTGGTCGGGGTCGCCGAGGTGCGGAGGTGCTTCTTGCCGTTCTTGCCCTTCTTGGCGGAGCCGGGCTCGCCCAGCGCCAGCGTGCCCACGGCGTGCGCCACGGCCTTGACGTTGATCGCGAGGGCCGCCTTGTTGGCGTTGCGCAGGGTGTCCTGCGCGGTGTGGTAGCCGGGGTCGTAGGCGACGCCGGCGGTCCCGCCGAAGAGCGTGGCCTCCTGCGCAGTCTTGAGACCGCCCGCACCGGTGAAGAGGCCGCCGACGGGCACTCCCGCCTCGAGGAACGGCAGCTGGTCGGAGCCGCCCTGCATCGGCGCCGCGACGTAGGGCTGGCCGCGGTCGTCGAAGTAGCCGGTGAACGCCCGCTGCAGACGGGCGGACCCCTGCGGCATCCACGCCTGCGTCGAGTCGTAGACGCCGATGATGTAGTTGGGCGACGCCAGCATGTCGAAGTTGAGGTAGCCGTTGATCTTGACCAGGGAGTCCACGTCGTTGTCCTGCAGGTCCTTGACGTAGTGCTCGGACCCGAGCAGCCCGAGCTCCTCGGCGCCCCACCAGGCGAAGCGGATCTTGTGCGCGGGCTTCTTGAGCTGGTTGGCCTGCTTGGCCACCTCGAGGACCGTGGCCGAGCCGCTGGCGTTGTCGTTGATGCCGGGCCCCTGCTGGACGCCGTCGAGGTGGGCCCCGACCATCAGCACGTCGTCGGCCGATCCGCCCTTGGTCTCGGCGAGGACGTTGAAGGTCCGGCGCTTCTCGATGATCTTGTCCAGGACGAAGCTCATCTGGACCGGCCCCTTGACCATGTCGGCCAGCAGCGCGTCGCCGTCCGCCTTGGTGATGCCGGTGGCCGGGGCGTAGTCGTCGGACGGCCCGCCGAGGGTGCCGTTGAGCGGACCGGGGGCGTTGTTGTAGATGAGGATGGCGGCGGCGCCCGCGGCCTTGGCGGCCTTGGCCTTCTCGCCGAAGGTGCACGTGCCCCGGGAGACGAGCGCGATCTTGGCGGTTGCGACGACCCCGTCCCACTCGGCGGCGGAGCAGCCGGTGGCGGTGCTGGGCGTCACGAGCTGGGCCTGCACCCCGGCCTTGGGGGTGCTCGGGCTGTAGGAGAAGGGGGTGTGGGTGACCGCCCGAGCGGTCGGTGAGAGCTCGTTGAGCGAGGTGGAGACGACCGAGTCGTAGGTGAACTCGAAGTACTGGCGGCGAGGCGTGAAGCCCGCGCCGCGCAGCTGCTTCTCGACATACTGCGCGGACAGCTCGTAGCCGCGCTCGCCGGCGGCGCGACGGCCCTGCGAGGCCATGGCGATGCGCTCGAAGGCGCTGAGGTGGGAGACCACGGCGCCGGGGTCGACCCGCGCGGCGAGGTCCGAGGGGGTGCGGGGCTTGGGGTCGGCGTGGGCCGCGGGTGCTGCGACGGTGGCGACAGCGGTGGCTGTCGCCAGGCTCAGGGTGAGGGCTCGGCGGGTGTGCATAGGTCCTCCAGAGGCGGGGAGCCACGCCGTCGTGGCCCCGGTCCGCCCGACCCTAGGGGGCTACTCGTGAGTCGGGGAGGCCTCCTGCACCTGGGATTCCCCTGGGAACACGCGCTGCTCGCGTCGCGGCGCCGTGCCAACCCGGGCGGATGTTCCTACCTCAGGCGGGCACATCGACCTGGCGTGCGAAGCCGGGCGGATGTGCCTACCTGAGGTAGGTCAGGAGGTGAGGAGGACGTGCAGGGTCCGCGGGCCGTGGACGCCCTCGACGCGGGACAGCTCGATGTCGCTGGTGGCGCTCGGCCCGCTGATCCAGGTGAGCGGGCGACCGGCGTGGGCCGCCTCGGTGAGCCGGGCCACCGCCTCGGGCACGTCCGACACGACCTGGTCCGCTCGCACGACGCAGACGTGCACGTCCGGCACAAGCGACAGGGCTCGGCGACCCTGGTCGGGACCGTGGTCAAGCATGATCGTGCCCGTCTCGGCCACACCCACGGACGCACCCGTCACCACCGCGTCGACGGCGTTGAGCTGGGCAGCCGTCAGGTCGGCGTCCTCGAGCAGCGACAGACCGGCGGACGCGATCGCGGCCCGCCACCCCTCGTCGAGCCCGTCGGGGAGCACGACCGTGTCGACGCCGTGGCGCTGCAGGGCTGCGGTCACGCGGGCCCCGACCTCGTCCGCGGCGCACCGCTCCACGACGGCCTTGTAGTCCTCGACCCGCTCCACGAACCGGCCGAGCAGGTCGTCCACCGGCGTCGGACGGGCGTACTCCCACGCCACCGGGACGTCGGCCTCGGGCGTCGAGCGCGGCACGTCCGCCAGCGCCGCCCGCACCCGCTCCAGGATCTGCTCCCTGCTCATCGCTGCTCTCCCTCGGGCTGCTCGGTGCTGCCGTGGGCACGCTGGTCGGACGCCCGGTGGGCATCGGTGGACGGGTCGCGCCCACGGTCGGCGGGGTCCCCGGCCGGCTGGTCGCCGTCACCGCGCTCGCGGGCCCACCAGTCGCGGAAGGACTCCGTCGGCAGCATCTGCACGTCCCGCGCGTTGGTCCACTTCGACGCCGGCCACGGCAGCGTCCCGAAGTGGTCGAACCGCGACCCCAGCACGCGCCCCGCCAGGCCGGAGCCCTTCATGGCGGCGCCCCAGCGGCGGTGGTCGGCCATCATCCACGACGCCGTCCGCATCACGCCGGCCTCGGAGTGCGGCATCCGGTCGGCCTTCTTGGCCTCGACGACCTTGCCGCGCATGTGGACCAGCATCTTCGGTATGTCGATGCGCACCGGGCACACGTCGAAACAGGCGCCGCACAGCGAGGAGGCGTACGGCAGCGACCGGTCGACGGCGGAGGCCGTGCCGCGGAGCTGCGGCGTCAGCACGGCGCCGATCGGCCCGGGATAGACCGAGCCGTAGGCGTGGCCGCCGACCTTCTCGTAGACGGGGCACACGTTGAGGCAGGCCGAGCAGCGGATGCAGCGCAGCGCGGTGCGCCCGAAGTCGTCGGCCAGCACCGTGGTGCGCCCATTGTCGAGCAGGACGACGTGCATCTGCTGCGGTCCGTCGCCGGGCGTCGGCCCCGTCCACAGCGAGGTGTAGGGGTTCATCCGCTCGGCCGTCGAGGACCGGGGGAGCAGCTGCAGGAAGACCTCGAGGTCGGCGAAGGTCGGCACGACCTTCTCGATCCCGACGACCGAGATCAGCGTCTCGGGGAGGGTGAGGCACATGCGGCCGTTGCCCTCGGACTCGACCACGCACAGCGTGCCCGTCTCGGCCACGGCGAAGTTCGCGCCGGAGATCGCGACCTTGGCCCGCAGGAACTTCTCCCGCAGGTGCAGGCGGGCGGCACCCGCGAGGTGGGCTGGCTCGGTGTCCAGGTCGTCCGGAGCCGGTCGCCCGTAGTCCGCCATCTCGTCGAGGAAGATCTCGCGGACCTCGGCGCGGTTGCGGTGGATGGCGGGGACGAGGAAGTGCGAGGGGCGGTCGTGCCCCAGCTGCACGATGAGCTCGGCCAGGTCGGTCTCCCAGGCGGCGATGCCCGCGGCCTCGAGGGCCTCGTTCATCTCGATCTCCTGGGTGGCCATGGACTTGACCTTGACCACCTCCGGGGGGACCTGACGCCCCTCGGGGTCCACCTGGGGCGGCTCGTCGCGCAGGGCGTCGCGCACCAGGCCGACGATGATCCGGTTGGCCTCCTCGGCGTCGCTCGCCCAGTGGACGGTCGTGCCGGCGCGGGTGAGGGACTCCTCGAGCTGCAGCAGGTAGTGGTCGAGGTGCCGCAGGGTGCGGTCCTTGATCTCCTCGCCGGCCACCCGCATCTGCTCCCAGTCGGGGCGCTCGGCGACGACGCGGGCGCGCTTGTCGCGGATGGTGGTCATCGCGTGGTGGAGGTTCTTGCGCTGCACGGGGTTCGCGAGCTCTCGGCGCGCCGCGGCCGGGAAGGGCGGTGAGTCGACGAGCTCGCCCGTGGGCGGCGCGGGGGTGAGGCGGTGGGCGGGCTTCGTCATACGAGCTCCTCCATGGACTCCTCGGTGCTGGCGAGCACCTCGGCCAGATGGATGGTGCGGATGCCGGTGCGCTGGCGGGCGAGCACGCCGCCGATGCTCATGAGGCAGCTGTTGTCGCCGGCGATGACGTACTCGGCGTCGGTGTCGGCGATGTGGCGGGCCTTGTCGGCGGTCATCGCGACCGAGACGTCGGAGTTCTTGAGCGCGAAGGTGCCGCCGAAGCCGCAGCAGCGGTCGGCGTCCGGCAGCTCGACCAGGTCGATGCCCCGGACCGCGCGCAGCAGCTGGTAGGGGCGGTCCCCGACCTTGGTGATGCGCAGGGAGTGGCAGGTCGGGTGGTAGGTGACCCGGTGCGGGAAGTAGGCGCCCACGTCGGTGACCCCGAGGACGTCGACGAGCAGCTCGGGCAGGTCGTAGGTCTTGGCCACGACGTCGGCCACGCGGCGCTGCAGCTCGGTGCTGCCCTCCCGCTCCGCCAGCATCGGGTGCTGCTCGCGGACGGACCCGATGCACGAGCCCGACGGGCCCACGACGTAGTCGTAGCGCTCGAACGCCGCGAGGAAGGTGTGGACCGTCGGCAGCGCCTCGTCGAGGTAGCCGGTGTTGGTGAACATCTGCCCGCAGCAGGTCTGCTCGCGCGGGAAGACGACCTCGCACCCCAGCCGCTCCAGCAGCCGGACCACGGCCTTGGGCGTGCTGGGATACATGGTGTCGTTGACGCAGGTGGCGAACAGCGCGACGGTCTTGCCCTCGCCCGGTCTGGTGGTCATCGTGCCTCCCTCGGTGGGTTCTTCGACGGTATGACGGACCCCGCCCGCCCGCTCGCCGGGGGACGTCTCGGGCGCGGCCGAGGTCACGGGAGCATCCAGGACAGGACCGGCGTGGACTGCAGGCCGACGAGCAGGCACAGCACGACGAGCAGGCCCAGGCTCCACCAGATGACGCGGCGCAGGATCTCGGACTCGCGGCCGAGCAGGCCGACCGCGGTGGCCGCGATGGTGAGGTTCTGGGGGCTGACCATCTTGCCGACCACGCCGCCGGAGGTGTTGGCGGCGACGAGCAGGGTCGGGTCGATCCCGGCGTGCTTGCCGGCCGTCTGCTGCAGCGTCGCGAAGAGCGCGTTGGCGCTGGTGTCCGAGCCGGTGACGGCGGTGCCGAGCCAGCCGAGGACGGGGGAGAAGAACGCGAACGCGGCGCCGGTGCCCGCGATCCAGGTGCCGATCGTGATCGTCTGGCCCGACAGGTTCATGACATAGGCGAGGGACAGCACCGAGGCGATGGTGAGCATCGAGAAGCGCAGCTTGTGGGCGGTCTCGGTGAGCTGACGGACGGTGTCGCGGGCGCTGACCTTGTAGACGAGGGCGATGATCACCGTGCTGATCAGGAGCATCGTGCCGGGGCTGGACAGCCACTGGAAGGTGTAGACGGTGGAGCCGTTGACCTTGCCCGCCGCGTTGAGGACGTGCCCGTCGAGACCGGGCCAGGGGATCTTGACGTCCGTGCCGGCGAGCCAGGTCTTGACCGGGCCGACCAGCTTGGACAGGGAGAACACGGCGATCACGAGGAGGTAGGGGAACAGCGCCATCACGATGCGCGAGGCGGGCAGGTGGCTCGCGGCGGGCAGGTCGGAGGAGCTGGGCAGCTGGGCGCGCTGCTCGTCGGTCATGTCGGCGCGCTCCTGCTGCTTCTCGGCGCTCATGCGCTCGAGGGCGGCGTCGCGGCCCTCGGGCTGCCAGAAGCGGAGCATCACGACGGCGGCGGCGAGGCCGACCAGCGACGCGATGATGTCGGTGAGCTCGACCGAGACCCAGGTGGCGGAGATCCACTGCGTGACGGCGAACGCGACGCCGGTGACCAGGGCGATCGGCCAGGTCTGGCGCAGACCTCGGCGCCCGTCGGCCAGGAAGACGAGGAACAGCGGCACGAACAGCGCCAGCACCGGGGTCTGGTGACCGACGTAGGCGCCGATCTCCGTGTAGGGGATCTTGGTGAGGTTGCCGGCCGTGATGATGGGGATCGCGATGGCGCCGAACGCGACCGGGGCGGTGTTGGCCAGCAGGACCACGGTGGCGGCGCGCAGGGCCGAGAAGCCGACGGCCATGAGCATCACGCCGGTGATGGCGACCGGGGCGCCGAAGCCGGCGAGCGCCTCGAGCAGCCCGCCGAAGCAGAAGGCGATGAGGATCGCCTGGATGCGCGGGTCGTCGCTGATGATGTTGAACACCGCACGCAGGTCCTCGAACCGTCCGCTCACCACGGTGACCTGGTAGAGGACGATGGCGGTGAAGACGATCCAGACGATGGGGAAGAGCCCGAAGATCGCGCCCTCGGTCGCGGACAGCAGGGCCAGGCCGACGGGCATCTTGAAGGCCAGCACCGCGACGACCAGGGCGACGGCGAGGGCGGTCAGGCCGGCCACGTGGGCCTTCCACCGCAGGGCGCCGAGGGTCACGAAGATCGTGGCGAGGGGGAGGAGGGCCACGAGGGCCGACAGCAGGAGGCTGCCTCCGACGGGATCCAGGTCGGGGCGGAAGGTCATGGGAACTCCATCGTTCTCAGGTCGGGCGAGGGCTCGGCCGACACCTGTGGTCAGACCATTACCGCTCACTATGAGGTGTGGTCGGACCATTTGCAAGGGCTGCAACGCCATGAACGATCCACGCGACTGCGACAATGACCGACATGAAGGCCTACGAGTCCGTCGTGCACCACGTCGAGTCCGGCATCCTCGCCGGCTCGTTGCGGGTCGGTGCGCACCTCCCGCCCGAGCGCGACCTGGCCGTGGAGCTGGGCGTGAGCCGGTCGGCGGTCCGGGAGGGGATCCGCGCGCTGGAGGCCCAGGGGCTCGTCTCGTCCGCGGTCGGTGCCGGCAACGACGCGGGCACCCGCATCACCGACCAGCGCAGCGAGGCCCTCAGCAGGCTGCTGCGCCTGCACGTCGCGCTCGCGAAGTACCCCGTCGACGAGGTCGTCGAGGCCCGCGTGGCCCTGGAGCGGTCCAGCCTGGCGCTCGCCGCCCAGCGGCTCGACGAGGAGTCGCGGCTGCGGCTGCGGGGACTGCTGGACCGTATGGCGGAGCCCGACACCACCCAGGACGAGTTCAACGCGCTGGACACGGACTTCCACGTCGTCCTCGCGGAGGTGGGGCGCAACCGGCTGATGACCGACATGACGGTGGCCGTCCGCGAGTCGCTGCGCAGGCCGATCCTCGACGCCGAGCGCTCGCTGGGGGACTGGGACGGGTTCCGCGGCGAGCTGCAGGAGCACCACGAGGCGATCTACGCGGCCGTCGTCGACGGTGACCAGCGGCGTGCGGCCGACCTGGTCGAGGCCCACATCCGCGCGGCATACGCGATCCTGCCCATCGTGCTCGACGGCGCCCCGGGGTCCACGCCTCCCGCCATTGGTCACCAATGACGTTCTCGGGGCTGTTTGGATCGTTCATATCCGCCACTGGTGACCAATGGCGCCGGGGCTTGGGGTGAGCTGCGTCCGCCGCGTCAGGCGAGGGCGGCGGCGAGGCGGATCTCGCGCAGCAGCTGCTCGTCCGTGTCGCCCTCGACGACGACGCGGTCGCGGTACGCGCTGTCGGGCGCGAAGCCCCCCGCCTCGAGGAAGCCTCGGGTGCCGGCGTCCTCGGCCGGGACCCAGGCGTAGGCGTGGGTGAATCCCGCGTCGCGCAGGAGGTCCACCACGGCGTTGAGCAGGCGTGAGCCGTGGCCCTGGTGTCGGGCGTCCGGGTGCACACCGAGCGTGAGGATCTCGCCGTCACCGTCCTCGGCGTCCGGGTCCTCGCACGGACCGAGCGCCGCGTAGCCCACCACCTGCGGCCCGGCGCACGACACGACGAGCACGTGCCGCGGCGACGGCGGCTGCTCCAGCGACGCCCGCCAGGCGCGGGCGAAGGGGAGGGGCTCGAAGCGCTCCAGCGTCTCCGCCGGCACCAGCCCCGCGAAGGCCTCCCGCCACACGGCCGACTGGACCGTGCCCACCGCCGGGGCGTCGTTGACGCGGGCCTGACGGACGCTGGCGTCGGCCGCGACGCCGGCCGACCCCTCGAGGGGGTGGTCATGCCCGTGCTCGTGCTGGTGCCCGTGCTGGTGGTCGTGCCCGTGCTGGTGGTCATGCTGGTGGTCGTGCCCGTGGTCGCTCACCGACCGATCCTCTCAGACCGACATGCGAGCTACTGACCGGTATCGTGACGCAGCACACCTCGACCGGGCCCCCAGCCCTTTGCGGGTGCCGTCGCGGGCGAGGATACTGAGGCCCATGTATGGCAACGACGTCATCGACCCGGACGAGCCGCTGAACGCGGCCGAGACCGACGACTACACCCAGGCCCGCGTGGCCTCGGCCGACGCGGACCGGGCCCCGGGTGACTCTGCGGCGTTCGACGAGCTCATCGCCCGGGACCTGCGGATCGAGCCCCGGGACGACATGCCGGACGGCTACCGGCAGACGCTCATCCGCCAGATCGCGCAGCACGCGCACTCCGAGATCATCGGGATGCAGCCCGAGGGCAACTGGATCACCCGGGCCCCCAGCCTGCGTCGCAAGGCCATCCTCATCGCCAAGGTGCAGGACGAGGCCGGGCACGGGCTCTACCTCTACTCCGCCGCGGAGACCCTCGGCGTCGACAAGTCCGAGCTGCTCGACAAGCTGCACGCCGGCAAGCAGAAGTACTCCTCCATCTTCAACTACCCGACGCTCACCTGGGCCGACGTGGGCGCCATCGGCTGGCTGGTCGACGGCGCGGCGATCATGAACCAGGTGCCGCTGTGCCGGTGCTCCTACGGCCCCTACAGCCGCGCGATGATCCGCGTCTGCAAGGAGGAGTCCTTCCACCAGCGGCAGGGCTTCGAGATCCTGTGGGTGCTCGCTCGTGGCACCGACGAGCAGAAGGCCATGGCCCAGGACGCCGCCAACCGGTGGTGGTGGCCGGCCCTGATGATGTTCGGCCCCGAGGACTCCGGCGAGGCGGCCCAGCAGGGCCACACCGCGCAGAACATGGCGTGGGGGATCAAGCGGTTCAGCAACGACGACCTGCGCCAGAAGTTCGTCGACATGACGGTCCCGCAGGCGCAGAAGCTCGGCATCACCCTCCCCGACCCCGACCTGCGCTGGAACGACGAGCGCGGCCACTGGGACTTCGGCCGGATCGACTGGGAGGAGTTCTGGCGGGTGCTCAAGGGCGACGGGCCGTGCAACGCCGAGCGAATGAGCAACCGGATCAAGGCTCACGAGGACGGGGCGTGGGTGCGAGAGGCCGCCAACGCGTATGCCGCCAAGCAGGCCTCCCGCTCGAAGAAGAGTGCCGCATGAGCGAGGCCACCTGGCCCCTGTTCGAGGTCTTCGTCCGCGCCAAGCGTGGTCTGTCCCACGTCCACGTGGGGTCCCTGCACGCGCCCGACGCGACGATGGCGCTCCACAACGCCCGCGACCTCTACACCCGTCGTCAGGAGGGCGTGTCGATCTGGGTCGTGGAGGCCGACAGCATCATGGCGTCCAGCCCGGACGAGCGCGGCTCCTTCTTCGACCCGAGCGCCGACAAGGTCTACCGCCACCCGACGTTCTACGACGTGCCGGAGGACGTGGAGTACCTATGAGCGCCAGCACCGTCGCGGGACCCTCGTCCCCGCCCCCTCCCGGCACGTCCGGGACTCTCGCCGACTACGTCCTCGGCCTCGCGGACGACGCCCTCGTCTACACCCAGCGCCTGGGGGAGTGGGTCGCCGACGCCCCCGCCATCGAGGAGGACATGGCGCTCGGCAACATCGCGCTCGACCTGCTCGGCCAGGCCCGCAGCCTGCTGACCTACGCCGGCTCGCTCGACGGGACCGGACGCTCCGAGGACGACCTCGCCTACCTGCGCGACGAGCGTGAGTTCCGCAGCGTCCACCTCGTCGAGATGGAGCGCGGCGACTTCGGCGTCGAGATGGCGCGGCTGCTGTGGTTCTCCACCACCCGCCTCGCGATCATGCAGCGGCTCGCGCGCTGCGAGGACGAGACCCTGCGCGGCGTCGCCGGCAAGGCCGTCAAGGAGCTGGCCTACCACCGCGACCACGCCCGCAACTGGGTCGTCCGCCTCGGCGACGGCACCGAGGAGTCGCACCGGCGGATGCAGAAGGCGCTCGCGGTCGTCGAGCCCTATGTCACCGAGCTGTTCGTCGACGACGACGCTGCCGTCGCGGCGGCGGGGTCCGGCGCCGGCGTGCGGCCGAGCGAGGTCGAGGACGAGGTGCGCTCGTATGTCGAGGGCGTGCTCGCCGAGGCGACGCTGCGTCCGGCCGACCCGTCCCGCTGGACGGCGCGGGACGGGCGCCGCGGCATCCACTCCCGGCCGATGGGCTACCTGCTCGCCGAGATGCAGCACATCGCGCGCTCGCACCCCGGCGCCACCTGGTGACGGCGATGCAGGCGGCGACGCGGCCCGGCAGCTCCGCGTCCACGCAGGTCGCGGACGCCATACGGGCCATCCCCGACCCCGAGATCCCGGTCATCTCCATCGACGACCTCGGCATCGTGCGGTCGGTCGAGGTCGACGAGGAGCGGCGCCTGGTGCGCGTCGTCATGAGCCCGACCTACTCCGGCTGCCCCGCCATGGGCCTGATCGAGGACCTCGTGCGCCACGAGGCGACGCGCGCCGGCCTGTCGGCGGAGGTCGTCACCCAGCTCTCGCCGGCGTGGAGCACCGACTGGATGAGCGAGCGCGGTCGGGAGCGGCTGCGCGAGTTCGGGATCGCCCCGCCCACCGCCGGCGCGGCCGGGGGCACCGACGGACCGGTGCCCGTGCAGCTGACCCGGCACCAGGTGCGCTGCCCCCGTTGTGGCAGCGACCAGACCACGGAGGTGGCCCGGTTCGGGTCCACCGCCTGCAAGGCGTTGCGCCGGTGCGACGCCTGTCGTGAGCCCTTCGACGAGTTCAAGGTGATCTGATGGCCCTGCTCAACAAGCCCGCGCGACACCGCCCCCAGTTCCACCCCCTCACGGTGGCCGACGTCGAGCCGCTCACCGATGACGCCGCGGCGATCACCTTCATCGTGCCGGACGACCTGCGCGACGAGTTCACCTTCGCGCCCGGCCAGCACCTCACGCTGCGCCTCGTCCGCGACGGTCAGGAGCAGCGCCGGTCCTACTCGATCTGCCTGTCCCGCAAGGCCGCTGCCGAGCGTGGCGTCCTGCGGGTCGCTGCCGGGCGGGTGGCCGGTGGCGCCGTCTCACCCTGGCTCATCGACGACGTGCGCCCCGGCGACACCATCGAGGTCATGCCGCCGCTGGGCTCCTTCGTCGTGCCGACGGACGCCGACCGGGCGCGCCACCACGTCGCGATCGCCGCCGGGTCGGGCATCACGCCGGTCCTGTCGCTGCTCACGACCGTCCTCGAGGAGGAGCCCGCGAGCCGGGTGACCCTGCTCTTCGGCAACCGGGCCACGAGCTCGATCATGTTCCTCGAGGAGCTCGAGGACCTCAAGAACCGCTACCGCAGCCGGTTCCAGCTCATGCACGTCCTGTCCCGCGAGGCCCGGGACGTCGACCTGTTCAGCGGACGGCTCGACGAGGAGCGGCTCCGCCGGATCTTCGACTCCCTCGTCCCCGTCGACACGGTCGACGAGTGGTACCTCTGCGGGCCCTTCTCCCTGGTCGAGAACGCCCGCGAGGTGCTGGCCACCGAAGGGGTCGACAAGGACCACGTGCACTTCGAGGTCTTCCACGTCGACGACGAGCCGCGGGCCGAGACCGACCCCGGGGTCGGGGCCGCGGGCGACCACACCGGCGTCCTCGCCCGGGTCACCGTCAACCTCGACGGACGCACGACCGAGATCGCCATGACCGACCCCGGCGAGACGATCCTGGCCGCGACCCTGCGGGCCCGTCCGGACGCGCCCTACTCCTGCACCGGTGGCGTGTGCGGCACCTGTCGCGCCCGCCTGGTCGAGGGCGAGGTCCGCATGGACCGCAACTACGCCCTCGAGGAGGACGAGGTCGCCGACGGCATCGTCCTCGCCTGCCAGTCGCACCCGGTCACCGACCACGTGCGGCTCGACTACGACGCGTGACCCGGCCCTTCCGCGCACCGCTCGCGCCGGGCTCGGTCGCCTCGTCGGTCGCGCTCGCCGCTGCCGCGGGCCTGGCGATCGCGGGGTGCCAGGGTGCGCCAAACCGTCCGCTGCCGACCACGGCGACCACCAGCGACGCCGGTGCCGGGTCCCCGACCGCGGCACCCACGACCAGCATCCCCGACCTCGGGGCGCCGAGCCTCGGTGACGTGGCGCCGGGCACGTCAGCGACCGGAGCACCCTCCGCGCCAGGGGGTGCGGTGGCGGGCGAGGCAGGGCGACTGGCCGCTGCCGCAGCGGGATTCGTCGCCGTGGCGAGCAGCGTGCGGGCGGTCGGCACGCTCAACGTCCAAGGGGCACCCATGACCTTCGACCTGCGCGGCACGAGGGACGGGCTGAGCGTCCGGGGCACCGTCTCCATGGGCGTGTCGGCGCCGTTCGAGCTCCTGCGCAGCGAGGGGCGCACGTTCGTGCGGTCCACGGCCCTGACGGGGGGAGCCCAGGGACGCTACGTGCAGCTGTCCGGGGCTGCGGCCAACCAACTCGCCGTCCTCAGCATCAGCGACATGCTGGACGCCTTCGAGGGGGCCGTGCGCGCCGCGACCGGTCGCACCTCGGTGGGCCGCACGTCCTACGAGGGCACCCAGGCCTACGAGCTGCGCTCCGGCGGCGCGACGACGGCGATCGTCGCCGCCGACGGGTCCGGGCGGCTGCTTCGGCTCAGCTCCTCCGCCCCGCGCACGGCCGGCACGGTCACCTTCAGCGAGTGGGACGCCGTGCCCCGCATCGTGCCGCCGGCGATCCGCGACGTGGCTCCGGTCCCGGGCGCCTGACCGCCCGTCAGTCGCCGACGGGCCCCGGGCCCACCGGCACGACCTGGTCGTCCGGACCGCCCGAGTGGTCGTCGTCCCTGCTGATGCGATAGAGGACGTGGTGGCACAGCTCGTTCGCGGGGTCGATCAGCGGGTGGTCGAAGTCGTCGGCGAGGGCGTGCCGCATGCCGATGCGCTGCATGACGGCACGCGAGCGCAGGTTGACCGACGGCGTGAAGGACACGATCTCCTGCAGCCCCAGCTCGTTGAAGCCCACGTCCAGGGCGGCGATGGCGGCCTCCGTCGCGTAGCCCTGACCCCAGGCCGACCGGACCAGGCGCCAGCCGATCTCGACGCACGGCGTGAACGCGGCCTCGAAGCTCGGCTGCGACAGTCCCGTCAGGCCGATGAACGCCCCGGTGCTCCGCTCCTCCAACGCCCAGAACCCCCAGCCGTGATCGTCGACGTGGGTGCGGGCCCGGCCGAGGAGCTCGTCGCTCGCGGCCCGGTCCAGCGGTGCGGGGAAGTAGGTCATGACCTCCGGGTCGGCGTTGAGCGACCCGAACGCCTCGGCGTCCTCGTCCCGCCAGGGCCGCAGGACCAGTCGCTCCGTCGTCCGTGACCGGCCGGGCTGCAGGTCGGGGATCCGGGTCGGTCGGGCGGCGGTCCGGTCGGGCTGGGATGGCGGTGGCGCGGTCGGCATACCGCCGAGACTAGCCATGCCGCGTCACCGAACTGATAAGAGTTCTCACCTGCATCTGGTGTGGCATACTCCGAGAACCAGCCCGACGGTGCCAGGAAGCCGGTGAGAGACCGGCGCGGTCGCGCCACTGTGACCTGGGTCCGCGAGGGACCCCGGGAGCCAGGAACTGCCTGTCGGGTCCACTGCGAGGGGGACGCGTGATCCCCGATCTCAAGGAGTGCGCAGATGCACATCGCCGAGGGCTATCTCCCCCCGTGGCACGCCGCCGCGTGGACCGCCGTCGCCACCCCGTTCGTCGTCCACGGAGCCCGCCAGGTCGTGCGCGAGGTCCGTGAGCATCCCGAGAGCCGCCTGCTGCTGGGGGCCGCCGGGGCGTTCACCTTCGTCCTGTCCGCGATCAAGCTCCCGTCGGTGACGGGCAGCTCCAGCCATCCCACCGGCACCGGGCTCGGCGCCGTCCTCTTCCGCCCGCCGGTCATGGCTCTCCTCGGCGGCATCGTCCTCGCCTTCCAGGCGCTGCTGCTCGCCCACGGGGGCATCACCACCTGGGGCGCCAACGTCATGAGCATGGCCGTCATCGGCCCCTGGGTCGGCTACGGGCTCTATGCCGTATGCCGTCGCGCCCGGCTGCCACTGCTGGTCGGCGTGTTCGCGGCGATGGCCGCGGCCGACCTGGCGACCTACCTGACGACCGCCTTCCAGCTCGCGCTGGCCCACCCCGATCCCGCGAGCGGGTTCCCCGGGGCGCTCGCGAAGTTCCTCGGCATCTTCGCCGTCACCCAGATCCCGCTGGCCCTGGCTGAGGGCTTCCTCGGGGTCCTGGCCTTCCGCGTCCTGCGGGACGTCGCGGCCCCCGAGCTGCGGCGCCTGGGCGTGCTGCCGCGCGAGGACACCGGATCGGTCGACGCTGACCGGCCGTCGTCGGGCTCGTCGGGCTCGTCGGGCTCGTCGGGCTCGTCCGCTGCGGCCGTCACGACGGAGGCCTGAGCATGCGAGCGCGCCGACACCTGCTGACCGCCGCGTGCCTGCTGGCCCTCGTGGCGTTGTTCGCCGTCCCGCTGTGGCTGGACTCCCGGCGCACCGGGCCGGACGAGCGCTTCGTCGGGACGGACTCCGCCGCGACCAGCGCGATCGAGCAGACCCACCCGGACTACCAGCCGTGGTTCCGCAACCTCTTCGAGCCGAGCGGCGAGGTCGAGTCGGGCCTCTTCGCGCTGCAGGCCGCCGCCGGTGCGGGCGTCCTCGGTTATGCCGTCGGCTACCTGCGAGGACGCAAGAACCCCCGCCCGCAAGGCTCCGCCTGAGGTGGCCGGCCTGGCGATCGACGACGCCGCGTGGGCCGGCGCGTGGCGGACGCGAGCCGTCGGTGACAAGGCGCTGCTGAGCCTCGGGCTGGTGCTCGTCGCGCTGGTCCTGCCGCCGTGGCCCGCGTCGCCCCTGGTGGCCCTGACCAGCGTGATCGTCATGGTCGGGCCAGCGCGGGTGCCGCCGTCCCTGGTCCTGCGTGCCCTGCGCGCGCCGATGGCCTTCATCGTCGCCAGCGGGCTCTCGGTGGCGGTCAGCGTCGGCGCCCAGGCACCGGGCGAGGGAGGGGCCGGGCCGTCGGCATACGGCCGATGGGGTCCGCTCGCGGTCACCCCCGAGAGCCTCGAGGCAGCCGTCGGGCTGACCGCGCACGCCGTGGCCGGCACGCTCGCGGTGCTCGTCCTCGCCAGCACCACACCCATGGTCGACCTGCTCGCCGCGCTGCGCCGGCTGCGCGTCCCGGACGCGTGCGTGGAGGTGGCGTCGCTGACCTACCGCCTGCTGTTCGTCCTCATGGACGCCGTGCGCTCGATCCGCGAGGCCCAGGCCGGACGGCTCGGCTATCACGGGCATCGCGCCTCGCTCCGCTCGGCCGGGATGCTCACCGCCGCCGTGCTGACCCGGTCGTGGGACCGGGCCCGCCGGATGGAGGAGGGGCTCGCGGGTCGCGGCTACGAGTCCGCGCTGGTGACCCTGCCCCGCGAGCAGCAGCGGTCCGGTGGTTTCGTCGCCGTGAGCCTGGTCGTGCTGGCGCTCCTCGTCGCGTCCTCGATGGCGGTCTCCACGCTGGGGGGCGGGTCGTGAGCCACCGCGACGACTGCCGGCACCCTCCGCTCGCCGGGTCGGCCGAGCGGCTCGTGGCACGTGGGCTGCACGCCGCCTATCCCGGCGGACCTCCCGTGCTCGTCGGGGCGGACCTGCTGGTCAGGGCGGGGCGTCGCACGGCGCTGCTCGGCGCCAACGGCTCCGGCAAGACGACGCTGCTGCGCTGCCTGGCCGGTGGCCACCAGCCGTCGGGCGGTGAGGTGGCGGTCGACGGGGCACGGGTCGACTACTCCCGCAAGGGGCTTCGGTCCCATCGGCAGCGCGTGCAGCTCGTGCTGCAGGACCCTGACGACCAGCTGTTCAGCGCCGACGTCACCCAGGACGTGTCCTTCGGGCCGATGAACCTCGGGCTGCCCGTGGGTGAGGTGCGCGAGCGGGTGGCCGAGGCGCTCGCCCTGCTCGGCATCGAGCACCTGGCGGACCGGCCGACGCACCAGCTGTCCTACGGCGAGCGCAAGCGGGCCGCCACGGCGGGGGCCGTCGCCATGCGCCCGGCGGTGCTGCTGCTCGACGAGCCCACGGCGGGCCTGGACCCGGCCGGCGTCGAGGAGATGCTCGGCGCGCTGGCCCGGCTCGAGGAGCACGGCACCACCGTCGTGCTCGCCACCCACGAGGTCGACCTCGCGCTCGCGTGGGCCGACGAGGCCGCGGTCGTCGTGGACGGCGCGGTGACGCAGGGCCCGGTCGAGGACGTCCTCGGCGACGACCTGCTCGTCGGCCGGGCCAGGCTGCGCCGACCGTGGGCGCTGGAGCTCGCCGACCGGCTCTCGGGGTCGGGCCTGCTCGACCCGGGCGTGCGGCCGCGCGACGTGGACGGGCTGGTCGCCGCGCTCGCGGGACGGACCGCGACCACGGCCTGAGGCCCGCACGTCTCCCGCCTCCCGGAACCGACGGGGCTGGTGCGTCGAGGGGACTCAGCTGGCTGGTGCGTCGAGGGGACGCAGCCGGCTGGTGCGTCGAGGGGACACAGATGTCGGGGACACGCCGTGCAGCGCGACGTTCGCGACCCCTCGCCACCCGCCGATGCTGCCCGAGCGCCCCAGCCCGTGCAGAGGGCGCCCGGTCAGCGCGGCCGGTCAGTCGCGCATGGCCTTGATGATCGCGACGGCCTGGGTGATCCGGTCGTGGCCACCCGGCTCGCGGGCGGCCCACCACGCGTTGTCCAGCTCGCGCAGGATCGTCCACGCGCGGGCCCGGGCGGGGTCGATGCCCGCCGCGTCGCACGCGTAGTCCACGCGGAACCGCAGGTGGTTGCGCAGGTTGTGCGCGCGGGCCGCCTCGTCCCAGCGGTTCCACAGCAGCGGGGCGACGGTGAGGGCGAGCTCGCCGGCGACGGGCTTGGGGTCGATCGCCAGCCAGCCGTCGACCGTCCCGGCACGCGTCGTGCCCGGGTCGGGCACGCGCAGGACGTTGGCGTCGTGCAGGTCGCCGTGCACCAGCCGGGCGTCGACGCCGGGGTCGGCCGCGAGCTCGGCGGCCAGGTGGAGGCCCTGGTCCACGACGCGGGGCGGGACCGGTGGGGGTGAGGTCGTCAGTCGTTCGCGGATGCGCCCGCACCAGGCGCTGGCCGTGCCGAGACGCGCGATGGCGGGTCGGTCGAGGAGGGCGTGCAGGCGTCCCACCGTCTCGCAGGCGTCGAGGACGGGCTCGCGCCCCAGGTCTCGCTCCGGGTCGAGCCGTTCGAGCAGCAGGGCCCAGCGCGCGGGGTCGGCCGCCAGCAGCCGCACCGCGCCGGACCCGTCCCACGCGCGCAGGGCCAGGTGCTCGTGCGCGGCCTCCGCGTGCGGCCAGCTCACCTTGAGGGCGGCCGGTGCTCCCCGGCGCAGGACGGGTATGACGACCGCGCACTGCCCGTGGCGGGGTCGCCCGTCCACGGCGAGGTCCTGCTCCGCGAGCAGCTCGTCGAGGACGCCGGGCAGGCGTCGCAGCCAGGTGTCGCCGTCGACCGCGTCCCGGACCGACTCGTCCGCCGGGCGGCCGGCCATCAGGGCGGTCAGCGAGGGAGGGACGAGGTCGCGGGTCGTGTTGCTCACGAGGACAGCCCCGGGAAGGCCCGCAGCGGCACCCCCCACGCAGCCCCGGCCGTCACGGTGTCGACGACCAGCCGGGTCGTGGTGGTCACCGCCTCGGACGACCCCGATCCCGCGGACCACGTCGTCCCGCACGCCGTCTCGAGCGTGGTGAGGGCGTGGGTGACGAGCCGACGGGCGGCCGCCGCGTCGCGCACGGGGAAGGGCAGGGGATAGCCGGCCGGCGGCGCCCCGGTCGAGGCGCCCCGCGACTTGAGGCGCACCACGACGCCCGCCACCCGGTCCAGCTCTGTCGCGAAGGGGGCGCGGGCCTCGGCCGGCGTGCGGGCGGCGGCCACCTCCAGGTGGTAGCGCGCCCGCCGGTGCGCCGCCAGCAACCCGGCGTCCGCGGGCGAGGCGGTCTCGCCCCAGGCCGGCCAGGACGGGGGCGCCCCCAGGACGGCGGCCAGGCGCGCCCGGCACGCCGCGAACGACGCCAGCAGCGGCAGCTGGCCGGCGTGGGCCGTCGCGAGCTCGGCCAGGGCCGCCGGTGACACGGCGCCGGCCTCGGCCCGGGCGACGGCAGTCCGGTCGGGCGGGGCGGTCGGCGTCGACCCGTTCGGTGTCGACCCGTTCGGTGTCGACACGGCGGAGGCCGACGCCGACGCCGACGACGCGGCCGACACCGTCGACCCCGCCGACGATGCAGCCGACGCCGACGACCCTGTCGCCGCAGCCGACACCGTCGACCCCGCCGACGATGCAGCCGTGGAGGAGGCCGTGGAGGAGGCCGCGGGGGAGGTGCGTTGCGCGTCCGGCACCCGGCGGTCGCGCAGCACCTGGTCGAAGGTGCGGGCCTGGACGGCGTGCAGGCGCGATGCCGTCACCCCGTCACCGGCCAGGCCGGTCGTCATACGGCCGAGGTCGGTCGACGCGCGCCAGGCGGCGAGCAGCAGCGCCTCGTCCTCGGTCGGCTCGCGGGTGGGGATCAGCGGCACGCGAGGGGCGTCGTCCTCCAGCCGGACCCGGCAGGCGGTCAGCAGCGCGAGCGGGGCGAGGGAGGCGGCCGTCAGCAGCGCGCGCCGCGAGGGCACCCCGGCGACGTCGCGCGGGGTGAGCGGGGCGGGCGGGGACGACCGGTCGACCATGGCTGCGATCCTGCCACCCGGGCACGGGGCGCGGACGACGTGACACAGCCCGAGAGCACCCGGACGCGTGCTGTCATCCCGCTCGCCCGCTCGATAGAGTTCCAGCAGGGCCGATGGCATAGGGTGTGGACTTTGCCGGGCCCCGCGCACAGACGTGCCGCGGCGCAGGCGCACATCACCGAAAGCGGAGGCAACGATGGTCACCCGGAGCACCGAGCAGGACGTCCGCACGCTGCTGGACCCCGCGCTCGCCGAGCTGGGGCTCATGGTCGAGCAGCTCACCGTGCAGCAGGTGGGCAAGCGCCGCCTCGTGCGACTGACCGTCGACACCGACCTGGTGACCACGCCACCCGCCGACGAGACCACGGCCGTCGAGCCGCTCGACCTGGACCTGGTGGCCGACGCCACCCGACGCGTGAGCGAGCTCCTCGACGAGTCCGAGGTCATGGGCGAGCAGCCCTACGTCCTCGAGGTCGGCTCGCCCGGCGTCGACCGGCTGCTGACCGAGCCGCGACACTTCCGGCGCAACGTCGGTCGGCTCGTCAAGGCCTCGACCCCCGACGGCCAGGTCACCGGGCGCGTCGTCGCCGCCGGCCCCGAGCAGGTCACCCTCGAGGTCACCACCAAGGGTTCGTCGTCGACCCGGCAGCTCGCCTATCCCGACATCGCCCGCGCCCAGGTGCAGGTCGAGTTCACCCGCGCGACCGAGGAGAAGAACTGATGGACATCGACATGGCGGTCCTGCGGATGCTCGCCACCGAGCGCGAGATCCCGCTCGAGGTGCTCGTCAAGACCATGGAGGACGCGATGCTCCTCGCGTACTCCAAGACGGAGGGGGCGGCCCGCCGTGCCCGCGTCGAGCTCGACCGCAAGTCCGGCAAGGTGACGGTCTGGGCCCTCGAGGACCTCGAGCCCGTGGCCGAGGGCGAGCCGCGCCCCGAGCCCAGGGAGTATGACGACACCCCCGCCGACTTCGGGCGGGTCGCCGCCTCGACGGCGCGCCAGGTCATCCACCAGCGCATGCGTGACCTCGAGGACGAGTCCGTGCTCGGCGACTTCCGCGGCAAGGAGGGCGACATCCTGTCCGGCGTCGTCCAGCAGAGCTCCAACCCGCGGGTCGTCCAGGTGGCCCTCGGTGGGGGCGTGGAGGGCGAGCTGCACGTCTCCGAGCAGGTGCCGGGTGAGCGCTACGTCCACGGCGACCGCATCCGCTGCTACTGCGTGAGCGTCAAGCGGGGCAACCGCGGCCCGCAGATCATGTTGTCGCGCACCCACCCCAACCTCGTCCGCAAGCTCTTCGCCCTGGAGGTGCCCGAGATCGCCGACGGCACCGTCGAGATCGCGGCGCTGGCGCGCGAGGCCGGGCACCGCACCAAGATCGCCGTCATCGCCAAGGCCCCCGGCGTCAACGCCAAGGGCGCCTGCATCGGGCCGATGGGAGCCCGCGTCCGCGCGGTCATGACCGAGCTGCACGGCGAGAAGATTGACATCGTCGACTACTCCGACCAGCCCACCGAGTTCGTGGCGTCCGCCCTGTCGCCGTCCCGGGTGCTGTCCGTCGAGGTCGTGGACCCCAAGCTGCGCGCCGCCAAGGTCGTCGTGCCCGACTACCAGCTGTCGCTCGCCATCGGCAAGGAGGGGCAGAACGCCCGCCTCGCCGCCAAGCTGACGGGCTGGCGGATCGACATCCATCCCGACACCCCCGTGGGTGGCCGGCAGGCACCGGCCGACCCGGGCCCCGCCGACGCCGAACCGGGTGCCTGAGGCTCCCGGCCCGCCCGGCGAGCAGGGCTCCCCGCACGGCACGGTGCGACGACACGCCCGGGGACACGGTAGGATGGATCAGTCCGGTCGCACGACCACCACGACCTCGCCCGCCCCGGGTCCCGCCCGAACGTGCGTGGGCTGCCGTGGTGTCGGTGACCGGGCGGCTCTCCTGCGAGTGGTGGCGGAGCCGGACGAGCGTGGATCCCTCCACGTCGTCCCGGACGCGCTGCGACGCAGGCCCGGACGTGGAGCCTGGCTCCACCCGCACCCGGCCTGCCTGGAGCTCGCCGTGCGCCGCAAGGCGTTCGGGCGTGCCCTCCGTGCGGACGTCATGACCGACGTCGCCGCGCTGCGGGCGTGGGTGGAGAGCGAGCACGACCGGCCCTGACGGCACCCGTCGCCGAGGCCGTGACAGCACCGTCCGAGAACCGAAAGCGGGTTTGACGCTATGAGCACCCGATGAGTACTCAGCGATGAGCATGCCCCAGCACTAACGACGGTCCGTGACCGGCGGAGGACCTCTCCGCGCCCGCCCGGACCGAGATCAAGGAGAATTGTGGCTAAGGTCCGGGTCTACGAGCTCGCCAAGGAGCTCGGAGTCGAGAGCAAGGTTCTGCTCGAGCACCTGAAGAACCAGGGAGAGTTCGTCCGCGCGGCGTCCTCCACCATCGAGGCGCCGGTCGTGCGCCGCATCCGGGAGTCCTTCCCGGCCGAGCTCGCCGGCGGTTCCGGCGGCTCCCCCAAGACTGCCGCGGCGGCCCCCAAGCCTGCTGCTGGCACCCCGTCCCGTCCGACGCCGGGACCGGCCAGGAAGGCCGCCGCCCCCGCCGAGGAGAAGCCGGCGGCTCCGGCTGCTCCGGCTGCCCCGTCGTCCGCGCAGGAGACGCCGGCAGCCCCGGAGGCTCCCGCCGCCGACACCCCCGCTCCGGCCAAGGCCGCCCCGAAGGCGCCCGCAGCCGAGGCACCGGCGCCCGCCGCCGCCCCTGCTCCGGCAGCCGCTGGCGCAGCCCCCGGCCCGCGGCCGGCACAGCCTGGTCCCCGACCGGCTGCTCCCGGCCCGCGCCAGCCGCAGACCTCCGGCCGCTCCGGCGGCCAGGGTGGTCAGGGCGGTCGTCCCGGAGCTCCTCGCCCCGGCAACAACCCGTTCGCGTCCTCGCAGGGCATGGGTCAGCGTCCCGAGCGCACCGAGCGTCCGGAGCGCACCGACCGCCCTGAGCGCACCGACCGCCCCGAGCGGACCGACCGTCCCGAGCGGACCGACCGCCCCGAGCGGACCGACCGTCCCGCTCGTGACGGCGGCGCACCTCGTCCCGGCGGGGCTCCGCGCCCCGGTGGTGGTCAGGGCTCGGCCCGTCCCGGCAACAACCCCTTCGCGCCCTCGCAGGGCATGCCTCGCCCCCAGGCGCCGCGTCCCGGTGGCCAGGCCGGCGCTGCCGGTCCTCGTCCGGGTGGCCCGCGTCCCGCGGCGCCTCGTCCCGGCGGCGCCCGTCCCACGCCCGGCGCCATGCCGAGCCGTTCGTCCGTGCCGCGTCCCGGTGAGCGTCCCGCCCGTGGTGGCGGCGGCGGTCGTCCCGGTGCGCCCGGTGGTGGCGGCGGCGGCTTCGGCGCGCGTCCCGGTGGTGGCGGCGGCTTCGCCGGCCGTCCCGGTGGCGGTGGTCGTCCCGGCGGTGGCGCCGGTCGCGGCGGCACCCAGGGTGCCTTCGGTCGCGGCGGCAAGCCCGCCCGCGGACGCAAGAGCAAGCGCGCGAAGCGTCAGGAGTTCGAGCAGATGCAGGCGCCGTCCATCGGTGGCGTCTCGGTGCCCCGTGGCGACGGCTCGACCGTCGTGCGCGTGCGCCGCGGCTCGTCGCTGACGGACTTCGCCGACCGCATCAACGCCAACCCGGCGTCGCTGGTCACCGTGCTGTTCCACCTCGGTGAGATGGCGACGGCGACGCAGTCGCTCGACGAGGACACCTTCAAGGTGCTCGGCTCCGAGCTCGGCTACGACATCCAGGTCGTCTCGCCGGAGGAGGAGGAGCAGGAGCTCTTCGCGTCCTTCAACATCGACCTCGAGGGCGAGGAGTACTCCGACGAGGAGCTCCAGGCCCGTCCGCCGGTCGTGACCGTCATGGGTCACGTCGACCACGGAAAGACCCGCCTGCTGGACGCGATCCGCAACGCCAACGTCATCTCGACCGAGGCCGGCGGCATCACCCAGCACATCGGTGCCTACCAGGTCGCCGTGCAGCACGAGGACCAGGAGCGCAAGCTCACGGTCATCGACACCCCCGGTCACGAGGCCTTCACGGCCATGCGTGCCCGTGGTGCCAAGGTCACCGACATCGCGATCCTCGTCGTGGCCGCGGACGACGGCGTCATGCCGCAGACCATCGAGGCGCTCAACCACGCCCAGGCCGCGGACGTGCCGATCGTGGTCGCCGTCAACAAGATCGACGTCGACGGCGCCAACCCGGCCAAGGTCCGCCAGCAGCTGACCGAGTACAACCTCGTCGCCGAGGAGTACGGCGGCGAGACGATGTTCGTCGACATCTCGGCCAAGCAGGGTCAGAACATCGACCAGCTGCTCGAGGCGGTCCTGCTCACCGCGGACGCCGCCCTCGACCTGCGCGCCAACCCCGAGACCGACGCCCGCGGCGTGGCCATCGAGGCCAACCTCGACCGTGGTCGCGGTGCGACGGCGACCGTCCTCGTCCAGCAGGGCACCCTGCGGGTCGGCGACGCGATCGTCGCCGGATCGGCCCACGGCCGCGTCCGCGCGATGCTCGACGAGCACGGCAAGCAGGTCAAGGAGGCGACCCCGTCGCGTCCCGTCCAGGTGCTCGGACTCGCGTCCGTGCCCCGCGCCGGCGACACCTTCGTCGTCGCGCCGGACGACCGCACCGCCCGCCAGATCGCCGAGAAGCGCGAGGCCGCGGACCGCCAGGCCAGCCTGGCCAAGTCCCGCAAGCGCATCTCCCTCGAGGACCTCAACGAGGCTCTCGCGGCCGGCAAGGTCGAGACGCTCAACCTCATCCTCAAGGGTGACGCGAGCGGTTCGGTCGAGGCGCTGGAGGACGCCCTCCTGCAGATCGACGTGGGCGAGGAGGTCGACCTGCGCATCATCGACCGCGGCGTCGGCGCGATCACGATGAACAACATCAACCTCGCCGTCGCCTCCAACGCGGTCATCATCGGCTTCAACGTCCGCGCCGAGGGCCAGAACGCCGAGTACGCCGACCGCGAGGGCGTCGAGATCCGCTACTACTCGGTCATCTACCAGGCGATCGAGGAGATCGAGGCGGCCCTCAAGGGCATGCTCAAGCCGGAGTTCGAGGAGGTGGAGCTCGGCACCGCCGAGATCCGCGAGATCTTCCGCTCCAGCAAGTTCGGCAACATCGCCGGATCGATCGTCCGCAGCGGCGAGATCAAGCGTGGCGCGAGGGCTCGCATCACGCGCAACGGGGTCGTCGTCTCCGAGAACGTCGAGGTCGCCGGCCTCCGACGCTTCAAGGACGACGTCACCGAGGTGCGCGAGGGCTTCGAGTGCGGTATCAACCTGGGGTCCTACAACGACCTCCAGCTGGGTGACCTCATCGCGACGTACGAGATGCGCGAGAAGCCTCGCGACTAGTGAGCTGGTGAGACTGCGGGGACGAGCGGGCCGGACCTACCATCCGCCGCTCGTCCCTCGCGGCTCCCGGCCTCTGCCTTCATAGTCGGGCGGAGGTTGGGCGGTGGCTGGCGTCGGGCCCTGTCGGGACGG
>NZ_DLOE01000057.1:101534-109695 GCF_002479615.1 Arsenicicoccus sp. UBA7492 | reverse complement strand
CCGTCCCGACAGGGCCCGACGGACACGAAGGACGACGATGAACTCCTACCTGGCGCTCGTGGCGCCTTCGCACAACCGGGTGTATGCCGATCGGGCGCCCGCCCTCATGGCGGCCGAGCTGCGTTGTGTCGCTGATGCGCTCGTGCCGGACGGCGTCATGGACGTCGCGCCGGTCGAGGTGGCGGGGGTCGACTACCTCGGGTTCGAGACGGCGGCGCCGCTGACCGGCGACCCGCTCCGCGCGGTGTCGGCGCTGTCCGGCATACAGGCCCTGTATCTGCGCGAGGGCGACGAGCACGCTGCCCTGCTGAGGCCGGTCGCGCTGGAACGACCGGACCGGTTCCCGAGCGACCTGGTCACGATCCTGAAGTACCAGGGCAAGACCAACGAGCAGTTCACCCGGCTGCTGCTGACCGTCACCGCCATGGCGACGGCGTGGCCCGAGCGCTACCTCGACGGCACCATGACGGTCCTGGACCCGATGTGCGGTCGCGGCACCACGCTCAGCACCGCCATCACGCTCGGGCTCGACGTCACCGGCATCGACCTGGACGCCAAGGACCTCGAGGCCTACCAGGCCTTCCTCAGCACCTACCTGCGCCAGCACCGGGTCAAGCACAAGCTGACCTCCGGAGGCATCCGCCGCAACGGCAAGACCCTCGGGCGCCGCTTCGACGTCGAGCTGGCCGCCGACAAGGACGACTACAAGGCGGGACGCGTGCAGCGCGTGACCTACCTGGGAGTCGACACGACCAGGCTGCAGGGCCCGCTGCCCGCCGGGCAGACCAACGTGATCGTCACCGACACGCCCTACGGCGTCCAGCACGGCAGCCACGGCGACCGCCTGGCCCGCAGCCCGCTCGACCTGCTCGACGAGGCGCTGCCCGGGTGGGTCCGGGCGCTGCGCACCGGGGGCGCGGTCGGGCTCGCGATCAACCGGCACGTGGCCCCCCGCGACGACGTGACCGACCTGCTGGGGCGACATGGCCTCACCGTGGTCGACCAGGGTGGTTACGGTGGACTCCGTCACCGCGTCGACGCCTCCATCGACCGCGACATCGTGGTCGCCCGCAAGGGCTGACCCACGCACCACGCCCGTCGGCACCCCCGCCGGCGGCGTCCGACCCATCACGAAGGGGCACTCTCATGCCAGACCCGGCACGCGCCCGCAAGATCGCCGACCGCATCAAGGTCGTCGCGGCCGAGTATCTCGAGTACCGCCTCAAGGACGAGCGCCTCGGCTTCGTCACCATCACCGACGTCCGCGTCACCGGTGACCTGCAGCACGCCTCGATCTTCTACACCGTCTTCGGCTCCGACGAGGAGCGCGAGGGCACCGCCGCCGCCCTGCAGGACAACCTGGGCCGGATCCGGTCCTACGTCGGCAAGGCCCTCGGCATCCGGCTCACCCCGAGCCTGGAGTTCATCGCCGACGCTCTGCCCGAGACGTCCTCCCAGCTCGAGGACGCGCTGCGCAAGGCACGCGAGCGGGACGAGGAGCTGGCCCGCCAGCGCGCGCAGGCCGCCTACGCCGGTGACGCCGACCCCTACAAGAAGCCCGTGGGCGCCGACGACGAGCTGTCCGGGGTGGGCGCGGCACCTGCCGACTCCGCCGGCGACGTCACCTCCGCCAGCGACGTCACCTCCGCCAGCGACTCGGACTCGGTGGACGGCTACATGGCCGTGCCCCCGCCCGCGTCCGTCAAGGACGGCGGCGTCGACGCCGAGGAGGCCTCCCAGCTCGAGCACGTGGCCGCGCTGGACCTGGTCGACCAGGAGGAGGACGCCGCCCAGGGCACCGGGCGTGCCGATGGCTAGGAGCCGTGACGCCGACGGACCCGACGGCCTGCTCGTCGTGGACAAGCCGGCCGGCTGGACCAGCCACGACGTGGTCGGGCGGGTCCGCAGGCTGGCCGGCACCCGCAAGGTCGGTCACGCCGGCACGCTCGACCCCATGGCCACGGGCGTCCTCGTCCTGGGGCTGGGGCGCGGCACCAGGCTGCTGACCTTCCTGGTGGGCTGCGACAAGGCCTACGACGCGACGATCCGCCTGGGCCAGGCGACGGTCACCGACGACGCCGAGGGCGAGGTGACGGCGACCACGCCGGTGGACGGTGTCACCCCCGAGCGCGTGGCGGCCGCGGTGGCCGGGCTCACGGGCGCCATCGAGCAGGTCCCGAGCGCCGTGTCGGCGATCAAGGTCGACGGGCGCCGCTCCTACGCCCGGGTCCGGTCGGGCGAGGACGTCGAGCTGCCCGCGCGCCCGGTCACGGTGTCCCGCTTCGACATCCACGACCAGCGCGTGGCGGGGGAGACGGCATACGACCTGGACGTGAGCGTCGAGGTCTCGTCGGGCACCTATGTGCGCGCCCTGGCGCGCGACCTCGGCTCGGCCCTCGGCGTGGGTGGTCACCTGACCGCGCTGCGCCGCACCCGCGTGGGCGGCTACGCCCTGGACGTGGCGGCGGACCTCAAGGGCCTGACGGCGGCGTATGACGCCGCGCGCACCCGCCTCGGCGTGGACCGGCTCGACCGCGCGGACCTGCCCGCCCTGCCGCTGCTGGACCTGGCGACCGCGGCGCGCGCGCAGTTCCCGGCGCACGAGCTCACGGCCGAGGAGGCCACGGCGCTGGGCTACGGCCAGCGGATCGGCTCCGGGGTGCCGGGGGAGGGCGTGGTCGCGGGGTTCGCCCCGGACGGTCGCCTGGTGGCGATGCTGGACGAGACGCGGGCGCAGGCCCGCAGCCTCGTGGTGCTGGCCCCGGCCGAGCCGCGCTGACGACGCGTCACCAGCCGGGCATCAGCGATAGAACGCCGCGATCATCGCGCTCTCGGCTTCGGTGAGGTGGTCGCGCATGATCCGCTCGGCGGCGGCCGGGTCGGCGGCGCGGATCGCGTCCAGGACGTCGGCGTGCGCGGCGTGCTCGCTGTCGGCGGCGATGTAGGTCGCGAGCGGGGGCAGCAGGGCGTGCGCGCGGGTGGTCTCGTCGAACAGGTGCGACAGCGTCGCCTCGGCCCGGCGGTTGCGGGCGGCGGCGGCGATCCGCCGGTGGAACAACGACGCGGCACGGACGGCCTCCGCGTGCTCCGAGGCGGACACCTGCTGCTCCAGGAGGCCCTCGAGGTCGGTGACCAAGGCCGCGGTCACCCCGGCGGCGGCCGCGGCGGCGACCATGGGCTCGACGGCCCGGCGCAGCTCCATGACCTCGCGGATGTCGTGGAAGCCCATGCTGCTGACGGTGTAGCCGCGGCGGGGGATGACGGTGACCCAGCCCTCGACGGCGAGCATCTGCAGGGCCTCGCGGACGGGGGTCTTGGAGACGGAGTACTCCTCGGCGAGGGACTTCTCGAGGAGCAGGTCGCCCGGGTGCACGTCGGTCGCGACGATCCGCGCGCGCAGCTCGTCGCGCAGCCGCTCGGACATGGACTCGTGGACCATGGGGCCATCCTGGCAGATCCACCGGCCGAGAACCCTTGCGGATCTCTGTCATATATCTGCAGTATGTCTATCGACACCCCCGAACCAGGAGCTGACAATGACGTCTGCGCGCTCTGCTGCACCCCCCACCGCCCCGCCGGACCGGCTCACCCCCGGCGCCCGCAAGGCCCTCGTCGCCTCCATGGTGGGCACCCTCATCGAGTGGTACGACTACGCCCTCTACGGCGCCGCCGCCGGCCTGATCATCGGCCCGCTCTTCTTCCCCAACAGCCTCTCGGCCGCGGGCGACCTGGCCGCCTTCGCGACCTTCGCCGTCGGCTTCCTCTTCCGCCCCCTCGGCGGGCTGATCATCGCCCACATCGGTGACCGCGTCGGGCGCAAGCCCGCCATGATCCTCACGATCGCGCTCATGGGACTCGCCACCGTCGGGATCGGCCTGCTGCCGACCGCGGCCACCCTGGGCATCTGGGCCGCCGTGCTGCTCGTGCTCCTGCGCATCCTGCAGGGCTTCGGGGGCCGGCGCCGAGCTCGCGGGCGCCCTGACGGTGGTCGCCGAGTTCGCGCCGCCGCGCCGCCGCGGGTTCTACACCGCCATCGTGCTGTCCGCGCCGCCCGCCGGCACGCTCCTCGCCACCCTGGCCTTCCTCTCCGTGTCGTCGGTGCCCACGGAGACGCTGCTGGGCGGCCTGTGGCGCGTGCCCTTCCTCGTGTCGGCGGTCCTGTTCTTCCTCGCCCTGTGGATCCGCCGCCACATGGACGAGACGCCGGAGTTCGCCGCCGCCCAGCGCCGCCAGGAGCACCAGCGCAAGCAGGCCGTGCCGGCGGCCGAGCTCCTGCGTGGCTCCTGGCGCCAGGTGCTGCTGGCCTTCCTGTCCGTCACCGGGCACAACGCCAACAACTACATCCTCGCGGCGTTCTCGCTCTCCTACCTCACCAAGCAGGCCGGCATGGCCAAGCCCGAGGCGCTCCTCGCGGTCTCGATCGCCTCGCTGTGCGGCGTCCTCGCCTCGCCCGTCGGCGGCCTGATCGGCGACCGGATCGGGGCCGGACGGGCCATGGGGATCGGCGCCGCGATCGGCGTGCTCTACGCCTACCCGTTGTTCCTGGCGATGCAGACGGGCGACCTGCTGATCGTGACCCTGGCGCTGTGCTTCGGCTACGGCGTGGTGCTGGCGCTGACGTCCGGTGCGCAGGGCGCCTTCCTCACCAACCTGTTCCCCGCCCGCTACCGCTTCTCCGGGGTGGCCGTCGCCCGGGAGCTCAACGGCGCGATCGTCGCGGGCAACACGCCGCTGATCGCGGCGGCGCTCATCTCCGCCGCCCACGGCGCGGTCCACCTGGCGGCCGGGTTCCTCGCGCTGTGCTTCGCCGTCACCCTGCTCGCGGTCCTGCTGGCCCGCGGGTCCGCCGACAACCCCCGCACCGAGGTCGCCCCGTGAGCCTGCCCACCGATCCACGCCGTATGCCGCGCCGCCTGCCTCGTCCCGCCGAGCTGCGACCGCTGGTGCGCTTCACGGCGCCGAGCCGCGACCTGACCGGCGCCCGCCTCGCCCGGGCCGCCGACGTCGGCGACCTGCGCCGCATCGCCCGGAGGGTCACGCCGAGCGGCCCCTTCGACTACGTGGACGGCGCGGCCAACGGCGAGGAGGGCCTGCGCCGCAACTGGGCGGCCTTCCGCCAGGTCGAGCTGCGCCCGCAGGTGCTGCGGCCGGTGCCCGCGGTGGACCTGTCGGTCGACGTCCTGGGTGGCCGCAGCAGCCTCCCCGTCGGCATCGCCCCCACCGGGTTCACGCGGATGATGCACACCGAGGGCGAGGTCGCCGGCGCCCGGGCCGCGGCGAGGCACGGCGTGCCGTTCGCGCTGTCCACGATGGGCACCACCTCCATCGAGGCGCTCGCGCAGGCGGCGCCGGACACGCGGCGATGGTTCCAGCTCTACCTCTGGAAGGACCGGCGCGAGGACTGCCTCGAGCTCGTGCAGCGGGCCCGCGCGGCGTCATACGACACCCTCCTGGTGACCGTGGACACCGCCACCGGCGGGCTCCGGCACCGGGATGCCCGCAACGGGATGACGATCCCGCCCACGCTGACCTGGCGGACCGTCCTCGACGCGTCCTACCGCCCCCGGTGGTGGTGGGACTTCCTCACCACCGAGCCGCTGACCTTCGCGTCCCTGACGGACAGCACGACCGCCACGTCCGCCGTGATCGGCTCGATGTTCGACCCCACCCTGGGCCTCGAGGACCTCGACTGGATCCGGTCGGCGTGGCCGGGATCGTTGGTGGTCAAGGGGATCCAGTCCGCCGACGATGCCCGCATGGTCGTGGACCGGGGCGCCGACGCGGTCTATCTCTCCAACCACGGCGGTCGTCAGCTGGACCGGCCACCGGTGCCGCTGCGCGAGCTCCCGTCGGTGCGGGCGGCCCTCGGGCCCGACGTCCCGATCATCCTCGACTCGGGGATCACCTCGGGCGCCGACGTGCTCGCGGCGCTGGCGCTCGGCGCCGACTTCACCATGATCGGCCGGGCCTACCTCTACGGCCTCATGGCCGGGGGAGAGCGCGGCGTGGACCGGCTGCTCGAGCTGCTCACCCGCGAGATGGCCACGACCATGCAGCTGCTCGGGGTGGGCTCGGTGTCCGAGCTCGGACCCGAGCACGTCCGCCTCGACTGGCTCGAGCAGCGCTGAGGCTCGGCCGGGCTCCCGCCCGACGGGCTCCCAGGCTCGACCGGCGCCACGGCGCCGAACAGGGGAGAGTGTGAGATGCGTCCTTCCTTTTCGCGACGCGAACAGGCACACTCGCCCGAAAGCTACTCGTGGGTCACCCCGCACCCATCCCTCGACGTGGAGGAGAAGACATGCCCCTGCTGTCCGCCAAGGACGAGAAGGTCGACTGGCCGGTCATCGACAACCGCATGGAGAGCGTCGCGCACGTCTTCCGTGACCGGGCCGCCAAGACCCCGGACGGAGCCGGCTTCCAGTACTTCCGCGGCGACGAGCTGCAGACGCTGACCTGGCGTCAGGTCAAGGACCGGGCCTACGACCTCGCGGCCGGGCTCATCGTGCTCGGCGTCCAGCACGAGGACCGGGTCGCCGTCGCCTCGACCACCCGGCTGGAGTGGGCCCTGGCCGACCTGGCCATCATGTGCAGCGGCACCGCCACCAGCACCGTCTATCCGACGACCATCGCCAGCGAGGTGGCGTTCATCATCGCCGACTCCGGCAGCCGGGTCGTCTTCGCCGAGGACGACACCCAGGTCGCCAAGGTGCGCGAGCAGCGCGACCAGCTCCCCGACGTGATGAAGGTCGTGACCTTCGACGGGACCCCGGACGGCGACTGGGTCATCACGCTCGACGACCTCGCCGAGCTGGGCCGGACGGCACTCGCCGAGGACCCGCAGCTGGTCGACCGCCGCATCGACGGCATCTCGCGCGAGCACGTCGCGACCCTCATCTACACCTCCGGCACGACCGGCCGTCCCAAGGGTGCGATCCTCACCCACGACTGCATCGTCTACGAGGGCGCCGCGGTCGACGCGGTCCAGCTCGTGACCCAGGACGACCTGCAGTACCTCTGGCTGCCGCTCTCGCACGTCATGGGCAAGCTGCTGCTGGCGCTGTCCTTCCAGGTGGGCTTCCCCACCTGCATCGACGGCCGCATCGACAAGATCGTCGAGAACATGGAGATCGTGAAGCCCACCTTCATGGGTGCGGCGCCGCGGATCTTCGAGAAGGCCTACGCCCGCATCAGCACGGTCCTCATGGAGGGTCCGCCGCAGAAGGTCAAGATCGCCACGTGGGCCCTCAAGGTCGGCCGCCAGGTGGCCGAGCTGAAGGAGCGGGGCGAGTCGATCCCCGTCCCGCTGCAGCTGCAGCACCAGCTCGCGGACCGTCTGGTGCTCAGCAAGGTTCGCGCGCGCTTCGGCGGCCGGATCAAGTCCATGGTCTCCGGCTCGGCCAAGCTCGACCCGGAGATCGCGCGCTGGTTCGCCGCGTGCGGACTGCTCATCACCGAGGGCTACGGCCTGTCCGAGACGAGCTCCGCCTCCTCGGTCAACCGTCCCAACCCCGGGAGCTACAGCTTCGGGACGGTGGGGTGGCCCGTGCCGGGCACGCAGTTCAAGACCGCCGAGGACGGCGAGATCCTGATGAAGGGGCCGGGCGTCATGCGCGGCTACCACAACGCCCCCGAGCTGACCGAGCAGGTCTTCACCGACGGGTGGTTCCACACCGGCGACATCGGCGAGATCGACGACCGCGGCTTCATCCGCATCACGGACCGCAAGAAGGACGTCTTCAAGACCTCTGGCGGCAAGTACGTCGCGCCCTCGCAGATCGAGATCCAGTTCAAGGGCCTGTGCCCCTACGCCAGCCAGTTCATCGTCTACGGCAGCGAGCGCAACTACGTCACCGCCCTGATCGCGCTGGACGAGGTCATGATCATGCCCTGGGCCCAGGAGCACGGTCTGGCCGGCAGGTCCTATGCCGAGGTGGTCGCCTCTCCCGAGGCCGAGCAGCTTATCCAGGGGTATGTCGACCAGCTCAACAGCGGGCTCAACCGCTGGGAGATGGTCAAGCGGTTCTCGATCCTGCCTCGCGACCTCACCGTGGAGGACGGGGAGCTGACCCCGAGCCTCAAGCTCAAGCGCAAGGTGGTCTCCGACCGCTTCGCCGACCACATCGAGCGCAACTACAGCGCCTGAGGTCATCACCACCGGCCG
>NZ_DLOE01000057.1:0-101312 GCF_002479615.1 Arsenicicoccus sp. UBA7492 | reverse complement strand
CCGGCCGTTCGCCGTCCCCGCCCGCGTGCGGGTTCTGCGCTGGGAGCGCGGGGTTCGCACGGTGCGGGTGGACGCGCCTGAGAGCATGGGGCCATGTACGTCCCCGCGCACTTCGCCATGACCGACGACCAGGTGCGCGAGCTCCTGCGTACCTGTGAGATGGGTGAGCTGGTCACCCACGGCGAGGACGGGCTGCACGCCACCCCGCTGCCGTGGCTGTATGACGAGCAGGCCGGGCCGCTCGGCACGCTGGTCGCCCACGTCGCCCGCACGAATCCCCAGTGGCAGCATGTGAATCCGCAGGTGGGGTCGGGAGCGGGGGCGCGTACGTCCGAGGCCATGGTGCTGGTGCGCGGCCCTGACCAATACGTGAGCCCGGGCTGGTTGCCGTCCAAGGCCGAGCACGGTCGGGTCGTCCCGACGTGGGACTACCTGACGGTGCACGCCTACGGACCGCTCGTGGCCGTCGACGACCCGGATCGGGTGCGTGACGCGGTGACGCGGCTGACGGCGCGCCACGAGACCGGGCGTCCGCAGCCGTGGACGCCGGACGAGGCGCCCGCCCCGTGGCTCGAGGGGCAGCTCCGGGCCATCGTGCGCATCGAGGTGCCGATCACGCGGTGGGTCGCCAAGGCGAAGATGTCGCAGAACAAGACGCCCGCCGACGTGGAGGCCGAGATCGCCGAGCTGCGTGGGTCGGGGAGGCAGGAGGCGGCGGCATACAAGCAGGCCGTCTCCCTGCCCGCGGCGCAGCGACGGGCGCAGGTGCTGGCCGACGTGGGCCGGCGCCGTCGCCCGGGAGACTAGAGTTGGGACGTGCATCGATGGAATGACCTGTCCCAGATCCCCGCGGACCTCGGCCCGACGGTCGTGACGCTGGGCAACTTCGACGGCGTCCACCGGGGGCACAAGGCGGTCCTGCAGGCGGTCCTGCAGCTGGCGTCCGAGCGCGGCGCGCAGACGGTCGCGGTGACCTTCGACCCCCACCCGGTCGCGGTGCTGCACCCGGAGCGCGCGCCCGCCCCCGTTACGTCCCTCGAGCACCGCCTCGACCTGATCGAGCACGTCGGCCTCGACGCGGTCCTCGTGCAGGAGTTCACGCACGAGCTCGCGCTGATGTCGCCCGAGGACTACGTCCGCACCGTCTTCGTCGACGCCCTGCACGCGTGCGCCGTGGTCGTCGGCGAGGACACCCGCTTCGGCCACAAGAACTCCGGCGACGCCGCGACGCTGCGCGAGCTCGGCGCCCGCCACGGCTTCGAGGTGATGACCGTCGCCGACCTGGGGGAGGGCCAGCGCTGGTCCTCGAGCCTGGTCCGGCAGCGGCTGGGCGACGGCGACGTCGCCGGGGCCGCCGCGGTGCTGGGGCGCCCGCACCGCGTGATGGGCACCGTCGTGCACGGCGATCACCGCGGCCGCGAGCTCGGCTACCCGACCGCCAACCTGAGCCAGGACGCGCAGGGGATGATCCCCGCGGACGGCGTGTATGCCGGGTGGCTGACCCGGGTCGCCCTGGATGACGACGACCAGGAGCGCGTGCTGCCCGCCGCGATCTCGGTGGGCACCAACCCGACCTTCGAGGGCACGCAGCGACGGGTCGAGGCCTATGTCCTGGACCGCACCGACCTCGACCTCTATGGCGACCAGGTGGCGGTCGAGTTCGTCGAGCGGCTGCGCCCCACGCTCAAGTTCGACTCGGTCGAGGAGCTCCTGGCGGTCATGTCGGACGACGTCGCGCGCTGCCGCGAGGTGCTCTCGTCGATCGTGCCGGCCTGACCTCGCCTGCTGCGCGCGACGGCGTGGCGCGACGTGCTTCGTCCTGGCACCGCTACCGGTGAGTAGGTAGGGTCTGCCCATGCCGTTGCCCCGACGCCTCCCGCGCACCTACGCCGACCTCACCGCGTTCCTCGGGTCGGCCGAGGCCATGCGGCGGTTCATGAACCTCTGGCCGCCATTCCTGTGCTCCAGCATCCACATCACGGCGATCAGCGAGGACTTCCGCCACGTCGCCGTGCGCCTGCGCAAGCACCGGCTCACCGCCAACTACGTGGGGACGCAGTACGGCGGGTCGCTCTACTCCATGACCGACCCCTTCTGGATGCTGCTCGTGCTGCGCAACCTCGGCTCGGACTACGTGGTGTGGGACAAGGCCGCCGAGATCGAGTTCGTGGCGCCCGGCCGCACCGAGGTGTCGACGGAGTTCCGGCTCACCGAGGAGCACCTCGAGCAGATCCGCCGCGAGACCGCCGACGGCGCCAAGTGCCTCGTGTGGTTCGACAACGAGGTCGTGGGGACCGACGGCTCGGTGGTGGCCCGCGTGCGCAAGCAGGTCTACGTCCGGCGCAAGCGCGACCGCGGGGCCGTCACCGGTTGAACGCCGCTCACGGGCTGGTCGCCGAGCTCACGGGCAACGCGATGAGGTCCTGCGAAGACGTCAGCTACTTCCTGCAGAAGTGGCCAGGGATGATGATCTACGTCGGAGCCCACGTCCCAGGCTGCGGCAGCTTCAACCACGCGGACGACGTCCAGTTCGACGAGGTGCGTGTCATCGGCACCAAGCCCGCATCAGGCGGCAGTGCTGCCAGCCGGTCACGGGTGGAGTACGAGTCGCAGCGGGTCTCGCCATTCCTGCCGACGAGGCAGAGCTGTCCGACGTGGTAGCGACAGCAGCCCTCCGCGAAGCGACGCTGGGGACAGGAACCGCACCGAGAGCTAGATGTACTGACCGGACACGTTGATCGGCCTGGGAGGCGGGTCAGGCCCGCTGGCGTGCCCGGTGTCTCCGCACGGCCTCCCGGCTCGCACAGCGTGGTGAGCAGTAGCGCTGGGTTCCGTTGCGGGAGACGTCGACGATGACACGCGCGCATGGCTGGGAAGCGCAGCGCACAAGCCGGTCGATTCCCCTGGTGGTCAGATGCAGGGCCGTCCCGACCGCAAACACCGACTGCAGCACCTGAGCCACGTCGTCGTCGACGTCGCGGTAGTGAAGATGCCAGCCCTCGCCGTCGTGGTCGGTCAGGCGCGGGTAGGCGGACACCCCGGCCATCTGCGCGTTCAGCAACGCGGCACGCTCGTCAGGGGTGGGTGCATCCACCACCGCCAACCAGCCGTCCACGACCTGACGACACCGATCATGGTCTCCGGCCTGTTCGGGGAACGGCATCGTCATCCCGAACTCGCGGGTGCGCGCCACGATCCCAGCGTGGTCGGCGGGCCAGTCGTCGGCGAGGGACTGTGCCAACAGCACGGCATACTCACCGTAAGGGTTGAGATGCATAAGGTCATTACATCAGGGTCGAGCCATGACATCGCACGCGCTACTTCTCCCGCTCGCCCCCGGTTCCATAGCTGGGATGGCCGTGACCGCCCTGGTGATGGTCCTCACGCCCGGGCCCAACATGATGTACCTCGCCTCGCGCAGCATCGGCCAAGGGCGACGCGCCGGGCTGGTGTCTCTGGCCGGCACCGCGCTCGGCTTCATCGTCTACATGCTCATGGCTAATGTCGGCCTGGCGATCGTGTTCGTCGCCGTGCCCTGGTTGTTCATCGGTTTCAAGGCAGCCGGTGTCGCCTACCTCGGCTGTTTGGCCTGGCAGTCGCTGCGCCCTGGCGGGGCTGGGGTGTTCGAGGTCCAGGACCTTCCCCGCGACTCCGACTGGCAGCTGTTCCGGATGGGGCTGGTCACCAACCTGCTCAATCCCAAGGCCGCGATCATGTACCTCACCGTCATCCCGCAGTTCATCGACCCCGCGCGCGGTCATCGCCTGGCGCAAGGCATCGCCCTGGGCCTGGAGCAGATCATCATCAGCATGAGCGTCAACGCGCTCATCGTGCTGGCCGCCGGCAGCATCGCCGTCTTCCTGACCCGTCGACCCTCATGGACCGTCTGGCAGCGCCGGATCACCGGCACCATGCTTGGCGCCGTCACCCTGCTCCTGGCCCGCGAAGTACCGGCGCGGGCCAGGACTTGAGCCCCGATGTCCCACACGAACGCCGCATCGACGCCCCGCCATCGTCTGATCATCGGCCGTCTCGTCGCCGACGAGGCACCCCTCACCCTGGTCCAGCAGGTGCACGGCCGGTCGTGGTTCTGTCCGGAGAGCGCCCGTCCGACGGTGCTCGGCCCCGGCGACGCGGTGGTCGTCCGAGCGCCCGTCACCTACACCCTGTCCACGGACGTGGACGCGCCACCGTCGATCGTGATCGGGCCCGGGCTGGGGTGCTCGGGATCAGACGGCCGGGACCTCTCGGAGGAGCTGGCGGCCGGGGTCCGGACCTGGGGCAACGACCCGGACGGCGAGGACTGCCTGCTGGTGGGCACCTATCGCAGCGACGGCGAGGTGGGGCGGCTCCTGCTGCGGGCCCTTCCGGCATACCTGGTCGTCCGCTCCCCGGCCCCGCCCGGTCGTGCAGGCCTCGGTGCGGCACCTGCAGGAGAGGCCGGGGGAGCCCTGGACGGTCGAGCAGCTCGCGCGCACGGTGGGCGCGATCGCGCACCGGGTGGGCTACGCCAGCCCGTTCAGCTTCAGCGCGGCCTTCAAGCGGGAGTATGGCGGCAGCCCCCAGGCGTGCCGGACCGGCGAGGACCAGCCGGACCGACTTCGCGGACGACGCGCGGCGGGCCGCAGCGTCGAGGCCTGGGAGGTCAGCCCGTCGGCCGCGTCGAGGTGGGATGACGGTGCGCCCCCACGGGCCGGAGCTCAGCGCCGGAGCTCAGCGCTGGAGCTCGGCCTCGACGGCCTTAACGATGACGCGCTGGCCCTGCTCGTCGGGGTGCTCGCCGTCCTCGGCCAGCAGTCGGGTGGGGTCGACGCTCCCGTCGGCCTTGAACGCCGCATAGGTGTCGACGGTGCCGGCGCCGCGCTCGTGGGCCGCCTCGGCGAGCTCGGCGTTGACCCGACGGGTGAGCCGGTCGGTCCAGGCGTTGAAGGAGGAGGACTCCTCCTCCTTGGCCACCGCGCCGTCCACCGAGACGTTCCAGTAGGTGGTGAGGTAGACCCGGACGCCCGAACGGTGCGTGGTCTCGTCGATGGCGGTCAGGGCGGTCCGCACGTCGGCGCCGACGGCCTCGGCCTTGCTGGCGATGCAGGCGTCGTCGCAGTCTCGGTCGGACGTCTCGGTGAACGTCTCGACCACGTCGTTGGCGCCGATCGTGATCAGGACGACGTCGGCGTCGTCGAGGGCCTTGCGGGTGTCGGCGTCGGTCCTGACCTGCTCGATCAGGTCGGGGGTGGTCAGTCCGCTCACGGCGAGGTTGGCCGACGTGACGGGGGCGCCGGGGCGGGAGAGGTCGGCGGCGACGATGTCCCCGAACGACCGGCCACCCGTCGCGGCACCCTCGGCGACCGAGTCTCCGAGGGTGACGACCTTGTGGATCGGGGCACCCTTGGGGGTGGGGGTCGGCGAGGACGACCTGGCCGCCGCCGCGCCGGACCCGCTGACCCCGGTTGCGTTGACGCTGGACCCGCCGGCGCGGGACTGCGCGTGCGCACCCGGGCCGGGCAGGCACGGGTGCCACACCACGGCAGCGGTCACCAGACCGGCTGCGGTGGCCACACCGAGGGGGAGGGCGTGTCGACGCATCACCAAGGATACCCAGCCCGGCTGGGCTCAGACGGTGAGATCCACGCCCTCGCGCTCGTCCAGGTCCTCGACCTCGATCGTGCGCAGCTGCTCGACGGAGGGGTCGTCCTCCTCGCGCAACCGCCAGGCGTGACGCCCGATGGCTCCCTCGAGGGTGTTGCGGGCGAAGCGCCCGTTGCCGAAGGACTCGCCGCGCGGCGTCGCGGCCAGGATCTCGCGGAACCGCGTGATCGCGCCCTCCGACAGGTCGTAGTCGTTCTTGGCCGACAGGTCCTCGATGATCCCCACGAGCTCGTCGTCGGTGTAGTCCTCGAACTCGATGACCGTGTTGAACCGGCTCTGCAGCCCGGGGTTGGTGCGGATGAACTCCGACATCGGCTCGGGATAGCCCGCCACGATGACGACGAGGTCGGCGCGGTGGTCCTCCATCTCCTTGACCAGGGTGTCGATGGCCTCCTTGCCGTACTGGTCGCCGTTGAGCGCGTAGGCCTCGTCGATGAACAGCACGCCGCCGAGCGCGGAACCGACGACCTCGGAGGTCTTGGTCGCGGTCTGCCCGAGGTAGCCCGCCACCAGCTCGGAGCGGTCGACCTCGACCAGCTGCCCCTTGCTCAGCAGCCCGAGCGCCCGATAGATCCCGCCGACGAGACGGGCGACGGTGGTCTTGCCGGTGCCCGGGTTGCCGGTGAAGACGAGGTGCCGTGTCAGCGTGGCGGACCGCAGCCCGGCCTTCTCACGCTTGGCCTCCATCTGCAGCAGGGCGACCTGGCGGTGCACCTCGCGCTTGACGCGGGCGAGCCCGACCAGGGCATCGAGCTCGGCCAACAGCTCGTCGACGGACTTCTCCGGCTCGGGGGGCGCCACCGGCTCGGCCGGCTCGCTCGGGCTGGTGGGAGCGGCGCCGGGGGCGGTCGGCTGGCCGGGGACGCCGGGTGCGCCCGGGTCGGACGGGGGAGGACCGGCCGGTATGCCGGGTGGCGTCGGCGGGGCGGGGTGCGGGGCATCGCCCACCGACGGGGGTCGTAGCCCGCGCAGCGCCTGCAGGGTCGCCGCCTCGAGCGCCCGCAGCTGCTCGCGGACGGAGTCGGAGGACGAGGACGGTGGTGGCGCGGATGCTCGCGGCGAGCCGGCGACCCCGGGTGGGGTCGGCGCGTCCGGCATACGGCCGGGTGGTGCCGCCCCGGCGGCAGGACCAAAGGAGCCCGAGGAGCCTGATGAACCTGCTGTGCCCGGCGCGCCCGCCGCGGCCAGCTGGGCACCGGCGGAGGTGGTCGCGCGACCGACGGCCCCGGAGTCGGCCCCCGGCAGGGTGCACGCGGCCGTGGCGACCTCGGCGAGGGCGGACGCGTAGGCCGCGGCGTGGGACGAGCCGTCGGCGAGCAGCCCCGTCAGCAGGGTGGACGGGGACGACGCGAACCGGCGCCCGCGCGGCGCGTGCTCGAAGAACTCCGACCCCGACCGCCCGAGCTCCGTGGCCCAGGAGGTGTGGACGGTGCTGCCCGGACGTGAGGTCTGGAGCACGGCCGCCGACAGGGCCAGGCCCTCGTCACGGACCCGCTCGGCGTCCAGCCCCGCCGCGCGGCCCGCCTCGACCAGGGCGTCGATCGACGCCCGCAGACCGCCGGGGCCCGACCCGCTCACTGGCCGAGGTCGAGCGAGCCGGCGGCGCGGCGCTCGTCGGTCTGGCGGACGCGAGCGAGGTACTCCTGGCTCTTGGACACCTCGCCCTCGAGGGTGCCGATGGTGGTGGCCATCGTGTCCAGGGCCTCGTTGCGGAAGCTGTCGATGGCGTCCATGGTCGTGTAGATGTTCTGGAAGGCCGCCTGCAGCTGCGGCAGCCCGATCGTCGCCGACGCCGCCTGGCGCTGGATCTCGACGGAGTTGTCGCGCAGCAGCTCGGAGGTGCGCTCGATCATCGTCGAGGTCGTCGCGTTGAGGGCGGTGATCTGCTCGAGGACGAGCTTCTGGTTGTTGAGGGCCTGGGCCACGATGACGGCCGTGCGCAGGGCGCTGACGGTGGTCGTGGAGGCGCGGTCGACGCCCTTGATCAGCTCGATGTTGTTCTTGATCACGATGTCGATGGCCAGGTAGTTCTGGATCGACACGGCGAGCTGGGTGAGCAGGTCCTGGTGCTTCTGGCGGACGTAGAAGAGCACGTCCTCGCGCAGCGCCTTGGCCTTGTCGGGGTCGGTGACGTCCAGCTCCGCGATCTGCGCCGCGACCTTGGCGTCGAGCCGCTCCGCGACGTAGATGTACTGGTTGAGCAGCCCCATCGTGGTCCAGAGCTGGGTCTTCTCCTGGTTGAGCGCGACGTTGTCCTGCTGCAGCTCGGCCTGGCCGTTCTTGAGGGCCTGCAGGATGCCGTCGAGGTGGCCCTGCGCGGACTCGTAGCGGCGGAAGTAGTCGGTGACCTTGTCGCCGAAGGGGATCATCCCGAGGAACTTCTTGGAGCCCCGGGCCTGGCTCGGGTCGAGGTCCTCGACCGTGCGGCGCAGGTCCAGCAGGGACTTGCCGACGCCGGACTCCTGGGACAGGCCGCCCTTCTGCAGAGCCGTGACCGGGGTCTTGAGCAGGCGGTTGGACGACTCGGCGGCCTTGCGGATCTCGGCGTCACCCATGGTGCGCACGTCCGCCGCCTTGGCCTCGAACTCCGGCGACTTGGCCTGCGCGCCGGTCAGCGCCGAGAGGTAGTCGTCGACCTTGGCGTCCAGGCCCGGCATCGCGGACGGGTCGACCGCCGGCGCCATCTTGGGTGCCTGCGTCGCCTGCACGGGCGCGGGGGCGGGCGGGGCCTCGAGCCGCAGGGCGGGCTCGGTGGCGGCTGCGGTCGCGGGAGGGGGCGTGAGCGGCTCGGTCATGGGGTCTCCTCGATCGGTCCGGTGGTCTGGCTCCACCCTGTCACGAGTCGGCAGATCCTGGGTGGACGTCTTCGTCTCTTACCCTTGAGTCATGCCCATCACCCAGAACGCCCCCGGCGCCGTGCGTCACGAGACGCCTGGCGCCTCGTACTACGAGGCCCTCGAGCCGTTGCTGGAGCGGGTCAGCAAGCCCATCCAGTACGTCGGTGGCGAGCTCAACTCCACCGTCAAGGACTGGCACTGCGGCGGCCACGGTCCGGGCGGCGAGGACCTGACCGTGCGCTGGGCCCTGATGTACCCCGACGCCTACGAGATCGGCGTGCCCAACCAGGGGATGATGATCCTCTACGAGGTGCTCAACGAGCGCACCGACGCCCTCGCCGAGCGGACCTACTCCGTGTGGGCCGACATGGAGGAGCAGCTGCGCGCCGCCGGCATCCCGCAGCTCACCGTCGACTCCCACCGCGCCGTGCGCGACTTCGACCTCTTCGGCATCTCCTTCTCCACCGAGCTGGGCTACACCAACCTGCTCGCCGCCCTCGACCTCGCCGGCATCCCGCTGCACGCGGCCGACCGCGGCGAGGACGATCCCATCGTCGTCATGGGTGGCCACGCGTCCTTCAACCCCGAGCCGATGGCGGACTTCGTCGACTGCGCCATCGTCGGTGACGGCGAGGAGGCCGTGCTGCGGGCGACCGACCTGGTCCGCGCGTGGAAGGCCGCCGGGCGACCGGGCGGGCGCGCCGGCATACTGCTGGAGCTCGCGCGGACGGGCGGGGTCTACGTGCCCAGCCTGTATGCCGTGACCTACCGCCCCGACGGCCAGATCGAGGCGGTCACCCCCACCGCACCCGGGGTCCCCGACCGGGTGTCCAAGCACACCGTCATGGACCTCGACGCGTGGCCCTATCCCAAGCAGCCGCTGGTCCCGCTCGCGGAGTCGGTGCACGAGCGGATGTCCGTCGAGATCTTCCGCGGGTGCACGCGCGGCTGCCGCTTCTGCCAGGCCGGGATGATCACCCGCCCCGTGCGCGAGCGGTCCATCACCGGCATCGGCGAGATGGTCGAGCGCGGCCTGGCCGCAACGGGTTTCGAGGAGGTCGGGCTGCTGTCGCTGTCCTCGGCCGACCACACCGAGATCGCCGACATCACCCGCGGGCTCGCCGACCGCTACGAGGGCACGCAGACGGGCCTGTCGCTGCCGTCGACCCGCGTCGACGCGTTCAACATCGACCTGGCCAACGAGCTGACCCGCAACGGGCGGCGCTCCGGCCTGACCTTCGCGCCCGAGGGTGGCTCCGAGCGGATCCGCAAGGTCATCAACAAGATGGTGTCCGAGGAGGACCTGATCAAGACCGTCGCCGCGGCCTACGGCGCGGGCTGGCGGCAGGTCAAGCTCTACTTCATGTGCGGGCTGCCCACCGAGACCGACGAGGACGTCCTGCAGATCGCCGAGCTGGCCAAGCGCGTGATCGAGACCGGGCGACAGGTGTCGGGCCGCAAGGACATCCGCTGCACGGTCTCCATCGGCGGCTTCGTGCCCAAGGCGCACACGCCCTTCCAATGGGCCTCGCAGCTCTCGCCCGAGGACACCGACGCGCGCCTGGCCAAGCTCCGCGAGTCGATCCGCTCGGACAAGCGGTTCGGCTCCTCCATCGGGTTCCGCTACCACGACGGCGAGCCCGGCCAGGTCGAGGGCCTGCTGTCCCGCGGCGACCGGCGCACCGGCCGCGTCATCGAGGCCGTCTACCGCGACGGCGGGCGCATGGACGGGTGGAGCGAGCACTTCTCCTACGAGCGGTGGATGCGCTGCGCCTCGACCGCCCTCGAGGGGACCGGCGTGGACGTGGCGTGGTACACCCAGCGCGAGCGGGACGAGGACGAGGTCCTGCCCTGGGACCACATCGACTCCGGGCTCGACAAGCAGTGGCTCTGGGACGACTGGCAGGACGCGCTCAACCTCACCGAGGTCGACGACTGCCGCTGGACCCCGTGCTTCGAGTGCGGCGTGTGCCCCCAGATGGGCACCACGATCGAGACCGGTCCGACCGGCCGCAAGCTCCTGCCCCTGTCGGTCGCCAACCCCGGGACGGCCGCGCTGCGCGCCGCGTCGGTGGGCGTGCCGTCGGCGTCGGGCGGCGAGGGCGCCGGGATGCGGGTCTCGACCGACGACGGCTCCGACGCCTGACCGCCCTCGCTGGTTCTCGCTGCCCGGCTCGCAATCCCCGCTCGCGACCCCCGCTCGCGCCATTGGTCACCACTGACGTTTTGGATCGTTCACAACCCCCGTCCAGCGTCCATTGGTGACCAATGGCGTGTGATCACGCGTGCGGGCGAGCTGACGACATACGGGCTCTAGGCTCGGACCATGGTCACCGTCGATCGCCTGCAGCCCCGCCGCGACCCCGCGGACCTCGACGTGCTCGTCGAGCTGCGAGCGGCGTGGGCCGCGGATCGCGGGCGTGAGGGGGACCTCGTCGAGCTGCGCCGGCAGCTCGCGGGTTGGGTTGCGGCGCAAGGGGAGTCGCGCCGCTTCTGGGCGGCGTCGATCGACGACGAGCCGGTGGGGATGGTCTCGTTGTTCGTCTACAGCCGTATGCCGGACCTGGCCCGGCCGCAGGGGCGGTGGGGCTATGTCGCCCAGCTCTACGTCCGGCCGCGGGTGCGGCGCCAGGGGATCGCCGTCGCGCTGATGAAGGCGTTGACCGAGCACGCGAGGGACGAGGGGCTGGACCGCCTCGTGCTGCACCCGAGCGAGATGTCGGTGCCGTTCTATGCCTCGCTCGGGTACAAACCGGCCGACGAGCTCATGCTCCTCCCGCTGCGCTGAGTCCGAGTCGCCGGAGGGCGGGTCGTCCAGGAACGGGGTTGTCCCGCCGGGAGCCACGCTGCGACGCTCGATCCATGGGGCTGCACATCGAGGACGACCGGATCGCGCAGGCGGGCGACCTCCGGGCCGGTCTGGGTGGTCTCTTGGAGTACGTCGACCACGGCCGTCGACGCCCCGTGCTCGACAGCAGGACGGGGGACGAGATCATCGGTTATGACGACGACGGGATCCCTCGTTGACGGGCCGTGCCAGACCAGTCGACGGGGAGCGGGGTCAGGCGCGGGGGAGGGCGAGCGGCAGGGCCCGGGCGCCGGGCAGGGAGGCAAGAGCCGACCCCTCGACCAGGATCTTGGCCCCGCGCAGGCCACCCCCGATCACGACGGGACCCGCCGCGACGACGGCCTCGTCCACGAGGATCAGCCAGTCCTCGGGCAGGCCGATCGGCGTGATGCCGCCCTGGATCATCGCGGTCCGCGTCTCGGCGTCCTCCTGGTAGGCGAAGGACACCTTGCGCACCCCCAGCTCCTTGCGCACGACCTTGTTGATGTCGGCGCGGTCGGTGGCCAGGATCATGACGGCGGCGTAGGTGACCTCGTCGCCGCGGCGGCCCGCGACGACCACGCAGTTGGCGGAGGCGTCGGGCGCGACGTCATACGTCTCGCAGAAGGTCGCGGTGTCCGCCAGGTGCGGGTCGATCTCGGCGACGCGGGCGCCCGGGACCAGGTGCGCCGCGGCCGCGACGGGCGGTGCGACGAGGTCGGCGCGGTCAGCGAGGGGGAGCCAGGTCAGGTTTCCTTCGGCGCTCGGCATGGTCCGACGCTAACTGTCCCAGAGCGCGACCCGCCGGTGTCGTCTCGCCTGGTGATCGGGGAGGATGCCGGTATGACGACCGCCCTTGACCTGGTGCCGGAGCTGGAACGCGCGGGGGTGCGGGACATCCGTGCGGACGCGCTGACGCGGGGGATGTACTCCACCGACGCGTCGCTCTATCGGGTGGTCCCGCAGGTCGTCGTCTGCCCGCACGACGCCGCCGAGGTCGCGGCCGTGCTCGACGTGTGCCGCCGCACGGGGGTGCCGCTCACGAGCCGGGGCGCGGGAACGAGCTGCGCGGGCAACGCCGTGGGCCCGGGCGTCGTCCTGGACTTCTCGCGGCACATGGGGCGGGTGCTGTCGATCGACCCCGAGGCCCGCACAGCGGTGGTCGAGCCCGGAGCGATCCACGCGACCCTGCAGCGCGCGGCGGTGCCGCACGGCGTGCGCTTCGGTCCCGACCCGTCGAGCCACACCCGCTGCACGGTCGGGGGCATGATCGGCAACAACGCGTGCGGCAACCGCGCGCTGGGCTACGGCCGCACGTCGGACAACATCGCCGGGATGGTCGCGCTGACGGGCCCCGGGCACGAGCTGCGCCTGACGACAGGGGTGCTCGGTGACGCGCCGACCGTGTCGACGACCGGGGCAGGTGGCGCCGAGCAGGTCGAGGCGGTGCGCTCGCTCGTCGGCGCCAACCTCGCGACGATCCGCACCGAGATGGGCCGGTTCGGCCGCCAGGTGTCCGGTTATGCCTGCGAGCACCTCTTGCCCGAGCGGGGATTCGACCTGGGGCGGGCCCTGGTGGGCTCCGAGGGCACGCTCGCCGTCGTCACCGAGGCCACCGTGCGGCTGGTCACCGACCCGCCCGAGAAGACACTGGTGGTGCTGGGGTTCGACGACATCTACGCCGCCGGCGACGTGGCGCCCCTGATGAAGCAGCTGGGGGCCGTGGCCTCCGAGGGGATCGACCGCCGCATCGTCGACGTGGTGCGAGCACGACTGGGCGACAACGCCGTTCCCGACCTGCCCGAGGGCAACGCCTGGCTGTTCGTCGAGCCGGTGGCGGACTCGGTCGACGAGCTGCGTTCGCGGGTGGCCGATCTCGTCGGCGCCGTCGGGGCGCGCTCGCACCGGGTCGTCGAGGACCCGGTGGAGGGGCGGGCGCTGTGGCGCATCCGCGAGGACGGCGCCGGGCTCGCCGGACGCACCCCGCGCGACCGTCCGGGCCACGCGGGGTGGGAGGACGCGGCGGTGCCCCCGGAGTCCTTCGGCGCCTACCTGCGCGAGTTCGACGTGCTGCTCGAGCAGCACGACCTCACCGGCCTGCCCTACGGCCACTTCGGCGACGGATGCCTGCACATCCGGTTGGACTTCGACCTCGAGCGGCCCGGAGGCACCGACCGGTTCCGCGAGTTCCTCCACGCCTCGGCCGATCTCGTGGCCCGCTACGGCGGATCGGTGTCCGGCGAGCACGGCGACGGGCGGGCTCGCTCCGAGCTGCTGCCCCGGATGTACTCACCCGGCGCCATCGACCTGTTCCGCGGCCTCAAGGGCGCCCTGGACCCGGACGACCTGCTCAACCCCGGGGTGCTCGTCGACCCGGACCCGGTCGACGCCCACGTGAGGGTCGCTGCGGCGCAGGCGGTCTCGACGAGCCGCGACCGGCTGGCCTTCCACTATCCCGCTGACGCAGGGGACTTCACGCAGGCCGTGCACCGCTGCACGGGCGTCGGCAAGTGCCGCGCGGACCACGCGCCGGGCGCCGTGTCGGTGATGTGCCCGTCATACCTCGCGACCCGGGAGGAGAAGGACTCCACCCGCGGCCGCGCCCGCGCCCTGCAGGAGATGCTGAGCCCGTTCTCGGCGATCAAGGACTGGCGCGCGCCCGAGGTGCACGAGGCCCTCGACCTGTGCCTGTCCTGCAAGGGCTGCGCCTCGGACTGCCCGACCGGCATCGACATGGCGACCTACAAGGCCGAGGTGCTGCACCAGACCTACCGCGGGCGGCTGCGACCGCCGTCGCACTACGCGCTGGGGTGGCTGCCCGCGTGGTCGCGACTGGCGAGCAAGAGCCCGCGGATCACCAACGCGCTCATGGGTGCTCCCGGCGTGGCCAAGGTCGGCATGAAGGCCGCCGGGGTGGACCCGCGCCGTTCGCTGCCGCGGTTCGCCGAGCAGACCTTCCGCGGGTGGTTCGCCGAGCACGGCGCCGACCCGTCCGCCGAGGGATCGCCGGGACGGCCGGTCGTGATCTTCGTCGACAGCTTCGTGGAGCACTTCTCGCCCCAGGTCGGGATCGACGCGGTGACCGTGCTGCGCGCGGCCGGCTACACGCCCATCGTCACCGGGCGCCAGGTCTGCTGCGGCCTCACGTGGATCTCGACGGGCCAGCTGGACAGCGCCCGGCGGATCCTGACCAAGGCGGTCCGTGAGCTCGATCCGTATGTCGTGCAAGGCATCCCGATCGTCGGCCTGGAGCCCAGCTGCACGGCGGCGCTGCGCCACGACGTGGTGGACCTGCTCGGCACAGACGCGTCGCGCCGCGTCGCCGGGGGAGTGCTGACGCTCGCCGAGCTGCTCGACCGCACCGAGGGCTGGACCCCGCCGGACCTGACCGGCGTCGAGGTCGTCGCGCAGCCGCACTGCCACCACGCCTCCATCCTCGGCTGGGGCGCGGACGCGGCCCTGCTGGAGCGCTCGGGGGCCGAGGTGGTCCGGCTGGGCGGATGCTGCGGCCTGGCCGGCAACTTCGGGGTCGAGCAGGGGCACTACGACGTGTCGGTGGCGGTGGCCGAGCAGCAGCTCCTGCCGGCGGTGCGGGAGGCGGGGCCCGACGCGGTGGTGCTGGCCGACGGGTTCAGCTGCCGCACCCAGCTCGACGACCTCGCGCGGCGCGAGGGCGTGCACCTCGCCACCCTCCTCGCGACCTACCCCCGGTAGAGGCATCGACCGGCCTTCGTTCCCCAGGCTGATGATCCTGCCCCCGGTAGGTCCGGAGCGTCCGCGTCGACCGGCACCGGCACCGATTCCTGCGTCGGGATCGTGCGCTGCGGCTGCTTGACCTTGACGCAGGGTCAACCCTCCAGGATGTCGGCATGACGTCACGGTCCTCGCTCTGGCTTTTCCTCACCGCCGAGGCGCTCTCGCTCTTCGGCAACGCCGCGATCGGGATCGTCCTGCCTTGGCTGGTCCTGTCGCGCACCGGCGACGCCTCCGTCACCGGCCTGGTCGCCGCGGCCTCGGGCATACCGTCCGTCGCGGCCGCCCTCGTCGGCGGCTGGCTCATCGACAGGGTCGGGCGCCGCCGGATGAGCGTCCTCGCCGACCTCGGCTCCGCCCTCGCCGTCGCCGGACTCGCCGTGGTCGACCACCTCACCGGCCTCACCGTGGCGTGGTTCGTGGTCCTCGGGGTGCTCGGCGCGGTCTTCGACGTGCCCGGTATGACGGCCCGCGAGACCCTCATGGCCAACGTCGCCACGGCCGGCGGCGTGCCGCTCGACAAGGTCGCGGGCTACCGGCAGGCGGTGTTCGGGGTGAGCTTCCTGGCCGGGCCGGCGCTCGCGGGCACGCTCCTCGCGGTCCTCGACCCCATCCGCGTGGTGTGGCTGACCGCGGCCTGCTCGGCCCTCGCCGCCCTCGCGACCCTGGCGATGCGGCTCGCCCCGGCACCCGCCCCCGCGCAGGACGACGACTCGCCCCGCAGCGGTCGGGCCGTGGTCCGCCGCAGCCCCGCCCTGGTCGCGGTCATCGTGCTGTCCTTCGCCTCCGCCCTGGTCGTCGCGCCCCTGCTCGCCGTCGTCCTGCCCGCGCACTTCCAGGGTCTCGGCGCGCCGGAGCAGCTCGGCCTCGCGACCTCGGCGTTCGCGATCGGGTCGATGGTCGGTGCCGTCCTCTACGCGGTGGCCCTGTCCGGGCGCCGCTGGCTGACCTGGGTGCTCTCGATCGCGCTGTTCACCGGGTCCTTCCTGCTCATCGCACCGCTCGTCGGCTTCTGGCTCGTCGCGGCCGGCATGGCGGCGGCCGGGATCGGCAGCGGCCTCATGGGGCCGATCTCGATGGTGGCGATGACCGAGCACGTCCACGACGCGGTCCGCGGGCGGGTGTTCGGGCTGCTCAACGCCCTCGCGCTGGTCGCCTCGCCCCTGGGTCTCGGCCTGATGGCCGTGAGCTGCGCTTCCAGCCCCTGGAGGCGGCCGGCTGGGCGATGCTGGTCGCGTGGATCCCGGCCGCGGCCTACGGGATCCTGGCGCCAGGGCTGCGGGCGTTCGTGCTGCCGCCGGCCACACCAGAGGGGGAGACGACGCATGCTGACGATCGGGCAGCTCGCTGACTACGTGGGGGTGACCCAGCGCGCCATACGGCACTATCACCGGCTGGGTCTGCTCCCCGAGCCGGGCCGGGACCACTCGGGCTATCGGCGGTATGACGGGCAGGCCGTCGTCGACCTGACCCGCATCCGCACCCTGGCCGAGGCAGGCGTGCCGCTGTCCCGGGTCAAGGAGCTGCAGGACGCTCCGCCGGCCGAGACCAGGACGGCGCTCGACGAGATCGACCACGAGCTGGGGCGGCGCATCCGCGACCTGCAGGGCAACCGGCGCCGGTTGCGGAGGCTCGCGTCGGGCGATCCCCTCGACCCGGCCGACCAGGCCTACCTGGACAAGGTCCGCACGCTGGGGGTGTCCGAGCGGATGGTCCGGCTGGAGCGCGACGGGTGGGTGCTCATGCAGGTGCTCTACCCACAGCTCGTGTCCCACTGGCTGCGGATCGGCGTGGACCAGCTGGACGACCCGCAGTTCCGCGACCTCTACCTCGTCACCGACGAGATGTACGACTGGCCGCCCGACGACCCGAGGATCCGCGAGGTGGCCGTGCGCAACGTCGACCACCTGCAGCGGCAGGGCTGGCTGGAGGCCGACCAGGTGGAGGTCGAGCACGGCGCGGCGGCCTATGCGCTGGTGCGGAGCTTCAACGCGGACGGTCGCCCGCCTGGGCGGCCCTGGCGGTGGAGATCGAGGCGGAGCTGGACCGCCGCGGCCTCGCCTGACCTATCTCAGGTAGTCACATTCGCCCGACTTCGCACGCCAGGTCGATGTGACTACCTCAGGTAGATCCGGCAGGGAGATCCGTCAGGTGGGTCCGGCGGGTCAGGCCGGGTCGAGCGCCTCGGCCCGTCGCACGTCAGCCTCGACGAGCTCGCGCTGCTCGCGCCGGTGCTCGCGCAGCGACCACGCGACGGCGCCGATCCAGACGGCGACGATGGCGGCATACGAGAGGTTCTGCACGGCGCCGGAGGCGTCGATCCAGTCGCTGCGCAGCAGGGTCCGCGCGTTGGTGAGCACGATCAGGCCGCCGACGGCCGAGCCGAGGAGGCGCGGTGGCAGGTGCCGGACCAGCCAGGCGGCGATGGGGGCGGCGATCAGGCCGCCGATCAGCAGGGCGAAGGCCATGCCGGGCACGATCGCGCCGCCGCCGAGGCCGAGGAAGAAGCCGATCGACGCCGCGATGGCCACGAGGAACTCCGAGGCGTCGATCGACCCGATGACCTTGCGCGGCTCGAGGCGACCGCTGGCGAGGATGGCCGGCGTGCCGACGGGGCCCCAGCCGCCGCCACCGGTGGCGTCGACGAAGCCGGCGACGAAGCCGAGCGGCGACAGGAACCGGCGGCGCAGCGGCTTGCCGAGGTGCTGGGTCGTCACGCTCTGGACCGTGAACCGCACGAGGATGTAGACGCCGAGGGCCAGCAGCACGAGCGACATGATCGGGGCGGCGACCTCGGTCGACAGCCAGGACAGGACCGTCGCGCCGAGGAAGGCCCCGATGGCGCCGGGGATGCCGATGCGACCGACGACCTTCCAGTCGATGTTGCCGAACTTCCAGTGGCTGGCGCCGGAGGCGAGGGTCGTGCCGATCTCGGCGAGGTGCACGGTGGCGGAGGCGGAGGCGGGGTTGGTGCCGGCGGCCAGCAGCAGCGTCGACGACGTCACGCCATAGGCCATACCGAGGCTGCCGTCGATGAGCTGGGCGATGAGACCGACGATCGCGAGGATGATGATGGAGGGCATGCGGGGGCTCCTGAGGACGTGCGGTGGACGAGGGGCGGGAGCGGGTCAGCGACAGAGCTGACTGGCAACCCGCTGCAGGTCCACGTGCCGGCGCACGACGCGAGTCAGGTGCATGGCGTGGTCCTCGGGAAGGGCGGCATGCGAGGAGACTAGGGCGGCAACGCTTATGGGGTCAATAACTTCGGATTATGTCTCACGATCTGGTTTGCGGTATGCCGCAACCACCTGCACGTCGTCCCGGAACCCCACGGAGCGATAGAGCCGACCGGCGTCGTTGGTCGACTCGGTGACGATCACCCACTCGCGCGCCCCGCGCTCCGCCGCCCAGCGTGCCGCCACCCCCAGCAGGTGCCCCGCCAGGCCGCGCCGCCGGTGCTCGGCCACCGTCCCCACCGACTGGTAGCGCGCCCGCCGCCCCAGCGCGACGATCCCGAGGTCCGCCGCCAGCAGCCCGTCGTCCGTGAAGGCGCCGAAGAAGGCCGCGCTCCCCGCTGCCGCGAGGCGTCGTCGCGCGGCGATCTGCGCCACGGTGAACGCGTCGTGCTCGCGCGGGTCGTAGTCCCCGGTGCGGGCGTTCTCGTCGGCGGCGGCCCGGCGCACCTGGGCCCAGTCGTCTGGCAGCAGCGCCCGGACGGCATACCCCTCGGCCAGCGGCCGCTGCTCCGGCAGCTCGGTCGTCGTGAGGACGGCGTCGGTGCCGACCTCCAGCCCGTGCACGGCATAGGCAGCGGGGTGGGGGAGCCGCGGCAGCCCGAGCGCCACGTGCCCGGCCTGGGGGAACGCCCTGGCGAACACCTCGAGCCAGCGCCCCGCGTCGTCGGGGTCGCCGGTCGTCACGTGCACGTAGTTGCCCCAGTGGAAGTCGGGGTTGTGCGGCGAGCGCACGACGAGGTGGTCCGCGCCCACCTCGATCCGCGACCCCTGGAGCAGCAGGATCTCCAGGTCGGTGCGCGGCCCCGCCGCCAGTGCGCTGAGCATGCCCCTGACCCTAGGGCGCGAGGGGACGATCCGGTATGCCGACCGCCCGGCGTCTCGTCGTGGTGCTGCGCGGCGGCGAGGCGCGCGGGCCGTGAACTCACATGCACAACGACGCATCGGCGCAGGTCGCCTCATCGATCGGGCCCGTTGTGCGTGCGAGTCGCGGCAGGCAGCCGACCCGGGCCGGCGGCGGCCAGCGGGATCAGGCCATGGCCACGGCCTCGCGCACCAGGCCGTCGCTGGCGCGGACGGACGCCAGGGCCACGACGAAGGACCCGACGATCGATGCCGCGAACAGCACCAGCGCCCCGGCGTTGAAGGCCGTGGCGGCGGCCGGCGCCATCAGCAGGCCGCCCTGCAGCGTGGCCAGCCCGACGCCCACGGTGAGCGGCAGCGTGACCTCGCGGCGGCGCACGGCCCGCAGCTGCGACAGGGGAGTGCCGGCGAGGGCCTGCGCCTGCAGGATGCCGCGCTGGTCGTAGACGCGGGTCGCGTGGACGACGCCGCTGGACGTCACGGCGACGAGCGCGAGGATCGTCAGGGCGACGGCGCACCCCGTGACGAGATCGTCGGCGAGGTGGGGCGTGGCCGGGTCCGGACGGGCGGAGAACGCCGAGGCCATCGCGCCGCCGCACGCCGCCACGATGACTCCGAGGCAGAGCGCGCCCACCGAGCGCCACGTCGTCTGGGGGTCGTCGGCGATGCGCCTGGCGGCGAGCAGGGTCGTGGGGCGGCGGGCCGCTCGGGCCGCGATCCGGGCGCTGACCTGCACGAACCACGGCCCGACGACGTTGACCGTCGCGACCATGGCGACCATCGCGAGCACAAGCACCCCGGTGCCGGCCTGCCCGAGCAGCTGGAAGCCCAGCGTCCAGACCGCTGCCACCACGAGGGCGAGGACGAGTCGCAGGACCGACTGCGCCCGAGGGGTGTGCCGGGCCGCCACGCCCAACGGCGTCACGACGACGCGAGCCAGGGTCGACCCGGCGGCGCCCAGGGCGAGCAGGACCACGCCCAGCGCGACGGCGAGGACGATCGGGACGCCCAGCCACAGGTCCCCCGCCCCGAGCGCCCTTCCGTCGAAGCGGAGCAGCCCGACCGGGACCAGGGCGACGGCATAGGCGGCCACGCCTGCACCGGCACCGACGGCGGCCTGCATCCCCGCCTCGAGGAGAGTCAGCGCGGTGACCTGGCCCGACGTGGCTCCCGCCAGGCGCAGCGCGGCCAGGCGCTGGTCGCGGCGCGCGAGGGCCAGCCGGGCGGCGACGCCTCCGAGGGTCAGGATCGGCACGACCAGCAGGGCCGTCGCCACGACGGCGAGCACGACGTAGATCGCGGCGGGGTCGCCGACCTCCGGGTCCAGGCCGCCCGCCCGCCGCGCGAAGGCCTGCGGCCCGCCCGCCGTCACGAGCAGCGCGGCGGTCGCGACGGCGAAGGCCAGGACCGACAGCACCCCCGTCAGCGAGTCCTGGGCCTGGCGCCCGCGCGCGACCATCCGGGAGATCGTCCACACGGTGCGCAGCGACCCCACGCCCGACGTGCTCGCGCCTGCCCGCTGCGCACTCCTGCGGCGCGCGCTCATCGGGTCACCTCGTCGCTCTCGACGCGTCCGTCGCGCAGCCGCACGACGCGTCGGCACCAGCCGGCGACGTCCGGGTCGTGGGTGACGACCACGAGCGCCGCCCCCTGCGCCGCGCATGCCGTCGTCAGCAGGTGCATGACCTCCTGGCCGGTGGTCTGGTCGAGCGCGCCGGTCGGCTCGTCGGCGAAGACGACCCCCGGCGACCCGACGAGGGCCCGCGCGATCGCCACGCGCTGGGCCTGGCCGCCGGACAGCTCGCCCGGGCGGCGGCGCTCGAGTCCCTGCAGCCCCAGTGGCGCGAACCAGTCCCGGGCCCGCACCTCGGCCTGGCGCCGCGCGGTCCCCGCGAGCATGAGGGGCAGGGCGACGTTCTCGATGGCGGGGAGCTCGGGCAGCAGCTGCCCGGACTGGAAGACGAAGCCGAAGTCGCTGCGCCGCAACCGGCTGCGGGCCGCGTCGCCGAGCCGGGCGAGGTCCTTCCCCCGCCACGAGACGGTGCCCGAGGTCGGGGTGACGACCCCGGCGAGCAGGTGCAGCAGGGTCGTCTTGCCGGAGCCGGAGGGTCCCATGACGGCGACGGACGATCCCGGCGCGATGGCGAGGTCGACGCCGGCCAGGGCGGGTGGCGCCTCGTCCCGCGTGGGTCCTTAGGTCTTGACGAGCGCCCGGCCGACGAGCGCCGCCTCGGGGCTCTCGCTGCTCTCGGGGCTCCCGGTGCTCTTGCGGCTCTCGGGATGGTGGGTCTCGGCGCGTGGGGAGGTGGTGAGGTTCATGCCGTCGACCATCCCGAAGGCGCCGTGTCGCGGGCGTCGGACCACGGTGCCGACCTTTCGTCATACCGGGGTCTGAGCCGGAGGACCCACCGGAGGGGCCAGTGGGACCACGGGGGGATCAGCGGGGCGGAGGACTCCCGTAACCTTGGGCCTCATGGCTCGTCAGCGCACCCCCGAAGGTCCCCCTCCGCCTCCCGCGGTGCAGAAGATCCGGCTGCGCTACGCCAAGCGCGGGCGGCTGCGCTTCTCCTCGACCCGCGACTTCCAGCGGGCGCTCGAGCGGGCGCTGCGGCGGGCCGGCGTCCCGATGGCCTACTCCGCAGGCTTCCACCCGCACCCCAAGATCAGCTATGCCAACGCCGCGCCGACGGGCACCGCCAGCGAGGCGGAGTACTTCGAGATCTCCGTGACCGAGCCGGTCGAGCCCTCCCGGGTCGCCGCCGCCCTCGACGAGGCCCTCCCGGACGGCATCGACGTCCTCGAGGCCGCCGACGCGCTGCCCGGGTCGCTCGCCGACCGGCTGCAGGCCTCGGAGTGGATCGTCGAGCTCCGTGGGCTCGACGCCGACCAGCGCGCTCAGGTCGAGCGGACCGTGTCGGCCTTCCTGGCGGCCGAGACGGTCGAGATCAGCCGTATGACGAAGAGCGGGAACCGCACCTTCGACGTCCGCTCGGCGGTGCTCGCCCTCGACCTGCAGGGTGCTGCGGGGCGGGCCGCAGCCAGCGGGGTCACCGTCAGCACGGATGCCCAGCTGCTGCGGGTGCTGCTGCGTCATACGACCCCGACGGTGCGACCCGACGACGTCATCACGGCGCTCGCCGCGACGGGGGAGGGCCTGCCGCAGGCCACCCCGCTGATGACCCGCCTGGTGCAAGGCCCCTGGTCAGAGGCGGACGCCACGGTCGGCGACCCGCTGCGCTGAGGGCCGACCGCGCCACGCCCGGTGGGCGGTCCCCGGGCCACCTGAGAGGTGGGGCGGGCGCGCTGTGCGATACTGCTAGAGGTCACGGTGCGACCCACTTCGTGCCGCTGACCCGACGACATCACGGCGACGTGCGGCGTCGCGACCGATCTGGTCGCCCGTCTCGCCCGACGACCGAGCCGACCGGCTCCGTCGACGTGATGGCGGCGGCACCACGTGAGTGACGCGCCTGGCGCGAGCCGCGCGGTGCAGCAGACGACTTCCGTCGTCGGGGCAACCTGCTCCGGTGACGACGACGACCGCGCACCACGCGGCGACGAGGCGCATCGCGCCGGCAGTGGGCGTGGCCTCGTGGTCGAGAAGGGAACGCCTCCGATGGCACCCGACAACGACACCTTCCCCGCCGACAACGCCGCCGAGGCCGCTGGGGCCACCGAGGGCGCAGAGACCTCGCCGTCCGAGCAGGCCGCCGAGCCTGCCGACACCACGGCGTCTGCGGAGACCACCGAGACCGCGGCGTCTGTTGAGACCACCGAGGCTGCGGCGCCCGCCAAGAAGGCCACCCGCGCCCGCAAGGCCGCCGCCACCAAGCGCGCGCCCCGCAAGGCCGCCAAGAAGGCGACCGCCGCGGCCGCCGCCCCCAGCGACAGCGACTCCGGCGACAACGACTCCAGCGAGGCCAGCGCCGAGGCGCCCGCCGACGTCGCCGGCCAGGCGCACCGCCCCAGCATCAGCGACGCCGACGACCTGCTCGGCACCCCCGGCACCGATGCCGAGGAGGGCGACGCCCGCGCCGCCGTCGACGCCGTCACCGCTGCCGCGCCGGCCAAGAAGGCCGCCAAGCGCACCCGCCGGGCCACCAAGAAGGCCTCGGCCCCCTCCGTCACCGAGTCCGTCGCCGGCACCGGCACCGACGCCGACGACGACGCGTATGACGCGCCCGGCCTCACCTCCGGGGTCCCGGACCACGCCGCCGAGCGCGCCGCCGCCCAGGCGGACGCCGTCGAGCAGGCCCCCGAGGTCGCCGCCGCAGCGGCTGACGTGGACGCCGACGACAGCGACGAGGAGGTCGTCGACATCGCCCTGGCCGTGCTCGACCAGGACCACCTCAACGACCTCATCAACGAGCTGCCAGTCCGCTCCGCCGACGACTCCGCCGAGCCGACCGTGTCGCCGTTCGGCCTGCTGTTCCAGGCGCCGGACCCCACGGTGGCCCGCCGCTCGCGGCGCGCCACCTCGCCGAGCGTCGACCCCTCCACCATCCAGCGCGACGAGTCCGACGACGCACAGGGTGCGCAGGACGACACCGACGACCTCGACGACTCGGGCTACGGCCGGCCTCGTGGCCGCGTCTCGCGCTCGCGGGACGAGCGGGACCTGCGTGGCCGGGACTCCCGTGGCCGCGACCTGCAGGACGACGCCGATGTGCAGGGCGGGCGTGGTGTTCAGGGCGACGACGACCGTGCCGAGCGGGACGAGCAGGACGACGACCAGGGTCCGCGCCGTCGCCGTCGCGGCGGCAAGGGCCGTCGCGGTCGCTCGGGCTCCGACGACCGCGGCGACGACCGGGGCGCCTCTGACGAGCAGGCCGACGGCGACGACGACAGCGCCGACCGCGGCGGCCGCGGCCGCACCGGCGACCGCGACGACCGTCAGGTCGACGACGACACGAGCGACACGAACGACACCGACGACACGAACGACACCGACGACCAGGGCGACGACGGCGAGCAGTCCGGGGGCTCCCGCCGCTCGCGCCGCCGCCGCGGCCGTGGTCGCTCCGGCGGACGCGCGGACTCCGACGGCGACGACCGCAGCGACGACAAGGGCGACGACGAGTCGGACGACTCCGATGACGGCCGCGACGGCCGCAGCTCCCGCAACGGCCGGGACGACCAGGGCGAGGACGACGACGACTCGTCGAGCTCCTCGCGTCGGCGTCGCCGCCGTCGTCGCTCCGGCTCCGGCGGTGGCGACGAGGACCCGCCCGGCACCGTGACCAAGGTCCGCGAGTCGCGCCGCTCCGAGTCCGCCACGGGCATCAAGGGGTCGACCCGCCTGGAGGCCAAGAAGCAGCGCCGTCGCGAGGGCCGTGAGGCCGGGCGTCGCCGCACGATCATCACCGAGGCCGAGTTCCTCGCCCGCCGCGAGAGCGTCGAGCGCACGATGGTCGTCCGTGACAGCGGCGACCGCACCCAGATCGCGGTGCTCGAGGACGGCGTCCTCGTGGAGCACTACGTCTCGCGGGAGCAGTCGGCCAGCTCGACCAGCATCGCGGGCAACATCTACCTCGGACGCGTGCAGAACGTCCTGCCGTCGATGGAGGCCGCCTTCGTCGACATCGGCAAGGGCCGCAACGCCGTCCTCTACGCCGGCGAGGTCAACTGGGACGCCGCCGGCCTCGAGAACGGCCAGCCGCGCCGCATCGAGAACGCCCTCAAGTCCGGCCAGACCGTCCTGGTCCAGGCGACGAAGGACCCGATGGGTCACAAGGGCGCCCGCCTGACCTCGCAGATCTCGCTGCCCGGCCGCTACCTGGTCTTCGTGCCCGGCAGCTCGATGACCGGCATCAGCCGCAAGCTGCCCGACACCGAGCGGGCCCGCCTCAAGCGGATCCTCAAGGACGTCATGCCCGCCGACGCCGGCGTGATCGTCCGCACCGCCGCCGAGGGGGCCAGCGAGCAGGAGCTGCGCGCCGACGTCGCCCGCCTGACCGCGATGTGGGACGACATCCAGACCAAGGCCGGCGCCCGCGGCACCAACGCCCCCGCGCTGCTCCACGGCGAGCCGGACCTCACCGTCCGGGTGATCCGCGACGTCTTCAACGAGGACTTCAGCTCGCTGGTCGTGTCCGGCCCCGAGGTCTGGGAGACCGTGAGCTCGTATGTCGAGTCCGTGGCCCCCGACCTCGCCCCGCGCCTCACGCGCTGGACCGGCGACAAGGACGTCTTCGTCGAGCACCGCGTCGACGAGCAGCTCGCCAAGGCGATGGACCGCAAGGTCTGGCTGCCGTCCGGCGGGTCCCTGGTCATCGACCGCACCGAGGCGATGACCGTGGTCGACGTCAACACCGGCAAGTTCGTCGGTCAGGGCGGCAACCTCGAGGAGACCGTCACCAAGAACAACATCGAGGCGGCCGAGGAGATCGTGCGCCAGCTGCGGCTGCGCGACATCGGCGGCATCATCGTCGTCGACTTCATCGACATGGTGCTGGAGTCCAACCGCGACCTGGTCGTGCGTCGACTGGTCGAGTGCCTGGGTCGCGACCGCACCAAGCACCAGGTCGCCGAGGTCACCTCGCTCGGGCTGGTCCAGATGACCCGCAAGCGCGTCGGGACCGGGCTCATCGAGTCCTTCTCCACCACGTGCGAGCACTGCAACGGGCGCGGCATCCTCATCTCGTCCACGCCGGTCGCGCCCGGCACCGAGTCCGGTGTCGACCACTCCCACGACCAGGGCGGACGCCGCGGTCGCAAGGGCAAGGGCGGCAACGGGTCCGGCAACGGCGGCTCCAGCAACGGCTCGAACGGGTCCGGCAACGGTGGCTCGAACGGGTCCAACAACGGTGGGTCCGGCAACGGCGGGTCCAACGGGTCCAACGGCAACGGACGGGGACGGGACGACGCGGCCAAGGCCGAGGACTCCGGCCCGACGCCGGCCCAGATCGCGGCGGCCGCACACGCAGCGGCGATGGCAGCCTCCAAGGCCGTCGTGGACGACGAGCAGCCGGCCTCGCCCGACGAGGTCGCGCGGGCGATCGACGACGCCATGGCCTCGGTCCTGGGCGACGAGCCGGACTCGGCTGCCGCTCCGGTCGGCGCCGTCTCCGACGCCTCCGACGCCACCGGCGTCACCGACGCTCCTGAGGAGGAGCGGCCCGCCCGTGGCCGCCGCTCCGCCCGCAAGGGCCGCGCCTCCAAGGCCGCTGCTGGCGCGCCCGCTCCGGCACCCGTGCCGGCATCGACCCCCGCCGAGGCCGGCCCCGCCGCCACCCCGGCAGGGGAGCCCGACGCCGGCGACGAGGCCGCTCCCGGATCCGACGCCGAGTCGGCCGCCAACGCCGCCGACGACGCCGCGGCGAGCACCGACCACCCCGGCCTCGGCTGGGGTCCCGAGGACACCTCCGGCACCGGCAGCTCCGACCCCGGCAGGTCCGGGGCGGGCACCTCCGGCGCCGGGTGGGGCTCGGACAGCGTCGTCGGCGACGTCGACGCCCCGGTCGAGGCGATCGCGGCAGCGACGTCCTTGCCCGAGGCGGCCCACGAGTCGCCCGCCGAGGCAGAGGCCACGCCCGAGCCCGAGAAGCGCCCCCGGCGACGCCGCGGTCGCGTGGTCGCCCCCGCGGGTCCGCCGAAGCCCCTCGAGACGGGCGGTTCGGCATACGAGCCGACCGGCCGCGGGGAGGGCATCGGCGACCCAGAGAACACTGGGGCCCCGAGCAGCGAGGCCCCCGAGACGACGCAGGCCTGACCGGCCGCGGCCCTCGGACGGGGTCGGCAGCGGGACCAGCAGCACGAACCGCCGGGGCGGGGGAGCGAGGCCAGGATTTGGCCGCAGCACCCCCGCCCCGGTAGCCTGATACGTCGGTGCGTCCACCGTCCCCCGCGTTGCCCAGGCGAAGTGCCAGGCGCGATCGGAGGCCGGTCACGAAGCGACGACCGGTTTCACATCCTCATCAAGAGAGCGAGTCTGCAACGTGTACGCGATTGTTCGCGCAGGCGGGCGCCAGGAGAAGGTTTCCGTGGGCGACGTCCTCATCATCGACAAGGTGAACGACAAGCCCGGCGAGTCCATCCAGCTCCAGCCCCTGCTCCTCGTTGACGGCTCCACCGTCACCAGTGACGCAGCCAAGCTTGCCCAGGTCAAGGTCACGGCCGAGGTCGTCAAGGCGACCAAGGGCCCCAAGATCACGATCATGAAGTACAAGAACAAGACGGGCTACCGCAAGCGCCAGGGTCACCGTCAGCCGACCACCCAGATCAAGGTCACCGCGATCGAGGCCTGAGCCTCCTCGCACCCCCAGCTCACGATTCGACGAAGGCAGGCTTAGTCATGGCACACAAGAAGGGTGCATCCAGCTCCAAGAACGGTCGCGACTCGAACGCTCAGCGCCTCGGCGTCAAGCGCTTCGGCGGCCAGGAGGTCAATGCCGGCGAGATCATCGTCCGCCAGCGCGGCACGCACTTCCACCCCGGCGCCAACGTCGGCCGCGGCAAGGACGACACGCTGTTCGCCCTCGCTGCCGGTGCCGTCGAGTTCGGCACCAAGCGCGGCCGCAAGGTCGTCAACATCGTCGCCGGCGAGTGACGCACCGCTGAGCGTCTGCTCAGCACACACACATGTTTGCGCGAGGGTGCAGGCCACGAGCCTGCACCCTCGCGTGGTTTCACTGCTGACGAGAGAAGGACCAGGGACATGGCGAGCTTCGTCGACCGGGTGACGCTGCACGTGCAGGCGGGCAACGGTGGTCACGGCGTGGCCTCCGTCCACCGCGAGAAGTTCAAGCCGCTCGGTGGCCCCGACGGCGGCAACGGCGGTCGCGGCGGATCGGTCGTGCTGCGGGTCGACCCGCAGAAGACCACGCTCCTGGACTACCACCACACCCCGCACCGCAAGGCCGGCAACGGCAAGCCGGGCGAGGGTGCCGAGCGCAACGGTGCTGACGGCGACGACCTGGTGCTGGGCGTGCCGCAGGGCACCGTCGTCAAGGACAAGCAGGGCCGGCTGCTCGCCGACCTCGTCGAGATGGGCGGGGAGTATGTCGTCGCCCAGGGCGGTCGCGGCGGTCTCGGCAACAAGGCGCTGGCGTCCACCCGGCGCAAGGCTCCCGGTTTCGCCCTGCTGGGTGAGCCCGGCGACGAGCACGACGTCGTGCTGGAGCTCAAGACGCTCGCCGACGTCGCGCTGATCGGCTTCCCCTCCGCGGGCAAGTCCTCGCTGGTCTCCGTCCTGTCCAGCGCCCGCCCCAAGATCGCGGACTACCCCTTCACCACGCTGGTGCCCAACCTCGGCGTCGTGACGGCGGGCTCCGCGCGCTACACGGTCGCCGACGTGCCCGGGCTGATCCCCGGGGCGCACGAGGGCAAGGGCCTCGGCCTGGAGTTCCTGCGCCACGTCGAGCGCTGCTCGGTGCTGGTGCACGTCGTGGACTGCGCCACCCTCGAGCCCGACCGCGACCCGATGTCCGACCTCGAGGCGATCGAGCGCGAGCTCAGCCTCTACGTCCCCGACGAGACGCTCGGTGGCAAGGCCCTGACCGAGCGCACCCGCATCGTCGTGCTCAACAAGGCCGACGTCCCCGAGGCCGAGGAGCTCGCCGAGTTCGTCAAGCCCGACCTGGAGGCTCGCGGCCTCGAGGTGCATGTCGTCTCCGCGGTGGCCCGCACCGGTCTCAAGGAGCTGACCTACGCCCTGGCGCGCCACGTCGAGGCGGCCCGCGCCGAGGTGGAGCAGGTCGAGACCCGGCGCGTCGTCATACGCCCCAAGGCCGTCGACGACACCGGCTTCGTCGTCCGCAAGGAGAACACCTCCGACGGGGTCATCTATCGCGTCGTCGGCGACCGGCCCGCGCGCTGGGTCCGTCAGACCGACTTCAGCAACGACGAGGCCGTCGGCTACCTCGCCGACCGGCTCAACCGGCTGGGTGTCGAGGAGCAGCTGTTCAAGGTCGGCGCGGTCGCCGGCGACACGGTCGTGATCGGCGCCGAGGACGACGCGGTCGTCTTCGACTGGGAGCCGACGCTGGCCGCCGGCGCCGAGCTGCTCGGCCGCCGCGGCACCGACCTGCGGCTCGAGCAGGCCGAGGGGGCCCGCCGGGCCACCCGCGCCGAGAAGCGCGACGAGCTCGCCGACCTCAAGGCCGCCCGCCGCAAGACCGCCGCCGAGCTGGACGCCGAGCGACGCTCGGGCCACTGGGCGACGCTGCGCGACGAGGACTGACCTGCCGTGGCCGAGAGCGCTGGGAGCGGCGGCACCCGCGAGCGGATCGCCGACGCCGAGCGGATCGTCGTCAAGGTGGGGTCGTCCTCGCTGACCGGCGGGGACGGAGACCTGGACGACCTGGCCATCGGCCGGCTGGTGGACGCGCTGGCCCGACGCTGGCGCGACGGCGCGCAGGTCGTGCTCGTCTCGTCGGGGGCTATCGCCGCCGGGCTCAACCCGCTCGCGCTGCCCAAGCGCCCCCGCGACCTGGCCACCCAGCAGGCCGCCGCGGCGGTGGGGCAGGGCGCCCTGATGGCGGCCTACACCACGAGTTTCGGGCGGCACGGGGCCCGCGTCGGGCAGGTGCTGCTGACCGAGATGGACGTGACGCGGCGCTCGCACTACGTCAACGCGCGACGCACCCTGGTGCGGCTGCTGCACCTCGGCGTCGTGCCCGTCGTCAACGAGAACGACTCCGTCGCCACGCAGGAGATCCGCTTCGGCGACAACGACCGGCTCGCGGCCCTCGTCGCGCACCTGGTCAAGGCCGACGCCCTGGTGCTGCTCTCCGACGTCGACGCGCTGTATGACGGACCGCCGTCGCGCCCCGGCGCCCGCCGGATCCCGGTGGTGCGCGGCGAGGCAGACTTGGCGGACGTCGTCATCCGTGGCTCCGGCAGCAAGGTCGGCACCGGCGGCATGACGACCAAGATCGAGGCCGCCCGCATCGCGACGGGTGCGGGCATCCCCGCGCTGGTGACGTCGGCCGCCCTGGCGGCGGAGGCGCTGGGCGGCGAGGACGTGGGGACGGTCTTCGAGGCGCCGGAGGTGCGTCCGCGGGGCCGCCTGCTGTGGCTGCGGCACGCGTCGACGGCGCGGGGCCGGCTCGAGCTGGACGCGGGGGCCGTGGACGCCGTGGTGAGCCACCGCCGCTCGTTGCTTCCGGCCGGGATCGTGGGCGTGAGCGGCAGCTTCGACGAGGGCGACGCGGTCGACCTGGTCGCGCCGGACGGGCGCGTGGTGGGGCGCGGGCTGGTCAACTACGCGTCGTCCGAGCTGCCCGCGATGCTCGGCCGCAGCACCCACGACCTCGGCGACGAGCTGGGGGAGCAGTACCGCCGCGAAGTCATCCACCGCGACGACCTCGCCCTCCTCTGACCCGCCGCCGGTAAAGGCATCGACCGGCCTTCGTTCCCCAGGCTGATGCCTCTGCCGCCGGTAAAGGCATCGACCGGCCTTCGTTCCCCCGGCTGATGCACCTACCTCAGGTAGGCGCATCGACCCGGGTTGGACGAGACGGCGGCGGCGTCATACGAGCCGGTGCGGTTTGATGGAGTCATGACAGCCCAGCCCGCCACGTCCATCGATCCCGGTGCCCGCGAGCTCGTCTCGGGGCTCGCCGCACGTGCCCGCGCCGCCGCCCGCGAGCTGGCGCTGCTGCCGCGCGGCCGCAAGGACGAGGCGCTGCGTGCCATGGCCGACGCGCTCGTCGCCGCCACCGACCGCATCGTCGAGGCCAACACCATCGACGTCGAGCGCGAGTCCGCGGCGGGCACCCGGGCCAACCTGCTGGACCGCCTCACCCTCACCGAAGCCCGGGTCGCCGCGGCCGCCCAGGGCCTGCGCGACGTCGCCGGCCTGCCCGACCCCGTCGGCGACGTCGTCCGCGGCAGCACCACGCCGACCGGGTTGCAGGTCAGGCAGGTTCGCGTGCCGATGGGTGTCGTGGGCATGATCTACGAGGCGCGCCCCAACGTCACCGTCGACGCCGCCGGCCTGGCGCTCAAGTCCGGCAACGCGGCCATCCTGCGCGGCGGCAGCGCGGCGGAGCACACCAACCGCGTCCTCGTCGAGATCCTCCGCGAGACCCTGCGCACCCTCGGGCTCAACCCCGACGCCGTCCAGCTGCTCGACGCGCCCGGCCACGACGCCGTGCGCGCCCTGATGACCGCCCGCGGGGAGGTCGACCTCCTCATCCCGCGCGGGGGAGCGGGTCTGATCCAGACCGTCGTGACCGAGTCGACCGTCCCCACGATCGAGACGGGGGTGGGCAACTGCCACGTGTATGTCGACGCCGGCGCCGACCTAGAGATGGCGGAACGCATCACCCTCAACTCCAAGACCCACCGCACCAGCGTCTGCAACTCAGCCGAGTCGCTGCTGGTGCACGAGGCCGTCGCCGACCAGGCCCTGCCCCGGATCCTGCGATCCCTTGGACAGGAGGGCGTCGTCATCCACGCCGACCCGGCTCTCAAGGACGTGACCGAGCAGGCGGGGGCGCGCTGGGTGGAGGCGACCGACGAGGACTGGGCGGTGGAGTACCTCTCGTTGGACATGGCGGTCCGCGTCGTGCCCTCCCTCGAGGAGGCGATCGAGCACGTGCGCCGCTGGTCGAGCGGTCACACGGATGCGATCGTCACCGACGACCGCTCTGCGGCACGGAGATTCGTCGACGAGGTGGACTCGGCCGCGGTCATGGTCAACGCCAGCACGAGGTTCACCGACGGCGCTGAGCTGGGCTTCGGCGCCGAGATCGGCATCTCCACCCAGAAGCTCCACGCCCGCGGCCCGATGGCCCTCGAGGAGCTGACGAGCACCAAGTGGGTCGTGGAGGGCGACGGACAGGTCCGCGTCTGACGGCGCGATCTGCACGCCTGGGCGCCAACGTTCCTCTAGGTTGGTGCCATTCGACGATGAGAGGACGTGCCGTACGTGGAGGGTCACGAGGTCCGCAAGCTGGCCAGGCTGGAGGACGCGCACTGGTGGTACCGCGAACGGAGGCACATCCTCGCTCGCCTCATCTCCGGTATGACGCCCGGCCGGGCCCTGGACATCGGGGCCGCCGGGGGAGGCAACACCCGCGTGCTGATCGAGCACGGGTGGCAGGCCGTGGCGCTGGAGTACACCCAGGACGGCGCGCTGGCTGCTGACGAGCGCTCGGTGCCGGTGATGCGGGCTGACGCGACGAACCTGCCGGTGCAGACCGGCTCGCTGGACCTGGTCATGGCCTTCGACCTGCTCGAGCACCTGGTGGAGCACGACGCCTGCGTGCAAGAGGTGCACCGGGTGCTCAAGCCGGGCGCCCCGTTCCTCGTGGCCGTGCCCGTCGACCCCAAGCTCTGGTCCGACCACGACGTCGCGGTGGGTCACGTGCGGCGCTATCACCGTGCCGAGATCCTGGACCTGCTGCAGCGCAACGGTTTCGAGATCCAGCGACGCTTCGCCTGGAACGTCCTGCTGCGGCCGGTCGTGTCGATGCGCCGCCGCACGAGCCAGGGCAGCGACCTGCAGGACACGCACTGGGCGGTCAACGCGGCGCTGCGGGCGGTCATCACGGTGGAGCGTTACCTGCCGGTCAAGGATCTGCCGGGCGTCAGCGAGTTCGTCGTCGCGCGCCGGCGCTGATGCCCCTACCCCCGGCGGGATCATCAGCCTGGGGGACGAAGCCCGGCTGATTGCCCCTACCCCCGGCGGGATCATCAGCCTGGGGGACGAAGCCCGGTCGATGCCCCTACCCCCGGTAGGTCAGCGGTCGATGGGTTCGCCCGCCAGGCCGTGGGCGTCCAGGGTGCCTTCGCTCGTGTCTGTCCCCCGCGGCGTCGGGTTGGCAACTCGCGGGCCCGCCCCGGCCTCCACGGACCCTGCCTGCAGGGTGACCGCGGGCCGTGCCGCCGTGGCGCCGGCGGGCTGGCCGGTCGCCATACGAGCACTGCGCGGTATGGCGAACCGGTGGTCGTCACGGTCCCGCGCGGAGTCGTAGGCGATGAAGTAGTTGGGTCGCTCCTGGAGCTGCTGGTACATGCGGCCGAGGTACTCGCCGAGGATGCCGAGGCAGAGCAGCTGCAGGCCGCCCACGAGCGCGATCATGCCCACGGTGGAGGCCCAGCCGGCGATGGCGTGGCCCGTGAAGCGGCCGATCACGGCATACGCGATCAGGAGCAGCGAGGCGATGAAGCCCCCGAAGCCTAACCACGTGGCCAGCCGCAGCGGCTTGAGGCTGAAGCCGATGATCGAGTCGACCGACAGCATCACCATCTTCATGAAGGGGTACTTCGACTCGCCGGCCGCCCGCTCCTCGCGCTTGTAGGACACGCTCGCTGACGGGAAGTTCAGCGCGGGGACGACGAAGCGCAGCACCCGTCCGTGCTCGGGCAGGGCGTTGACCGCGTCGACGGTGGCGCGCGACATGAGGCGGAAGTCGCCGGCGTTGCCCGCGGTCTCCATCCCGGTCAGGCGGGAGTGGACGGAGTAGAAGGCCTTGGCGGTCTCGCGCTTGAAGAAGGAATCGGTGGAACGGTCCGAGCGGACGCCGTAGACCACGTCGACGCCCTCCTCGTGGGCCGCGCGCAGCATGTCGGCGATCGTCTCGGGCGGGTCCTGCAGGTCGGCGTCCAAGGTGACGACGAAGTCGCCGTGCGCGGACACCAGGCCGGCCGAGATCGCTGCCTGGTGGCCGGAGTTCGCGCGCAGCCGCACCACGCGCAGCTGCTCCCACTCGCGGCGGTAGCGCTGCAGCAGCACGGCGGTCTGGTCCTTGGAGCCGTCGTCGACCGCGACGACCTCGTAGCTCGTCCCGAGACCGTCGAGCACCGGGCGCAGCCGCTGCACCAGCAGCGGGAGCACCTGCTCCTCGTTGTACATGGGGATGACGACGGACAGCTCAGGGACCATGCGTGCCAGCCTAGGTCCGCGACGTTGGCAATGGCCGCAGGGGGTGCTGTGCGTCGGCTGTGCCGTTACACCCCCGACAGCGGCATCGGGGGCGGCCCCGCACCGAGCAGGTAGCATGACCGCATGACTTCTGCCGCCTTGATCCTCGCCGAGGGCGAGCACCACTCCGAGCACGCGATGACGCTGCCGTTCGCCGACTTCTGGTTCGGGGTCATCGCGCTCGCCGCGTTCATGACGCTGCTGGCGATCACGTTCGCGTTCCGCAACACCGCCGCCAAGCTGGCCCCCGCCCAGGGCGCCAACGACGCGTCGCACGGCTCGCACAGCGCGCCCGGGAGCGGGCACTGAGACAGCGGATCGGCGTGATGGGTGGGACCTTCGACCCCATCCACCACGGTCACCTGGTCGCCGCCAGCGAGGTCCAAGCACTGTTCGACCTCGACGAGGTCGTCTTCGTGCCGACCGGGCAGCCCTGGCAGAAGGCCGCGGCGAGCGTGTCGCCGGGGGAGCACCGCTACCTGATGACGGTGATCGCGACGGCCTCCAACCCGCGCTTCTCGGTGTCGCGGGTCGACATCGACCGGGACGGCCCGACTTACACCATCGACACCCTGCGAGACCTGCGCCGGCTCAACCCCGACGCGGAGCTGTTCTTCATCACCGGCGCCGACGCCCTGTCCCGGATCCTGTCGTGGAAGGACGTCGACGAGCTGTGGGGCCTGGCGCACTTCATCGGCGTCACGCGCCCCGGATATCACCTCTCGGAGTCCGGGCTGCCCGCCGACGGCGTGACCCTCACCGAGGTGCCGGCCATGGCGATCAGCTCCACCGACTGCCGTGAGCGCGTCGCCGAGGGCAAGCCGGTCTGGTACCTCGTGCCCGACGGTGTCGTGCAGCACATCAACAAGTACCGCCTGTATGCCCCGTCCGCGCCCGTCGTCTCGACCGACCCGGCGCTGTCGGGCGTCACCGTCAACGGCGGCCTCGGCGTCATCGACCCCATCGGTGCCGGCCAGGCCACACCCACCTCGTCGGCGTCCCCGCCGTCATCGACCACCACCCCAAAGGATCCTGCGTGACCGCCACCCCGCGTGCCATCGAGCTCGCCAAGGCCGCCGCCCTCGCGGCGGACGACAAGCGAGCCCGCGACATCACCGCGCTCGACGTCAGCGAACAGCTCGCGCTGACCGACATCTTCGTCCTCGCGTCCGCGCCCAACGACCGCCAGGTCCGGGCCATCGTGGACGAGGTGGAGGACCGCCTGCGCGACCTCGGCGCCAAGCCCGTGCGTCGCGAGGGCGAGAAGGACGGTCGTTGGGTCCTAATCGACTTCGTCGACATCGTCGTGCACGTCCAGCACAGCGACGAGCGCGAGTTCTACGGCCTCGAGCGGCTGTGGAAGGACTGCCCGACGGTGGACCTGGACCTGCCGGACCCCACCGGTCGCCAGGACGAGGACGACCCGTATGCCGACGCGCCCGCCCGCACGACCGGGTGGCCGGGTCTGCGCGACTGACCCCCATGGGCAAGCGACTGATCCTGTGGCGGCACGGCGAGACCGCGCACAACGCCGCCGGCATCTGGCAGGGGCAGCTCGACATCGCGCTGTCCGAGACCGGGCTGGCGCAGGCGACTGCGGCCGCCCCGCACCTCGCGGCTCGTCGTCCTGACGTGATCGTCAGCTCCGACCTGCTGCGTGCCGCGGCGACCGCCGACGCGCTCGGGGGCCTGCTGGGCGTCGAGGTGCAGCGCGACGAGCGCTTCCGCGAGATCCATGCGGGGGAGTGGCAGGGCCGCTCGGGCGCCGAGGTGCGCGCGGAGTATCCCGCCGACGCCGAGCGCATGCTGACCGGCGAGGACTTCAAGCGCGGCGGGCACGGGGAGTCGGTGGCCGACGTGGCGACGCGCGCCCTGGCCGGTGCGCTCGACCTGGTGGGCCGTATGCCGCAGGACGGCCTCGCCGTGGTCGTCTCGCACGGGGTCGCCGCACGCGCCCTCGCCGCCGAGCTCGTCGGCCTTCCGCAGAAGCAGGCCTGGCTCGTGCTCGGCGGTCTTCGCAACTGCCACTGGGCCGAGCTCGCGCAGATGCCCTCGGGCGCCTGGCGCATCGAGACCTGGAACCTCGGCGCCCCCGACGCCGACGAGGGCGCCTCCTGGCCGACGGAGCGCTGAGGCCGGGCGACCGGCACGGCACACGCCGATTTGGTCGCAGCGATGAACTCTGGCTAAAGTAATCCAGTCGCAGCGGGCCACGGTCCGTCACGACAACCCACGGGATCCGTCCCGTGAGGGGCTGTAGCGCAGCTGGTAGCGCACCTCCATGGCATGGAGGGGGTCAGGGGTTCGAGTCCCCTCAGCTCCACCCCACGCACAAGGCTCGAACCCTTGCCAACGGAAACGCTGGCCGAGGTTCGGGCCTTGTTGGCGTCTGCGGCCCAGGTCAGAGCGTTGGCGTTGACCTGTGGATCGAGGAGCATCTCGAAGGGTCGATTGTGCTCGACGCGCAGCTCGTTGTCCTCGTCGATGAAGACCTTCGTGAAAAACGCCTGGTTGCACAGCCGCCGGTTGGTGTCGTCGCAGCGGGTGTGGATGTCGGCGCAGTTGGCGAGGAGTCCGAGCGCGTCGTCGAGGTGGGCGCGAGCGTCGGCGTAGTCACCGAGGTGGGCGTCGATACGGGCCGCCGTCAGGCCCCGAGCAGGTGGGTCAGGACCCGGACGACGCCGTCCTCGGTGTTGCGGGGCGCGAGATAGGCGGCGCTCTCGATCAGGTCGGGGTGGGCGTTGGCCATCGCGAACGACCAGGTGGCGGTGTCCAGCATCTGCAGGTCGTTGAGGTAGTCGCCGAGCACGACCGTCTGCGCGGACGTCACGCCCAGCCGCGACTGCAGCGCCCGCACCCCGTGGCCCTTGTGGACCCCCGGGGCCATGATGTCGATCCAGTGCTGGCCGGACAGGACGACCTGGTGGGTGCGCGCGACCTCGCCGAAGATCGCGTCCACGTGACGCTCCGCGTCCTCGAAGTCGTAGACAGCGAGCTTGAGCACGTCGTCCTCGACGGCGTGCAGGTCCCCGACGACCTCCAGCCTGGCGTAGTACCTCTCGCACTCGGCCAGGAAGGCCGGGTCGTTGCGCTCGACGTAGGCGCTGCGCACGCCGCACACCACGAGCCCCAGGTCGTGCTCGCGGGCGGCGACGCGCACCGTGTCGACCACCTCGCGCGTGATGTCCGCCGAGACGGTGGTCGTCGAGACGACCTCGTCGTCGTGGACCACGAGCGTGCCGTTCTCGGCGATGTAGGACAGCCCCTGCGGTGCGCGCTCGAACACGCGCTGCAGGGTCGCCAGCTGGCGCCCGCTGGCGGGCACGAACGTGATCCCGCGCTCACCCATCAGTGACAGCAGCCCCCAGAAGCCCGCGGGCACGGCGCCGGACTCGTCCAGCAGCGTCCCGTCCATGTCGGCGACCACGAGTCGCACGTCGTGCGGGCCGGGGGCGATCGTGGTCCAGGGGCGGGCAGGCATGGGGCACCTCTCGTGGGCGACGGCGGGGAGGACTCGATCGTATGGCGCCGCGCCGCCGTCACGCGCCGCCCGGTCACGGGGCGGCCATCGGTCGCGGGCGGTTCGGCATACGGCCTGGTCGTCGAGCCCGGGATAACCCTGCGGTAGCCTGGTGAGGTGGCCCACCACCAGCTCCTTGTCGGGCCGCGCTGAGCACGTCGGACATCAGCGCGGCTGCCCCTCTGCGTGAGGGGCGTTCGTGTGTCTGGAGGCATGCGAGCCCGGGAGCAGACGCGAGCCACACCGAGGACCCAGGGAGACAGACGATGACGGACACGGCCGCCGAGACGCGCGACGAGCACCCCTACCGCTACACCGCCGCGCTGGCCGGGCAGATCGAGACCAGCTGGCAGGACCGCTGGGAGCAGCAGGGCACCTACCACGCGCCCAACCCCGCCGGCCCGTGGGCCGAGCCGGACAACCCGCTGACCCAGGCGCAGAAGCTCCTGGTCCTCGACATGTTCCCCTACCCGAGCGGCGCCGGCCTGCACGTCGGGCACCCGCTGGGCTACATCGCGACCGACGTCTACGCCCGCTACCACCGCATGACCGGCAAGAACGTCCTGCACTGTCTCGGCTACGACGCGTTCGGCCTGCCGGCGGAGCAGTTCGCGGTCCAGACCGGTCAGCACCCGCGCAAGACGACCGAGGACAACATCGTGATCATGGCGCGCCAGCTGCGCCGCCTCGGCCTCGGCCACGACGACCGGCGTGCGATCCGCACCATCGACCCGGACTACTACCGCTGGACCCAGTGGATATTCCTGCAGATCTTCAACAGCTGGTATGACGAGAGCGCCCCCCGCCCCGACGGGGGTCTGGGCCGCGCGCGGCCGATCACCGAGCTGGTCGCGCAGCTGGCCGACGGGTCCCGTCCCCTGCCGGGGGAGTGGGCCGGTCGCAGCTGGAGCGACCTCAGCGCCACCGAGCAGGCCACCGTCATCGACGGCTACCGCCTGGCCTACGCCGACGAGGCTCCGGTCAACTGGGCGCCCGGCCTCGGCACCGTCCTCTCCAACGAGGAGGTCACCAACGACGGCCGCTCCGAGCGCGGCAACTTCCCCGTCTTCCGCAAGGCCCTGCGCCAGTGGAAGATGCGGATCACGGCCTACGCCGACCGCCTCGCCGACGACCTCGACCGCGTGGACTGGCCGGACAAGGTCAAGACCATGCAGCGCAACTGGATCGGCCGCTCGCACGGCGCCCGCGTGACCTTCACCGGGCCGGCCGGGGAGCCGATCGACGTGTTCACCACGCGTCCCGACACGCTCTTCGGGGCGACCTTCATGGTGCTCGCGCCGGAGCACCCGCTCGTCGACGAGCTGGTGACCGACGCCTGGCCGAGCGACATCCCGATGCACTGGACCGGTGGCGCCGACACCCCCCGCGAGGCGGTCGCGGCATACCAGCTCGCGGCCTCCCGCAAGAGCGACGTCGAGCGCCAGATGGAGGACAAGACCAAGACGGGCGTGTTCACCGGCGCCTACGCGACCAACCCGGTCGACGGCCGCGAGGTCCCGGTGTTCATCGCCGACTACGTCCTCATGGGCTACGGCACGGGGGCGATCATGGCCGTCCCGGCGCACGACGCCCGCGACTTCGAGTTCGCCACGGAGTTCATGATCCCGATCCTGGACGTCGTTGCGCCGCAGGGAGACTCGTCGTGGCCGGGGTCGGTCAACAGCGGCGAGGCGTATGTCGCACCCGGGGTCGCCGTCAACTCCCGCAACGACGAGGTGTCGCTGGACGGCATGGGGCTGGACGAGGCCAGGGCCACGATGATCGAGTGGCTGGAGCGCACCGGCCGGGGTCAGGGCACCGTGACCTACCGCCTGCGCGACTGGCTGTTCAGCCGGCAGCGCTACTGGGGCGAGCCGTTCCCGATCGTCTTCGACGAGGACGGGGTCGCGCACGCGCTGCCCGAGTCGATGCTGCCGCTGGAGCTGCCCGAGATCCCGGACTACGCGCCCAAGACCTTCGACCCCGACGACGACTCGTCCGAGCCGGAGCCGCCGCTGTCCCGCGCCGGCGACTGGGTCGAGGTCGAGCTGGACCTCGGTGACGGGCGCGGCGTTCAGCGCTACCGCCGCGAGACCAACACCATGCCCAACTGGGCGGGGTCGTGCTGGTACTTCCTGCGCTACCTCGACCCCGCCAACGGGACGGCCCTGGTGGACCCCGAGGTCGAGCGCTACTGGATGGGCCCGCAGACCACGACGGTCGCCGGGGCTCCGGCCGGGGCGACCGACCCCGGTGGCGTGGACCTCTACGTCGGCGGCGTCGAGCACGCCGTGCTGCACCTGCTCTACGCCCGGTTCTGGGTCAAGGTGCTGCACGACCTCGGGCACCTGAGCTCCGAGGAGCCGTTCCGCACGTACTTCTCCCAGGGCTATATCCAGGCCGCCGCCTACCGCGACGACCGGGGTCAGCCGGTGCCCGCCGCCGAGGTGGAGGAGAGCGCCGACGGCGTGTTCACCTGGCAGGGCACCGTCGTGCACCGCGAGTTCGGCAAGATCGGCAAGTCGCTCAAGAACGTCGTGTCCCCGGACGAGATGTACGACGAGTACGGCGCCGACACCTTCCGCGTCTACGAGATGGCCATGGGTCCGCTCGAGCTGAGCAAGCCGTGGGAGACGCGCGCCGTCGTCGGGTCGCAGCGCTTCCTGCAGCGGCTGTGGCGCAACGTGGTCGACGAGCAGACGGGCGAGGTGCGGGTCGGCGACGAGGCGATGGACGACGCCACCAGCCGCCTGCTGCACAAGACGATCGACCAGGTCGCCCGCGACTACGACGGGCTGCGGTTCAACACCGCCATCGCCCGGCTCATCGAGCTCAACAACGCCCTGACCAAGCTGCCGGTCGTGCCGCGCGCTGCCGCCGAGGCGCTGGTCCTCATGGTGGCGCCGGTCGCGCCGCACATCGCCGAGGAGCTGTGGTCCCGCCTGGGTCACGAGTCCTCGGTGGTCCACGAGCCGTTCCCCGCCGCCGACCCCGCGCTCCTGGTCGACGACACCGTCACGTGCGTCGTGCAGGTCCTCGGCAAGGTGCGCGACCGCCTCGAGGTGGCCGCCGACATCAGCGACGCCGACCTGGAGGCCGCGGCCCTCGCCAGCGAGCGCATCCAGGGGCTGCTCGAGGGCAAGACGATCCGCAAGGTCATCGTGCGGGCGCCCAAGCTGGTCAACATCGTCGCCGGCTGATCGATGACGACCCTGTTCCCCTCCGTCGGGCTGGTCACCGACTCGACGGGCTACCTGCCTGCCGAGTCGGTGACCCGCCACGGCATCGACGTCGTGCCGCTCGTGCTCGTCGCCGACGGGGAGCAGCACATCGAGGGCGAGCTGCCGCAGGACCAGGTCCCCGGCATCCTGCGCCGCGCCAAGAAGCTCGGCACCTCGCGCCCCTCGCCCGCCGACTTCCTGCTGGCCTATCGCCGGGCCGCCGAGCGAGGCTGCGAGGAGGTCCTGTCGGTCCACCTGTCCTCGGAGCTGTCCGGCACGGTCGAGGCCGCGGTCCTCGCCGCGACCCGCTCGCCGATCCCGGTCGAGGTCGTGGACTCCCGCTCCATCGGTATGGCGATGGGCTTCGGCGTGCTCACCGCCGCCGCGATGGTGGAGGACGGGGCGGGCGCCGTCGAGGCGGGGGTGGCGGCCCGGCGCCGGGCGGAGGACGCCACCTTGACCTTCTGCGTCGAGTCCTTGGACTACCTGCGCAAGGGCGGCCGCATCGGGGGAGCCGCCGCCTTCTTCGGCACCGCCCTGTCGATCAAGCCGCTGCTCGGCATCGACGACGGCCACATCGAGCCGGTCGCCAAGGTCCGCACGTCCACGCGGGCGATCAAGGAGATGGTCGACCGCTCCGTCGCGGCCGCCGAGGCGTGCGGGGAGCGTGGCTGCGAGATCGCGGTCCACCAGCTCGACGCCGAGCTGCGCGCCGACGAGGTGGTCGAGGCGCTGCGCGTCCGCTGTCCCGACGGCACCCCCATCGAGGTGTATCCCCTGGGTCCCGTGGCCGCCTGCCACGTCGGACCCGGGACGACCGCGGTCGTCGTCTCCCCGCGCCCCTAGGGTGTGCACACGGATACACATCGGGAGGTGGGCATGGCGACATCTGTGGGCATCCGCGCGTTCCGGGATGGTCTGGCCGACTACATCGCGCGGCCGAGCCGGTGGAGGTGACGCGGCACGGGGTCACCGTGGGGTGGTTCATCCCGACCCCCATGGACCGTGACGTCCAGGTGGCCTCCCTCCGGTCTGCCGCATCAGCGCTCGAGGTGGTGCTGAGCGACCGCGGCGTGGACGTCGATGACCTGGTCGCCGAGCTCGCAACGGCCCGCCCCGCTCGGTGAGCATCCCTGCCTGATCGTCCGGATCGGTTGGTCAGCCGAGCTCTCGCTCGAGATGCTCATCGACGACGTGGCGGAACCCGTCTGCTCACCGACTTGTCCACACCCTGACGCGACGCGGGGACGACTGTCCACAGGCGCAGCACGTGCCCTGCCAGGCCTGGGCGCGCGGACCTAGCGTCGCGCTCATGGCACGTCGACCACCACCACCGGACCTGGAGCGGCTCGCGCGGATCACCGCGACCGAGACGCGCGAGGGCGACCCCGCGTGGCGGATGGAGCTGCCCCGATCGGGAGCGGTGGAGTCGCTGGACGACCTGCCCGACAACGTCGTGGAGCGCGTCTATGGCCCGGACGCGCTGGAGCGTCGTGGGCGGCTGTCGCCGTCCCCGCCCGAGGGCTCCGGGCGGCATCGTCCACCGGCGCCAGCGGTCGTGTCGCTGCCGAGCCGGTTGGTCGGCGCCACCTGGCAGCCCCGCTGGACCGCGGTGCTCGCCCTGCTCCTGGTGCTGGTGCTCGCGGGCGTCGCCTTCGGCGTCCGCGTGGCCATGGCGCGCAGCCAGGGGGAGCCTGAGCCGGTCCCCTCGGCGGCTGCCGACCGCGAGGCGGGCGACGGGGTGAAGCGTGGCGGATCGAGCGTGGCGGCCACGTCTCCGGGTCGGGGCGGTGGGTCCGGCCCCGCAGCCGCGACGCCCTCCTTGGCGTCGACCGGGGTGATCGTGGACGTCGGCGGTCAGGTGCGGCGCCAGGGCGTGGTCCGTCTCGCTCCTGGGGCCCGGGTGGTGGACGCGCTCGCGGCCGCGGGTGGGGCCTTGCCCGGGGCCGACCTCGGGGGCCTCAACCAGGCTCGGGTCCTCGTCGACGGCGAGCAGGTCTACGTGCCGCGCCCCGGCGAGAAGGCGCCGGACCAGTCCGTATCGCCAGGCGGGGTGTCGCCCCCGGGAGGCACGTCGCCCAGCGGTGGCGGTGCGGCGGGGACCGCCGCCCCGGGTGCCCCGATCGACCTCAACACGGCGACCGTGGAGCAGCTGGACACCCTGCCCGGCGTCGGTCCGGCGATCGCGGGCCGCATCATCGAGTGGCGCACCCAGCACGGGCGGTTCAGCAGCGTCGACGAGCTCGGCGAGGTCCAGGGGATCGGGCCCAAGCTCCTCGAGCGGCTCCGAGCCCAGGTGCGCGTATGACGACCCCCGGCTCTCCCGATCGCCCCGAGGCGTCCGGCCCCGGCGGAACCGGGGCGCACGATCGACGTGGCGCTCGCGGCTCCGGCGCGGAGGAGGTGTCCGGGACACGGGAGCTCCAGGCGGCCCGGCGCCACGAGCGCCAGGACCAGGCCCGGCGACTGCTCGGGCTCGGGCAGTCGCCGGGCAGGGCGAGACGACCGTCGCGGTGGCTCGACGACATCCGCCCGCAGACGCCCTCGGACGTGCGCCTGCTGCTGCCGGCCTGCGTCGCGTGGGCCCTGACCGCCGCCCTGCTCGACCGCCCGACCTGGGTGCTGGTGCTGGTCGCCTCGGCTGGCGTCGTGCTGACCGTGGCGTCGGCGCGATGGTCCGTGCGTCGGGCACGTCCTGGACGTCGGTCCGGCCGGTCGTGGGTGCCCGTCGTCGGGATCACCGGGGTGGTGATCGCCCTGACGCTGACGGCGCTCGTGGGGCACCGGGAGCTGCGCGGGGCGGGCACGATGGACGAGCTGGCAGCGCAGCGCGCGAGCGTCCGCCTCACCGCCGAGGTGGTGTCCGACCCGCGGGTGGTGGGCGGTGGGGCCGAGCGAGCGCCCGCGACGATGGTGCGGCTGCGGGTGCTCACCGTGCAGGGCCGCGGCTCGGTCAGTCGGGTCTCCGCGCCGATCCTCGTGTTCGGTGACGAACGCTGGACCCAGCTGCGGTGGGGCCAGCGGCTCGAGCTGGCCGGCAGGCTCAAGCCCGCCGAGCCGGGCGGTGACGTCGTCGCCTCCGTCACCGTCCGGGGCCCGCCACGCGTGGTCGGTCAGCCGGACCCGGTGCTCGCCGGAGCCGAGCACGTGCGCGCCGCCCTCCGTGCTGCGGTCGACGGGGTGCCGGAGGACGCAGCAGGGTTGGTGCCGGGACTCGTCATCGGGGACACGAGCCTGACGCCGCCGGACCTCACGGCCGACATGACCGAGGTGCAGATGAGCCACCTCAGCGCGGTGTCCGGGTCCAACGTCAGCATCGTCCTGGCTGCGCTGATCGGCCTGTGCTCCCTGCTCGGTCTGCCGCGCCGCCTGCGGCCCGTGGTGGCGCTGATCGGCCTGGCCGGTTTCGTCGTGCTGGCCCGCCCCGAGCCCAGCGTCATCCGGGCCGCCGTGATGGGGGCCGTGGGCCTGCTCGGCGTCTCCACCTCGCGCCGCCGGTCGGCCCTGCCCGCGCTCGGCGCCGCGATCGTCGTGCTGCTCTGCTACGACCCGTGGCTGGCGCGCTCCTATGGGTTTGCGCTGTCCTCGCTCGCGACGCTCGGGCTGCTGGTGTTCGCGACGCCGTGGGGCGAGCGCATCGGCAGGGTGCTGCCGCACCGGATCCGTTCGTGGGGGCCGGCGCTCGCGATCCCGGTCGCCGCGCAGGTGGCCTGCGGACCCGTGACGATCATGCTCCAACCGTCGGTGAGCCTGGTCGGGGTCCCCGCCAACCTCGCGGCGGCTCCCTTCGTGGGCCCGACCACCGTCCTCGGGATCGTCACCGCCGTGGTCGCCGTCGTGAGCGTGCCGGTGGCTCACGTGGTCGCGTGGGCGGCCGCCGTGCCGGCCTGGCTCATCGCCCGCGTGGCGCGTGTGGCGGCTGACGTGCCCTACGGCGCGATGCCCTGGCCCGACGGGGGACGCGGTGCCCTGCTGCTCGCCCTGCTCACCCTGGTCCTCGTCGTCAGCGGTCCGCGCCTGGCGTGGTGGACCCGGGCCCGGCCCCTCGCGGCGCTCGCGGTCGTGGTCCTCGGCCTATCCCTCGTCGTGCCCGTCGGCTCGGCCGCGTGGCCGGTGGCTGGGTGGCGGATCGTGGTCTGCGACGTCGGCCAGGGCGACGGGATCGCGCTGTCGTCCGGACCCGGGCGAGCCGTCGTCGTCGACGTCGGGCCGGCCGATCCCGGCATACGACCCTGTCTGTCCCGCCTGGGGATCGACCGGATCGACGCCGTCGTCCTGTCCCACTTCCACGACGACCACGTCGGTGGTCTCGAGGAGGTGCTGGACGGCTGGCCGGTGGGCGCCGTGCTGGTCACCGCCACCCGCGACCCCGCGGCGCAGGCCACCCGGGTCGACCGGCTCTCGGCCGACCATCACCTGCGGCCGCAGACCCTGGTGGCGGGGGACCGGCTGGCCTACGGCGACGTGAGCGCCGAGGTCGTCGCCCCGACGCGGGAGATCCGCGAGGGGTCGGTGCCCAACAACGCGAGCCTGGTGCTGCTCGCCGACGTGGGCGGCACCACCGCGCTGCTGACCGGGGATGCCGAGCCCGAGCTCGCGTCCGACGCGCGAACGACGCTGTCCCGCTTGGCCGTCCACCCGCAGGTCGACGTCCTCAAGGTCGCCCACCACGGGTCGGCCAAGCAGGATCCCTTGCTGCTCGCCGATCTCGACGCCCCGTTGGCGCTGATCAGCGTGGGGCTCGACAACGACTACGGCCAGCCGGCGGCATCCGCGCTGACCACGCTGCAGCGCAACGGGTTTCACATCGAGCGCACGGACGAGTCCGGTGATCTCGCCGTGCTCGGCCACGGCGCCGAGCTGCGGGTCGCCCGTCGCGGCCGGTGACCTGGGTCAGGACTGCTTGAACTCGCACGCGCTGGTCTTGAGGGCGTCGATGGTGGCCTGCACGGCGGGGACCTTCTGCAGGTCGGGGGTGGTGACGGCCACGATGTGGCGTCGCGACCACGGCGTGATGTCGCGGATCGCGGTGTGAGGGTTGACCGCTCGGCGCAGCATCAGGTCGGGGATGAGGGCGACGCCGAGGCCGGCGCCGACCAGTCCGAGCTGGGCGACATAGTCCTCGGTCTCGAAGGCCAGGTTGGGCACGAAGCCCGAGTCCGCTGCCAGCCCGACCATGTGGACGCGGCACCGGGGGCAGCCCGCGACCCAGGCCTCGGTGGCGAGGTCGGCCATGCTCACGGTCTCGTGCGGGGCCAGCGGGTGGTCGACCGGCAGGGCCAGGCGCACCTCGTCGACGAGCAGGGGAGTGGTGACGAGCAGGTCGAGGTCGGTCTCGTCGGTCGGCGTCGAGCCGCTCTCGTAGGAGAAGCCGACGACCAGGTCGCACTCGCCCTCGCGCAGGGCGGCGATGGCCTCGGGGGGCTCGTTCTCGCTGAAGGTCACCGTCAGGTCGGGGTGCTGGCGGTGCAGCGCCGCGAGGGCGGGCGGCACGATCGTCGCGGTCGCGGACGGGAAGGACATGATCCGCACCCGGCCGGCGCGCAGCCCGGCGATGGCGGCGACCTCCTCCTCGGCGGCGTCGAGCGCGGCCAGGACGCCACCGGCGTGGCGCGCGAGCACCTGCCCGGCCTCGGTCAGGCGCACCTGTCGGCCCACGCGGTCGATCAGGACGGTGCCGGTGCGCTGCTCGAGGCGCCGCACCATCTGCGAGATGGCGGGCTGGGTGTAGCCGAGCGCGGCAGCGGCCCCGGTGAAGCTGCCCTCGTCGGCGATGGCCTTCATGACACGGAGTCCAGCGGCGTCGATCATGGGCTCATCCTATAACCTGATGTTATTGAATGTCGAGGTTGGTACGGCTTCGCCTATGGCTCGTGCGGCGGGGCCGGACGTCATACTTGGTGGGTGCAGTCCATGATCCTCGACCAGCTCGCCCGGCTCGTCCACGACGGCGGCGTCGTCGCCCTCACGGGTGCCGGGATGAGCACCGAGTCGGGGATCCCGGACTATCGCGGGCCGGACGGGCGTCGGCGGGTCCAGCCGATGCAGTACTCCGAGCTGCTGAGCGGTCCCGAGGCGCGGCGTCGCTACTGGGCGCGGGCGTACGTCGGCTGGGAGCGGTTCACCGGCGCCAGCCCCAACGCCGGCCACCGGGCGCTGGCCGCGCTGCAGCGGGCCGGTCTGGTGGACGGCGTGATCACCCAGAACGTCGACGGGCTGCACCAGGAGGCGGGCACCCGGGACGTGCTCGAGCTGCACGGCACCCTCACGGTCGTGCGCTGCCTGACCTGCGAGGACCGCACCTCCCGCGAGGAGGTGCAGCGCCGCCTCGCCGAGGCCAACCCCGACTTCCAGGTCCACAGCGACGAGGTGCGTCCGGACGGGGACATCGCCCTGCCCGACGACGTCGTCCAGCGGTTCCACCTGGCCCACTGCGTCGTGTGCGGGTCGGACGCGCTCAAGCCCGACGTCGTCTTCTTCGGCGAGTCCGTGCCGCGGGAGCGGGTCGACGAGGCCTATCGCCGGGTCGAGGCCGCCTCGGCGCTGCTCGTGCTCGGGTCGAGCCTGCAGGTGATGAGCGGCTACCGGTTCGTGCGGCGGGCGGACGCGCTCGGGCTGCCCGTCGGCATCATCACCCGGGGTCGCACCCGTGGGGACGACCAGGCGACCTGGCAGCTGGATGCGCCGCTGGGGCCCTCGCTCACCGGTCTCGCCCGCCGGCTGGGGATCGAGGACGACCTCGGTCCGGTGGTCGATGGCGAGTACGCGACGGGCCTGCCGCTCGGCCTCGTTTGAGAATTATTATCAAATTGGCCTAGGGTCGTCGGCATGTGGGCACGAGGCGACTACACGCAGGTGGGGGAGCGGCTGCTGCCGATGGGGGCGGCGCTGCTGGATGCGTGCGAACGTGCGGTCGGTGGGCTGACCGCCACGCGTCTCGTGGACGCCGCCTGCGGGGTGGGCAACGTCGCCCTGCAGGCGGCGGCCCGCGGCGCCACCGTCACCGGTGTCGACCTCACACCCGAGCTGCTGGCGCTCGCCGCCGATCGCGCGGATCGCGCCGGCCACCGGATCGACTGGGTGGCAGGGGATCTCGCGGACCCGGCGACGGCCGACCGCGCCACGTCACGGGGGCCCGCCGACGTGGTCGCGTCGTGCGCCGGCCACGCCTTCGTGCCCGACACCGCGGCCTGCACGGCCGCCATCGCGCAGATGCTCCGCTCCGGCGGGCTGTTCGCCTACACCGCCTGGGAGCGGTGGCCGGACGACCCCTTCGGCCGCCCCCTGGCCCCCTACGTGTCGGTGTGCTCCCCGGAGCGTATGCCGTTCGCCTGGGCGGACGAGCAGGTCGCCGAGTCTCGGCTGGCCCCCTTCTTCGACGACGTCCGGGTCGAGCACCGGCGCCACGACTGGGAGTTCGCGTCGGCGCGCGGTGCGGCGGACTGGGTCCTGCACGTGTCGCCGCTGCACGTGGCCGTCGTGGAGGGGCTGGCGCCCGCCGAGCGGGCCGCCCTGCGGGGTCGCTTCGTCGATGCCTTCACCGAGCACCTCGACGGTGACGGCGCGGTGCATGGAGCACGCCATACGTGCTGGTGACCGCCCGCCGGCGGTGAGGGGAGCGGTAGCGTCCGCTCGGCCGTGGCCGCGAGGGCGGCGCCTGGCACGGTCTGTCGGTGGTCTGTGATGGGGTGGGCCCGTGAACGAATCCTCCTCGTGGCGCACGCCCCTCGACCCGCCACCGCAGGCCGGTCGCGCCGCCTCCGACCAGCTCGACGCGGGCAAGCACCAGCGGCCGGGCATCGACCTCGGCAAGCCCGTCGAGGCGCCCTGGGCCGACCGGCACGGCACGGGCCTGTGCCTGTCGGGCGGCGGCTTCCGGGCTGCCATGTTCCACCTCGGGTCGACGCGGCGGCTGGACGAGCTGGGCATCCTCGGGCGCCTTCGCACCGTGTCCGGGGTGTCCGGGGGCTCGATCATCGCCAACCTGCTGTGCGACCCGCGGCTCGGGTGGCCGAGCGGGGCCGGCGGGGACGGCGGGGCCACGCGCATCGAGGGCTTCGAGGAGCTGGTGGCCGGGCCGGCGCGCCGGCTGGCCTCGACCAACGTGCGCACGCCCGCGCTGCTGAGTCGGCTGCGGCCCGACCGGTGGCTGGTCCAGGACGGGGCCGTGCGCGCCATGGCCGACGGGTTCGCGCGCGAGATCGACTGGTGGGCAACGCCGCTGCGTGACCTGGGGGTCGTCGGCGCCTCGACGGTGACGGGGGCGACCGACGTGGCCTACGGCGTGGACTGGCGGTTCTACGACCCCACCGCGGTGCGCCCGGCGGGCTGGATGGGCGACTACCGGCTCGGCTTCGGCCCGCCCCCGCCCTGGTTGCGGGTGGCGGACGTGGTGGCGACGTCCTGCGCGTTCCCGCCCGTCTTCGGGCCGTGGCGCCTCGACGGGCGCGGGCTCGACCTGCGCGGCGGGGTGGCGGGGCGCGAGGCGGCCGAGACCCGCGACGCGATCCGCCGCAGCATCCCGCTGTCCGACGGCGGCGTCTACGACAACCTCGGGCTCGAGCCGGTGTGGAAGGACCACGCCGCCGTCCTCGTCTCGGACGGCGGCGGCGTCTTCCGCGCCCGCACGACCCGCACCCCGCTCGGCCAGATGCTGCGCACCATGTCCATCGCGTCGGACGGGGGCACCTCGGTGCGGCTGCGGTGGCTGCACTCCTCGATGAGCGCGGGCGAGCTCGCCGGCGCCACCTGGGCGCTGGACGAGGTCGTGGGCTATCCACCCGACGTGGTCGAGCTCGTCAACGCGATCCGCACCGACCTCGACGCGTTCACGCCGGGGGAGCAGATGGTGCTCGAGCGGCACGGCTACCTCGTGACCGACGCTCTGGTGCGCGAGCACTCGCCCGAGCTGATCGCCGTGGACGCGGCGCTGGACCCGCCCCACCCCGAGGTGGCCGACCCCGAGGTGGCTCGGCGACTGCTGCGCGACTCCGACCGCCGCACGGTGCTCGGCCGTTGGCGCAGCGGCTGATCGTCGGGCTGAGCGGCAGGCCGGGGCTCGCTGCTGCCGAGCAGGGCCCGCGCGGCGACCGGTGTGCAGGGTGCGCGCTGGGAGCGCGGGGGTGGCACGGGGATGGGTGGGGAGTGTGCAGGGTGCGCGCTGGGAGCGCGGGGGTGGCGCGCTCGGCGCAGCCGGATCCACCGCGTCCAGCGCGGTCAGAAGGGGTAGGTCGCGATCCGGCTCTGCAGGGTCACCCACTGCAGGTGGCAGAAGGTCTCGAGGTTGGCCCGGGCGCCGCCGAAGTGGCCGCCGCTGCCGGAGGCCTTGACCCCGCCGAAGGGGATCACCGCCTCGTCGTCGACCGTCTGGTCGTTGATGTGCAGCATGCCGGTCTCGATGCGGTCGGAGAGCTCGTATGCCGCCAGCGCGTCACCCGTGAGGACGCCCACCGACAGGCCGTACTCGCTCGCATTGATCAGGTCGATCGCCTCGTGCACGGACTCGTAGGTCGTGATCGGGGCGACCGGGCCGAAGATCTCGTCGGTGAACGCCGGGCTCTGCGCCGCCACCCCCGACAGGACGGTGGGGCGGTAGAAGAGCCCGTCGTAGGTGCCGCCGGCGTCCAGCCGCGCGCCGGCGTCGACCGCGCGCGTGACCACGTCGTGCACGCGGTCGCGCTGGCGCTCGTCGATGATCGGCCCCAGCGCGTTGGACGGGTCGGTCGGGTCGCCGACGGTCAGCCGCTCGGCGCGGGTGGCGAGGGCCCGGGCGTAGTCCTCGGCCAGGGACGCGGGCACGAGGTGCCGCCCGGTCGTCATGCAGATCTGGCCCTGGTGCAGGAAGGATCCCCACGCGCCGGCCGAGGCGGCGGCCTCGACGTCGGCGTCGGGCAGCACCAGCAGGGCGTTGTTGCCGCCCAGCTCGAGGTGCACCTGCTTGAGCAGTCCGCCCGCCGTCGCGCCGATCCGGCGGCCCACGGCCGTCGAGCCGGTGAACGACAGGCACGGCACGTCCGGGTGCGCCACGAGGGCCTCACCGAGGTCGCCACCGCCGGGCAGCACGTGCAGCACGCCCGCCGGGAGACCGGCGTCGGCGAAGAGCTGGGCGAGCGCCATACCGCCGGCGACCGTGGTGCGCGGGTCGGGCTTGAGGACCACGGCGTTGCCGAGGGCGAGGGCGGGTGCGACCGAGCGCATCGACAGGATCGCCGGGAAGTTGAACGGTGACACGACCCCGACGACGCCGTAGGGGACGTAGCGGGCGATCGACAGGCGGGGCTTGGCCGAGCGCAGCACCTCGCCGTAGGGCGCCGCGGCCGTCGCGGCGGCCTCCTGGAGCTCGGCGACGACGAGCCCGACCTCGAAGGCCGCCTTGCCCTGACCCGACCCCGCCTCGCGCACCAGCCACGGCGCGAGCCGGTCCGGCGCCGCCTCGAGGAGCTGAGCGGCCTTGTGCATCACGGCGGCTCGCGCGGGATAGGGCAGCGCCGCCCACTCTCGCTGGGCGTCCCGGGCCTGCTCGACGGCACGGTCGAGGTCCTCGGTGGTGGCGGTCCCGACCTGCCCGAGGGTCTCGCCGGTCGCCTTGTCGGTCACGTCGGCGGGCCGGCCGGAGCCGTCGACCCAGCCGCCGGACCAGACCTTGCCCTCCCAGGGCGTCGTCGCGCTCGTCATCGTCTCGTCATCCTCCGATGGGGTGGTTGGGCCAGCCGGTGTAGCACTCGGCGACGTAGGCGCGGCCCTGCTTGGTCGAGGTCACGGTCTCGAGCTCGCCCATCTGGCGGCGCACGTCGAACGCGTCCGCACCGGGCGGCGTGTGCAGCATCTGGGTCATCCAGTAGGAGAAGTTCTGCGAGCGCCATACGCGCGCGAGGGCCCGCGGGCCGTAGGTCTCGAGCACCTGGACGTCCTGGGTGTCGAGGGCCTGCTCGAGCACCTCCGCCAGCACCTTGACGTCGGCCAGGGCGAGGTTGAGGCCCTTGGCGCCGGTGGGCGGCACGGTGTGCGCGGCGTCCCCGGCCAGCACGAGCCGGCCGTGGCTCATCGGCTCCTGCACGAAGGAGCGGAAGTTGAGGCGGGCTCGCTCGAAGATCGGGCCGGTCCTGAGCTCGAAGCCGTCCCCGGCGACGCGCGCCTGCAGCTCCGACCAGATCTGGTCCTCGCTCCACGCGTGCACGTCCTCGTCGGGCTCGCACTGCAGGTACATCCGCTGGACGGTGTCGGTGCGCTGGCTGATCAGGGCGAAGCCCCGGTCGGACTGGGCGTAGATCAGCTCGGAGGCGCTCATCGGCGCCTCGCACAGGATGCCGAACCAGGCGAAGGGATACTCCTTGCCGTAGACCGTGCGGCGGGCCTCGGGCACGAGCCGGCGGCACTGGCTGCGCGAACCGTCCGAGCCGACGACGTAGGTGGCCCGCAGCTCCTGGCGCTCGCCCTCGGCGTCGGTGAACCGCACGGTGGGAGAGTCGGTCTCGACGCCGTCGACCTCCACCTCGGTGACCCCGAACCGCACGTCCCCGCCGTCGCGGGCGCGGGCGTCGGCCAGGTCGATGAAGACGTCCGTCTGGGGGTAGAGCCAGACCGAGGCGCCCACGAGCTCCTGGAAGTCGATGCGGTGCCCCTGGCCGTGCAGCCGCAGCTCGACCCCTTCGTGCTCGTAGCCGTCGCGCAGGATCCGGTCGGAGACCCCGTCGAGGAGCATCCGCGCGCTGTCCGCCTCGAGGATCCCCGCACGGTGGGTGGTCTCGATCTCCTGGCGGGTGCGGGTGTCGATCGCCACGGACTCGATCCCGCGCTGGGCGAGCAGGTGGGAGAGCATGAGCCCGGCGGGTCCTGCCCCGACGATCGCGACGGGCGTGGTGCTGACGGTCATGACGAGCCTCCTTGCTGGTCGTGGGTGCAGTCTGTCACCGGGCGCCGAGGAGCGCCCGCGAGACGACGATCCGCTGGATCTGGTTGGTCCCCTCGTAGATCTGGGTGATCTTGGCGTCGCGCATCATCCGCTCGACGGGGAAGTCCGCGGTGTAGCCCGCCCCGCCCAGCACCTGGACCGCGTCGACGGTGATGGCCATGGCCGCGTCCGAGGCGAAGCACTTGGCGGTGGCGCCCGCGACGCTCATGTCGGGGCCGGCGGCCTCGGCCTCCTCCGCGGCGGCGTAGGTCAGCAGGCGCGCGGCGCGCAGCCGCATCTCCATGTCGGCGAGCATGAAGGCCACGCCTTGGAACTCGCCGATCGGTCGACCGAACTGGCGGCGCTCGCGGGCGTAGCGGACGGCCACGTCGAGCGCGCCCTGGGCCACGCCGACGGCCTGCGCGGCGACGATCGCGCGGGTGCGGTCCAGCGTCCCGAGGGCCAGCCGCAGCCCCTGCCCCTCCTCGCCGACGATCCGGTCGGCGGGGATGCGGACGTCGCGCATCACGACCTCGCGGGTGGGGGAGCCCTTGAGCCCCATCTTGCGCTCCAGGCCACCGAGCTCGATGCCCTCGTCGGTGGCCTCCAGGACGAAGGCCGAGATGCCGCGCGCCCCCGCCTGCGGGTCGGTGACCGCGAAGACGACGTAGAGCCCCGCCTCGCCCGCGTTGGTGATCCAGCGCTTGGTGCCCTTGAGGACGTAGTGGTCGCCCTCGCGCCGGGCCCGCGTCGTCATCGCGGCGACGTCGCTGCCGGCCTCGGGCTCGGACAGCGCGAACGCCCCGAGGCACTCGCCCGCGGCGATCCGCGTCAGGTAGCGCTGCTCGACCCCCTCGGACCCGCCGAGCAGCAGCGGCCAGGCGAACAGCTCGTTGCCCCCGACGACCTGCTGGGTCGTGGTGCACGCCCGCGCGATCTCCTCGGCCACGACCGCGGACCCGAGCAGGCTCGCCCCCTGACCGCCATACTGCTCGGGAATCCCGATGGCGTGCAGCCCTGCTCGCGTGAGCGCCTCGACCGACTCCTGGGGGAAGCGCCCCTCGGCGTCCACCGCTGCGGCGTGCGGCGCGACCTGCTCGGTCGCGATCTCGCGGGCCAGGACCCGCAGCTCCTCGTGGTCCTCGTCCAGCCGGAACATCGTTGTCCTCCAGGGGGATCGGCGGTATGACGGAAGCGGGGTCGCCGGTCAGCGCAGACCGAGCAGCCGGGCGGCGTTGTCCTTGAGGATCCCCGGCATGACCTCCGGCTTGAGGCCGAGCTGCTCGGCGTCGGCGATCCACCGCTCGGGCGAGATCAGGGGGTAGTCGCTGCCGAACAGCACCTTGCGGCGCAGCATGCCACCGGCCGCCTTGACCAGCTCGGGCGGGAAGTAGCGCGGCGACCAGCCCGACAGGTCGATGTGGACGTTGGCCTTGTGGGTGGCCATCGAGATCGCCTCGGCCTGCCAGGGCACGGACGGGTGCGCCAGGATCACCTGCAGCGCAGGGAAGTCCGCGGCGACGTCGTCGAGCAGGATCGGGTTGGAGTAGCGCAGCTTGATGCCGCGGCCGCCGGGCAGCCCGGCGCCGATGCCGTTCTGCCCGGTGTGGAACAGCGCGGGCACGCCGAGCTCCTCGATGGCCTCCCACAAGGGGTAGAACGCCTCGTGGTCGGGGGAGAAGCCCTGCAGCGACGGGTGGAACTTGAAGCCCCGCGCCCCGTGCTCGCGGACGAGACGTCGCGCGAGCTCCACGGCGGCCGCGCCCTGGAGCGGGTCGACCGAGCCGAAGGGGATGAGCACGTCGGGGTGACGCGCGGCGCGGTCGCAGAGCTCCACGCTCGAGATCCCCGGGTGGCCGAGGTTGGTCGTGGCGTCGACGGTGAACACCACGGCGGCCATGGCGTGCTCGCGATAGCGGTCGGCGAGGAACTCGACCGTGGGGGTGCGGTTGTCCGACGAGCGGAAGTAGGCCGCCGAGGCGTCCATCAGCTCCTGGTCGAGCGACAGGCAGCCGTGCCCGTCGGACTCGACGTGGACGTGCACGTCGATCGCGGTGATCGCGTCGAGGTCGATGCTGAGCTCAGTCATGGTGGCCCCACTGCTCCTTCACGCGGTTCTTGACGAGCTTGCCGGAGGCGTTGTGCGGCAGCTCCTCGATGATGACGACCGACTTGGGGATCTTGTAGCGCGCGAGCCGGCCGTCCAGGTGCGCGAGCAGCTCTGCCTCCGAGGCGGACTGGCCGGCGCGGAGGCTGACGACCGCTCGACCGACCTCGCCCCAGTGCGCGTCGGGCACCCCGATGACGGCGACCTCCGCGACGGCGGGGTGGGTGTAGATCGCCTGTTCCACCTCGGCGGGATAGATGTTCTCCCCGCCCGAGATGATCATGTCCTTGAGCCGGTCGACGATGCGCAGGTAGCCGTCGTCGTCCATCGTCCCGAGGTCGCCGGTGCGCAGCCAGCCCTCGTCGACGAAGGTCTCGGCGGTGGCGTCGTCGCGCCGCCAGTAGCCCGGGGTGACGTTGGGTCCCTGCACGAGGACCTCGCCGGGGGTGCCGGTCTCGGCGTCCTCGAGGGTCGGCGTCACGACCCGCACGTCGCTGAAGAAGCACGGCGTGCCGGCGGAACCGATGCGGGTGACGCCCTCGTGGGCGCGCAGCATCGTCGCGCCGGGGGAGGACTTGGTCAGCCCGTAGCCCTGGATGATCATGAGCCCGCGGTCGAGGTAGGCCTGCAGCAGCGACTCGGGCAGGGGCGCCCCGCCGGACTGGACGATGCGCAGGCTGGACAGGTCGCGGGTCTCCCACTGCGGGTGGCGCAGGAGCGACAGCAGCATGGTCGTGACGCCGAAGATCCAGGTGATGCCCTCGGTCTCGATCAGCTCGAGCGCCCGGTCGGCGTCCCACGAGGACTCGATGTAGCTCGTGCCGCCCTTGAGGAAGCAGGGGAACATCAGCTGGTTGAGCGCCGCGGTGTGGAACAGCGGCGCGCTGAGCAGGCACCGCTCGTGGGAGGTGAGGTCGAGGTCGACGATCAGGTTGTAGACGTTCCAGGAGATGTTGGCGTGCGTCATCATCACGCCCTTGGGGCGCCCGCTCGTGCCCGACGTGTACTGGATCATGAACAGGTCGTCCAGCGACACCGGCTCGTCCAGCACCTCGTCCGAGCCGCTCTCGAGGACCTCGGCGAACGACGGGTGACCCTCGGCGCCGGCCATGCTCACGGTCAGGACGCCCAGGGAGGCGACGTCCTCGGAGCCGACGACCTGCTCGAAACCCTCGTCCCACACCAGGACTCGCGGGGCCGAGTCCTGCAGGACGAAGGCCGTCTCGGGTGGGGCCAGCCGCGTGTTGAGCGGCACGGTAACCGCGCCGAGCTTGGCCGTGGCCAGCATGGTCAGGACCAGCTCGACGGAGTTCAGCCCGAGATAGGCGACCCGGTCGCCGCGCTCGACGCCCAGGGCGCGCAGCCCGTGGGCGAGGCGGTTGGAGCGGTCCTGGACCTGGCCGTATGTCGTCCGCACGCCCCGATGGACGAAGGCGACCTGGTCGGGCGACATCCGGGCACGACGACGCGCCCAGGAGCCCATGCCGGCGTCACGCATGCGAACCTCCTTGTCCTGCAGCTGATCCGGGACCTGGCCCGGCAGCTGATCCAGCAGCTGGTCCGGCAGCCGGGTGGGTGTCGGCGGGCGCGTCGATGCCCGACGCGGCCTTGAGGGCGAGCAGCGCCTGCAGCGCCTCGTCGCGGCGGCGGGTCACCTCGTCGAGGTCCTGGCCGGCCATCGCGTCGTCGGTCTGGGCGGCGATGGTGCGGCACAGCTCGGGGGTGAGCTCGGGCTGCCCCAGGTCGGCCCACCAGTCCAGCATCGGTGGCCCGAGGTGCTCGAGCACGTGGCCGATCCCGCCCGGCCCGCCCGACAGGTGCTGGGTGGCGAAAGGGCCGTAGAGCGCCCACCGCAGCCCGGGCCCGGAGGCGATGGCCGTGTCCACGTCCGCGACGGTGACGACGCCCCGGGCGACGAGGTCGTAGGCCTCGCGCCACAGCGCCGCCTGGAGCCGGTTGGTGACGTGGCCGGGCAGCTCGGCGTTGATGCGGATCGGGCGCTTGCCGAGGTGGGCGAAGGTGGCCATGGCCGCGTCGACCGCAGCCGCGTCCGTCCTTGAGCCACCGACGATCTCGATCAGCGGCACCAGGTGCGGCGGGTTGAACGGGTGGGCCACGAGCACGCGCTCGGGGTGGTGCGTGCACGCGTCCTGGAAGGAGCTGGGGGTCAGTCCGGACGAGCTGCTGGTGAGGAGCACGTCGGGCCGGGCCGCGGCGTCGGCCGCGGCGAAGATCTCGCGCTTGACGTCGAGCCGCTCGGGCCCGGCCTCGATGACCAGGTCGGCGTCGCGGACGGCCGCGGCCACCTCCCGCACGAGCGTGAGATCGCCTGTCCTGCCGCCGGTCTCGCGTGACGGGAGCTGCTCGCGCTGGCGGTCGACGGTGCTGCGCAGAAGCTCCTCGGCGTCCGGCGCGGGGTCGGCGACGACGACGTCCAGGCCGCGGGCGGTGGCCAGGGTGGCCCAGGCCGCGCCGATGGCGCCGGCGCCGACGACGGCGACGCGCGTGATGGCGTCGGGAGCGACATACGGGCTCATCGGTCCTCCTCCGGGTCGGTGGCGCGGCGCGAGTCGGCCAGCGCCACGACGGGATCCAGCGAGGTCGGCACCGCGAGGGCGTCGCGGCTGGCGACCTGCTCCAGGGACTGCCCCTGCAGGATCCGCTTGACGGGGAGCTCGAGCTTCTTGCCGGTGAGATTGCGCGGTATGACGGGAAGCTGGAGGACCTCGTCGGGGACATGCCTGGGGGACAAGGCAGTTCGCAACGCCCGGGCGACGGTGCCGCGCAGCGCGTCGTCGAGGTCGACCCCGTCCGAGAGGCTCACGAGCAGCAGCAGGTGCCCGTTGCCGCCCTCGGGGTCCTCCAGGTGCACGACCAGGGAGTCGGCGACGCCGGGGAGCGCCTCGACGACCCGGTAGAACTCGGCGGTGCCGAGGCGGACGCCACCACGGTTGAGGGTGGCGTCCGAGCGGCCGGCCACGTGGCAGGAACCGTTGTCGGCGAACACGATCCAGTCGCCGTGCCGCCACACGCCCGGGTAGTGGTCGAAGTAGGTCGAGCGCAGGCGCTCGCCGTCGTCGTCGCCCCAGAACCCGACCGGCATGGACGGCATGGGGGAGGTGACGACCAGCTCGCCCAGCTCGCCGACGAGCTCCTCGCCGGTCTCGGACCAGGCGTGGACGTCGGCGCCGAGGCAGCGCGCGGAGATCTCGCCGGCCCACACGGGCACGAGCGGGGAGTTCTGCACGAGGCCGGAGCACACGTCGGTGCCGCCGGAGCCCACGTTGAGCTGCACGTCGGGGCCGAGCTGCTCGGCGACCCAGGCGTAGCCCTCGGGCGGCAGCGGCGCGCCGGCGGAGCCGATCACGCGCAGCGACAGGCGATCTCGGCGGTCACGCAGGTCGACGCCCTCCTTGCGGCAGGCCATCAGGTAGCCGGGGCTGGCGCCCATGATCGTGGCGCCGGTCTCCTCCGCGAGCCGCCACTGCCACTCCAGGTCGGGCCACAGAGGGTTGCCGTCGATCATCACGATCCCGGCGCGCACGAGCAGCGAGCTGATGAGGGCGTTCCACATCATCCAGGCCGTCGTGGAGAACCACAGCATCCGGTCGCCGGGGCGCATGTCCCAGGAGAACGCGTGGTTCTTGAGGTGCTCCAGCAGGATGCCGCCGTGCCCGTGCACGATGGCCTTGGGCTGCCCGGTGGTGCCCGAGGAGAAGAGCACGACGAGCGGGTGGTCGAAGGCGACGGCCTCGGTCGGCACCTGCGCGAGTCCGTCGACGCGCTCGGGCTCCGGTGCGGCGTCGAGCAGCTCGCGCCAGGACAGGGCGTCCTCGACGCGCCACGGGCCGTACTCCAGGTCGACGACGTGCTGCACCGTCGGCAGGGCGGCGCGGATCTCGGCGACCTCGGCGGACCGGTCGACGTCCTTGCTGCCATAGCGGTAGCCGCCGACGACGAGCAGGACGGTGGGGTCGACCTGGGCGAACCGGTCGATGACCGCCCGGGGCCCGAACTCGGTGGCGCAGCTCGCCCAGATGGCGCCGAGGCTCGCCGTCGCGAGGAAGGCGACGAGCGACTCGGGGACGTTGGGCACGTAGCCGACGACCCGGTCACCGCGGCGGACGCCCAGTCGTTGCAGGGCGTCCCGCGCTGCTGCGACCTGCTCCCGCAGCTCGCCGAAGGTCAGGTCGACGTCCTCGCGGGTCTGCGAACGCCCCATGACCGCAACCGTGCTCGCGTCCTCGGGTCGGCCCAGCGCGTGGTCGACATAGCTGAGCGTCGCACCGGGGAACCACTCGGCGCCGGGCATCTCGCGTCGTCCAAGGACCTCGCGGTGCGGCATACGGGCCTGGACCTCGAAGTAGTCCCACACCGATCCCCAGAAGCCGTCGAGGTCGGTGACCGACCAGCGCCACAGCTCGTCGTGCGTGGTGAAGCGGTGGCCGCGCTCGCGGGCCAGCCAGGTGAGGTACTGCCCGACCTGGCTGGTCTCGAGGACGTCGACCGGTGGCGTCCAGACGATGTCGCCCTGCTGGACGGGGGTGCCGGGGTCCCAGGTGCGCCAGGTCATCGCGCGTCCTCGGTGACCTTGGCGGCGCGGCCCTCGAGGAAGTCGCGCATGCGGCCCTTGGCGTCGTCGGTGCCCTGCGCGATCGCGGCCATGAGCGACTCCATCAGGTAGCCCTCGCGCGGGTTGGCCTCCGCGATCCGCGGAAGTGCCTGCACCACGGCGAAGTTCGTCTGCGGCGCGTTGTCCGCGATGCGCGCGGCGAGGCCCAGCGCGTGGTCCAGGCCGACGCCGTCGTCGACGAGGTACTGCGCGAAGCCCACCGCGTGGCCCTCGACCGCGTCGTAGCGGCGCCCGGTCAGCATCATGTCGACCATGCGGTGCGCGCCGACCAGGCGGGGGACCCGCACGGAGCCGCCGCCACCCACGAAGAGCCCGCGCTGGCCCTCGGGGAGGGCGTAGAAGGTGGAGCGCTCGGCGACGCGCACGTGGGTGGCCGAGGCGAGCTTGAGGCCGCCACCGACGACCGCGCCCTTGAGCACGGACACGACGGGGACGAGCGAGCCCTCGATGGTGTCGAAGGCGCGGTGCCACATGCGCGAGTGGGCGACACCCGCCAGCGTGTCGCGCTCGGCCATCTCGGCGAGGTCCAGGCCGGCGCAGAAGTGGTCGCCCTCGGCGTCCAGCACGATCGCGCGGACCTCGGGGGCCAGGTTGGTGAAGATGCGCTCCAGGCCGAGGATGGTGCGGTCGGACAGGGCGTTCCGCTTGGCGGGGCGGCTCAGGGTGATGATGCCGACGGCACCCTCCCGACGCAGCGACAGGGTCTCTGGGACCTCGCAACCGTCGTGCACGACACCGGAACTCATGGGCTCTCCCCGTTCGTCGCTGAATAGCAGGTTTCCTGATACTGACATGACGGCCAGGCGGCGCGCAAGGGTGCGGCGGTGAATTCTGCGCTCCGTGATGAGGTTGAATGGCGGGGTGACTCACCGTGATCGCTCGCCGGCCCCGTCGCTGCTGTACGTCGTCAAGCAGCTCGAGCTCGTCACGCGCGCGCACCTGGACGCGATCGTCCGTGAGTCCGGTGTCACGGCACTGCAGTACACCGCGCTGACGGTGCTCGAGCGGCGGGAGGGCATGACCTCCGCCGACCTCGCCCGCCACTCCTTCGTGCGGGCTCAGTCGGCCGCCGACCTGGTGGGAGGGCTCGAGCGTCGTGGTCTCATCCGGCGCGACCCGGACCCGACCAACCGGCGCCGCCGCCTGATCAGCCTCACCGAGGACGGCCGCGCCCTGCTGCGGCGCCAGGCCGAGCCCGTGGCCGAGCTCGAGGCGCACATGGTCAAGGACCTCGACCCGGACCAGCGCGAGAGCTTCACCGAGGCGCTGCAGATGTGCCGCGCCGCCCTGAGCGACCTTCCCATGGACGGCGACTGACCCGCCGCGCCCATCGTCCCGCGGGGCGGAAGTGGGGTTTCGCCCGCGCGCTGACGCATGTATACAGGATTCCTGTCATGCGACGCTGACGTCGCGGACCCACCCCCCAGGAGTCGACATGTCCTCGCGCACCCTCCGCCCCTCCCGAGTCACGACCGTCGCGGCTGCCCTGGCTGCCGTCGGCGCCCTGGCCGTCCCCGTGGCACCCGCGGTCGCCGCCGGGTCGCCCCGCAGCACCCAGCCTCGCAGCACCGAGCCCCGCGCCACCGAGCCCCGTGCCACCGAGCCGCGTCACGAGCAGGGCACCCTGCCCGACGGCTCCACCTGGGACATCGCGGTCCCGGCCGGCTGGAACGGCGACGTCATCCTGTTCAGCCACGGGTTCCGCACCGGCGCGGTCAACCCCACCGTGGACGCCGGGTTCGCCCCCACCTCGGCGGCCCTGCAGGCACGCGGGTATGCCGTGGCGCAGTCGTCATACGCCCGGACCGGATGGGCGCTCGGCAGCGCCGTCGACGACCAGCTGGGCGTGCTCGCCGAGTTCAAGGCGCGCATCGGCGAGCCGCGTCGCACGCTGGCCTTCGGCCGGTCCATGGGAGGGCTGGTGAGCAGCCTGCTGGCGGAGCGTCGCGACGCTGACGTCGACGCGGCGATCAGCACCTGCGGACTGCTCGGTGGCGGGCTCAACCTCAACAACTACCAGCTCGACGGGCAGCAGGCCGTCGCCTCCCTGCTGCTGCCCGGCGAGGACGTGCGGCTCACGAAGTTCGCGTCCGTGGAGGAGGCGGCGGCCAGCGCCCAGCGGCTGGTCGACGCCGTCAAGGCGGCTCAGGCCACCCCGCAGGGACGCGCCCGGATCGCGCTCGCCGCATCCCTGATGAACATGCCGACGTGGGCGACGGGTGCGACCCCGCCCAAGGCGCGTGACGCCGTGGCGATCGAGCAGGCGCAGTACACCTACCTGATCGGGTCGCTGACGATGATGATGACGCGACGCGTCGACATCCAGGAGGTCTCGGGCGGGGACAGCGGGTGGAACAAGGGGGTCGACTATGCCCGGCTCCTGCGCCGCAGCGACCAGGCGGGCAACGTGGCCCGGCTCTATCGCTCGGCGGGCCTCGACCTCAAGCAGGACCTGCGGCAGATCACCAGCGACGCCGACGTGACGGCCGATCCCGCGGCGGTGACCTGGCTGAAGCGCACGTCGGCCCCGACCGGACGGCTGCGCGTGCCGGTGCTGACGATGCACACGGTGGCGGACCCCGCTGCGCCGGTGGAGTACACGAGCGAGTACGCGACGAAGGTGAAGCGAGCCGGCTCCGGCGCGCTGCTGCGCCAGGCCTACGTGCAGCGCACGGGGCACTGCACGTTCACGCCTGCCGAGAACGTCGCCGCGGTGCAGGCGATGCAGGAACGCCTCGACACCGGTCGATGGACCGGCGCCGTGAGGCCTCGGTCGCTGCAGCGGGTCGCCGAGGCTGCGAACCTGGCCGGCGCAGCCTTCGTGAGCTATCGACCGGGCGCGTTCGTCAACGACCGGGCCGACCGCGACCCCTACGGCCCGCGTCGCTGACGCCGGTGGTCTGACCCTCGACACCCTCGGCGAGGTCCGACGGTTGCGCGCTCAGACGGAGCGCAGCACCGCCGTGACCTTGCCGAGGATCGTCGCCTGCTTGCCGTCGATCGGCTCGAAGGCCGGGTTGTGCGGGAGCAGCCACGGGTGACCGAGCTTGCGCTTGAAGGTCTTGACCGTGGCCTCGCCGTCGATCATCGCGGCGACGATGTCGCCGTTGTCGGCGTCGGGCTGCTGGCGCACGACGACCCAGTCGCCGTCGCAGATGGCGGCGTCGACCATGGAGTCGCCGACCACCTTGAGCAGGAACAGCTGGCCCTCGCCCACGACCTGGCGGGGGAGCGGGAAGACGTCCTCGACGACCTCCTCCGCCGTGATCGGGACACCGGCGGCGATCCGACCGAGGACCGGCACGTATGACGCCTGGGGCCGCTGGTCGCGCACGCCCGTCACGTCGGTGCTGTCGTCGGCGTCGGTGTGGAACGCCTCGGGCGCCCAGTCCGGGGAGACGACCTCGATGGCTCGGGGGCGGTTGGGGTCGCGGCGCAGCATGCCCTTGCGCTCGAGGGTCTGCAGCTGGTGCGAGACGCTGCTGACGCTGGCGAGGCCCACGGCGTCGCCGATCTCCCGGATGCTCGGCGGGTAGCCCCGGCGCTCGACCGTGTCGCGGATGAACTCCAGGATCTTGCGCTGGCGGACGGTGAGACGCTGCCCGCCGTCGCGCTCCGGCAGGTTGGTGACCTTGGCCATCGTGCTCGCTCCCTCGATGCCGGCAGGGCCCCTGACCTGCAGTGATGTGCGGTGGAGACACCCGGGGCGGGGGGTGTGTCAGTGGTGCCTGGTTGAGTGTCTCCCGTGGCCACCAAGGCTACCGGGGTCGAAGGCGTGTTTCAAACACTCGTTCGACGCGAGTCTTCACATCAGCCCCGGGGATGCTGTACTTTCGTACAAGCGTTCTATCGAACGGATGAGCGAGCCACCCCGGCTCGTCGAGAAGGAGGACCCAATGAGTGCAGCTGTTGCGTGGGACGACGCCATCGCCCCGGCACGTGTGCCCGGCCGTCCCCGACTGCACCTGGTGCCGACCGGCGACGCCGTCCCGGCCCGTGCGCCCCGTCGCCTGCGCTTCACGCGGCGCGGGCGGCTCGCGATGACCCTCACCGTGGCGGTGCTCGTCGCCGTCGCGGCGTTCTCCGCCTGGTCGTCGCTGGCCACCGCGGCGCCCGCCGGCACGGCCGCGCACGTCGTGACCGTCGAGGGCGGCCAGAGCCTGTCCGAGATCGCGGCCCGTGAGATGCCCGGCGTCCGCACGGACGACGCCGTCCTGCGCCTCGTCAAGGCCAACCACCTGCAGAACGACCAGATCATGACCGGCCAGACCCTGGTCGTGCCGGCGTCCTGATCGGGCCGATCTCCCTTCCTTTCCGCCGGGAGCAAATCCGTCCGCTGGGACGTTGACGCTCACGAACGGCCCCGACCGATGCTGCGCCAGAGGGCATCCGGGCACGTCACACGTGCTCGCTGCAAGACCCTCGGCGCCCATCGCCGTCCGGCGGACGCGGTCGCCTGTCGCAGCAGGCGGGCGGGGCCCATGACTTGCGTCGTGGCGGTCACCATCAGGGGGTGGTGACGCCACGGCGCACCTCTGCGCCTCGTGCCTCGTGCCTCGCGCCTCGCGCCTCGGTCAGTCGGTGGTGATGGCGTCCGGCGAGGCGGTCGGCGCGGACCCGTACGTCTGGTGGAGTGCGGCCACGTAGGTGGCGAAGGCGCCGGCCATGTCCAGTGATCCGCCCAACAGGAGCCACTGCGTCTGCAGCCCGTCCATCATGGCCAGGGCGGAGCTTGCGACCTGCTCGGTGGGGGTCTCGGGTGCGACGGTGCCCGTGCGGATGCCTTCGGCCAGGTCGTCCACGATGGCTTGACGGGCCTCGGCGTAGTGCCGCTGAGTCCAGGCGTGGGCCGGGTGGTCGGGGTCCATCGCCTCGCTGGTCACGGTGACGAAGAGCCGGACCAGCTGTGGCCTGGTGCTGTTGAGCAGGGTGAGCCTGCACAGGCGCTCCAGCACCTGCCACCCGGTGGGCGCTGTCGGCTCGAGGGCATCGAGGTCCTCGCGGTCGCGCTGGTCCCGCAGTGCCAGCACCTCGGCGAGCAGGGCTTCCTTGTGGGGGAAGTGGTGCGTCAGCGCGGTGGGGGAGAGGTCGGCGTCCTTGGCGATCTGCGCCAGCGCTGTGGCGCGGAACCCGTGGTTGGCAAAGAGCTCGAGGCTTGCCGCGATGATGCGCGCGCGGGTCGCGGCGCCGTCACCACCTCGGGGGCGTCCCGGGCCACGGCGGACCCGGTCCGTGTCCGTGCTCATAGCCCGACCTTACCCGCGTGTCTGGGCATGGTCACAGACCCCGCGATGTCCGGCTGCGTCCGTGCGACGAGCGTGCTGCCGCCCACGGGCTCCCAAGATCGATCCGTCACCCCTGGTCGATCAGCTCGTTGCGGCTGGTGCGGACATCGATGGGCTCCTCCGGGCCGGGGATCTGCACGGTGTCGGCGATGGGGATCCACGCGCCGCCGTCCACGCTGTACTCCCCGGAGTAGGTCGCCGTGACGTTGATCGCGAACCTGCCGGCCTTGGGGTAGGGGTAGGTCACGTCGCCGCTGGGGTAGGGCCCACCGGTGCTGGACGTCGGCCCCACCGCGCCGCCGTCCCCGAAGTCGTAGAGGTAGCTCTGGCCGACGGGGCGGATGCGCACGGCGTGGCCGAGCAGGTCGACCGTGCTGATCTCCCCGGGCTCGAACCCGGCTGGGTCCCAGGCGATCTGGACATAGGTGGGCAGCGTCACGAGGGTCCGGCCGCCCACGGGCTGCACCTCCGCCATCGGCTTCGCGAACGGCGTGGTGTGGAAGGCCTGCACGATCATGGCCTCCGTCAGCACCGGCTGCGGTGGGGCGACCTGCGCCGGTGCCCCCGGCGCGGGTGGGGCCTGCCCCGGCGCGGCTGGAGCCGCCGGGTCCGGCACGAACCCCGGTACAGCGGTCTCCCACACCCCCGGCCCGTCCCGAGACACCAACGGCCGCCGAGTCACGTATTGGAATGCAGAGGTGGCCCGAGCGGGTGAGGCGGTTGGAGATGTGGATGTGGACGTGGTCCGGACCCTTGGCGTGCCTACGGTCCGACGGGAAGCGCCGGTCTTGACCTCAACGCCTCTACCGGCCTGGCGTAGGTCCGCTTCGATCAAGATGGTGCTGGACGAAATTTTGCCGCTGAAGGTGGGGGGTGCTGGCTTGCCGTCGGCGGATATGAGGGCCATGGCCAAGGCCGCCGCGATCATTGGAGGGAGCCGATCTCACTTACTCGCCAGGCGTTGCCAGCAAACGCCAGGACGAATCCCCGGCGTGTAGTCACTGTCTGGCCCTTCGCGGGCGATGTTTGGCGCCCTTGGGCAACGGGGGATGGAGACTCCACCACTGTGGCCTTCACCACCGTTTGACCCTTCGGGTCCGACGTGGCCAGTACATCCCGCAAGGCAATGACGGGCGTTGTGTAGCGCGACCTTTGACCCGCCAGTTCACTTGCTCCCTCCTCAAGGCCAGTGCAGGACTTGCAGGTGGGGAGGCTGAGGGCTGAGATCAGGCCGGTCTTGGGGGTCGTCCAGGCGACGTTGACCTGATCGATGAAGTAGCGCGTGAACGCCTCGGCGCCCTCTGGAGTGTGTGCGCGGGCTGCTGCGGGGATGGCAGGGGCGGCGGCGCTGGTGGCGGCCGGCGCGGCCGTCGTGGGGGAGGTGCTGGACGTCGTCGCTGCCGAGCTCGACGTGGGGGTGGCGGCGCTCGTGCCCGGCGTGGCCGGTGGCAGCTCGTGGGTGGCCGTGGCCGTGCCCTGGCTCGTGCCCGCGGCGCCCGAGCAGCCGGCCAGGGCGCCCGCGGTGATCAGCCCGGCGGCGGTGAGGAGACGTCCGTGTCCACGCATGGCGTCGAGCCTAGACGTGCGGCGACGCCTCCTGCTTCCGTCATACAGGGGTCTGTGGATAACTCAGGATCAGCGGCGGTCGCGGGTCATCACGGACACCGCGTAGACCATGAACCCGGCCGCCACGAACATCAGCAGGCCGCGCACCAGACCTCCGCTGCGGATCATGAGGGCGACCGCGAAGCAGAGCAGGCCGACGACGAGCGGGGTGAGGGCGCGGCGATCCATTGGTCGAGCCTAGACCGTGCGACCACCACCAGATGGTGGGGTCGGGCCGTCGGTCATCTGGCCCTTCGTCACCATCACGCAGAGTGTTGGGCACGACACGATGAGTGCAACACGCCGTGTGACCTGGGACAACACGTCAGGTGGGTGACTTGTTTGATCACGGGGCCGTCACGGCATAAGATCACTACATCTAGTGGTTACACCGGTGTAAGTCATCCACATGTAGTCCCCAGGGTGAAGCCGGTTACCCACAGGTTGTCAACAAGCCATCCACAACCGCGTCCACAGGCGGCCGCCGATCAGGGGAGGAGCCTAGCCGTGCACTGCCCGTTCTGCCGCAACACCGACAGCCGCGTCATCGACAGCCGCACGACCGACGACGGCTCCGCCATCCGTCGTCGTCGTCAGTGCCCGGCCTGCCAGCGCCGCTTCACCACGGTGGAGTCCGCGAGCCTGACCGTCATCAAGCGGTCCGGCGCCAGCGAGCCGTTCAGCCGCTCCAAGATCCAGGACGGCGTGAGCAAGGCCTGCCAGGGCCGCCCGGTCAGCGAGGACGACCTCGCCAGGCTGGCCCAGCGGGTGGAGGAGACGATCCGCTCGCAGGGCCACGCCGAGATCGACGCCCACGAGGTCGGCCTGGCCATCCTCGGCCCGCTCCGCGAGCTCGACGAGGTCGCCTACCTCCGGTTCGCGAGCGTCTACCAGGCGTTCGACTCACTCGAGGACTTCGAGGCGGCCATCACCCTCCTCCGGGCGGAGCACCCGCCCACGGGCGAGGAACCCGCCGCGGTGGGTCCTCCGGGCCCCTCTCGCACGACCTAGCAGGTCACCGGGGGTCTGTCAGTGGTCGCCCACAGACTGCTCGTATGACGACCGGACCCCGCACCACGACATCTCCACCGCCCCGCCGCGCCACCTGACGGGGACCCACAGGCACGACATACCGCCAGCAATCCACAGGGAACGGAAGGCACAGCACCATGACCGAGACCGTCGGCGCTCGCTCCGCAGCACGCAAGTCGGCCAAGAAGGGCCTCACCATCGAGCGCATCTTCACCACGCCCGGCGTGCACCCCTACGACGACGTGAACTGGGAGAAGCGCGACGTCGTCCAGACGAACTGGAAGACCGGCGAGACGATCTTCGAGCAGCGTGGCGTGGAGTTCCCCGACTTCTGGTCGGTCAACGCCTCCACCATCGTCACGACCAAGTACTTCCGCGGTGCCGTGGGCACGGACAAGCGCGAGCAGGGCCTCAAGCAGCTCATCGACCGCGTCGTCCTGACCTACGCCAAGGCCGGCAAGGACAACGGCTACTTCGCCACGCCCGAGGACGCCGAGATCTTCGAGCACGAGCTGACCTACGCCCTGGTCCACCAGGTGTTCAGCTTCAACTCCCCGGTGTGGTTCAACGTCGGCACGGCCAGCCCGCAGCAGGTCAGCGCCTGCTTCATCCTGTCCGTCGACGACTCGATGGACTCCATCCTGAACTGGTACAAGGAGGAGGGGTTCATCTTCAAGGGCGGCTCCGGCGCCGGCCTCAACCTCTCCCGCATCCGCTCCTCCAAGGAGCTGCTGTCCTCCGGCGGCACCGCCTCCGGCCCCGTCTCCTTCATGCGCGGCGCCGACGCGTCCGCCGGCACCATCAAGTCCGGCGGCGCGACCCGCCGCGCGGCCAAGATGGTCGTCCTGGACATCGACCACCCCGACATCGAGGAGTTCGTCGAGACCAAGGCGCGCGAGGAGGACAAGATCCGTGCGCTGCGCGACGCCGGCTTCGACATGGACCTCGGCGGCCGCGACATCGTCTCCGTGCAGTACCAGAACGCCAACAACTCGGTCCGCGTCTCCGACGAGTTCATGAAGGCCGTCGAGGAGGGCACCGACTTCGGTCTGCGCGCCCGCATGACCGGCGAGATCATCGAGCGCGTCGATGCCCGCACCCTGATGCAGAAGGTCGCCAAGGCCGCCTGGGAGTGCGCCGACCCGGGCATCCAGTACGACGACACGATCAACGCCTGGCACACCAACCCCGAGACCGGTCGCATCACCGCGTCCAACCCCTGCTCGGAGTACATGTCGCTGGACAACTCCTCGTGCAACCTGGCCTCGCTCAACCTGCTGAAGTTCCTGCGCGACGACGACACCTTCGACGCCGCCACCTTCCAGAAGGTCGCGGAGCTCGTCATCACGGCGATGGACATCTCCATCTGCTTCGCGGACTTCCCGACCGAGTCCATCGGCGAGACCACCCGTGACTACCGTCAGCTCGGCATCGGCTACGCCAACCTCGGCGCCCTGCTGATGGCGACCGGTCACGGCTACGACTCCGAGGGTGGCCGCGCGCTCGCCGCCACGATCACCTCGCTGCTCACCGGTGCGTCCTACAAGCGCTCCGCCGAGCTCGCCGGGGTCGTGGGGCCGTATGCCGGCTACGCCCGCAACGCCGAGGCGCACAAGCGCGTCATGGCCCAGCACCGCGACGCCAACGCCCAGGTCAAGACCCTCGACGAGATGGGCTCCTCCATCCACGCCCTCGCCACCCAGGCGTGGGACCAGGTCCTGGACCTCGGTGACAAGAACGGCTTCCGCAACGCGCAGGCCTCGGTCCTCGCCCCCACCGGCACCATCGGCTTCATGATGGACTGCGACACCACCGGCATCGAGCCCGACTTCTCGCTGGTCAAGTTCAAGAAGCTCGTCGGTGGCGGCTCCATGCAGATCGTCAACCTGACGATCCCGCGTGCCCTCAAGAAGCTCGGCTACCAGGACGAGTCGATCGAGGCCATCGTCGAGTACATCGCCGAGCACGGCCACGTCGTCGACGCCCCCGGGCTCAAGACCGAGCACTACGAGATCTTCGACTGCGCCATGGGCGCCCGCGCCATCTCCCCGATGGGCCACGTGCGCATGATGGCGGCCTGCCAGCCGTTCCTGTCCGGCGCCATCTCCAAGACGGTCAACCTCCCCGAGTCGGCCACGGTCGAGGAGATCGAGGACGTCTACCTCCAGGGCTGGAAGCTCGGCCTCAAGGCCCTCGCCGTCTACCGCGACAACTGCAAGGTCGGCCAGCCGCTGTCCGTGCAGGAGACCAAGAAGAAGGTCGAGGAGCGCGTCGAGGAGAAGGTCGCCGAGCTGGTCGAGTCCGGCGACGCCAAGGTCGTCGAGAAGGTCATCTACCGCCCCACCCGCCGTCGCCTGCCCAAGCGTCGCGCCTCGCAGACCACGTCCTTCACGGTCGGCGGCGCCGAGGGCTACCTGACGGCCGGCGCCTACCCCGACGGTGGTCTCGGTGAGCTGTTCCTGAAGTTCGGCAAGCAGGGTTCGACCCTGGCCGGCGTCATGGACGCGTTCTCCATCGCCATCTCGGTGGGCCTGCAGTACGGCGTCCCGCTCGAGACCTACGTCGACAAGTTCACCAACCAGCGCTTCGAGCCGGCCGGCCTCACGGACGACCCGGACGTGCGGATGTCGCAGTCGATCATGGACTACGTCTTCCGTCGCCTGGCCCTGGACTACCTGGACTTCGACGCTCGCTCGATGATGGGCATCTACTCCGCGGAGGAGCGTGCTCGCCAGCTCGAGACCGGGTCCTACGAGCCCGTCACCGACGAGGACGAGGAGGAGTACGACGAGGAGATCCAGCAGGACGTCGCCACCTCCAAGACCCCGCAGGAGAAGGCCCGCGAGGCCGGCGAGCGCTTCGGCTCCTCGTCGCCCCGCCCGGCCGAGGTGAAGTCCGGCGCCGGTGCGGCCGACGCCCGCGAGGTGTCCCGCGAGATCCACTCGTCCGCCGAGCTGATGGAGAAGCTCCAGGGCATGGCCTCCGACGCCCCGATCTGCATGACCTGCGGCACCAAGATGCGTCCCGCCGGCTCCTGCTACGTGTGCGAGGGCTGCGGCAGCACCTCCGGCTGCAGCTGATCACCCCGTCGCTCGAGCGACGAACCGCGCTGAGCCCCGCAGGGATTCGTCCCTGCGGGGCTCAGCCGCGTCCGGCTGGCAGACCATGAGGGCGTGCAGGGTCGTCTCGGGGACGTCCTCCTCGGCGGATCGGTCGACCCTGGCTTGCTCAGCCCGCACCCTGGGCTTCACGCCACGTTGACGGGTCGCGCCTCGGGCTCGCGGGCGCGGGAGGTGGGGGAAGCCACGGGTTGCGTACTCGGCGACAGACGGGAGGGGCGCAGCAACCGCATGGCGTTGAGGATCACGATGAGCACCGATGCCTCGTGGACGAGCATGCCCAGGGTCATCGTGACCCCGCCCAGGATGACACCGGCCAGCAGGGACGCGACCGTGATCAGGGCTACGGCGATGTTGATGCGCATCACCGACACCGTGCGCCGCGCCAGAGAGATCGCTTGCGGCAGCTTGAGCAGGTCGTCCTTCATGAGGGCGATGTCAGCAGTCTCGATGGCGACACCTGTGCCGGCGGCACCCATGGCGATCCCGATGTCCGAGACGGCCAGCGCCGGGGCGTCGTTGACCCCGTCTCCCACCATGGCGACCACGTGACCCTGTGACTGCAGCTCACGCACTGCCTCGAGCTTGTCCTCCGGCAGGAGCCCGGCACGCACCTCGTCGACCCCGACCTCCGAGGCCACTGCTTCCGCGACCAGGTGGGTGTCTCCGGTGAGCATGACGACCTTGCTGACGCCGGCCTTGTGCAGCCGCCCCACCATCTCGCGGGCGTCCTGGCGGATCCTGTCCGCGACCGCGACGATGCCGATCACCTGTCCGTCCAGGGCCACGATCATGGGCGTGCGGCCACGTGTTGCCAGGTCGTCTGCGGCGGCCGCAGCCAGCTCGGTGCCCTTCGTCACGCCTTCGACGCGCAGCAGCGAGAGGTTTCCCACCGCCACTCGGTGCCCTCGCACCAGCGCCACGACGCCCTTGCCGGGCACGGGTTCGGTGTGCTCGGGCAGGCCGAGCGCAGCCCTGCCGTCTCCCAAGGCCGCTTCCACGATGGGGCGAGAGAGCGGATGCTCGGAGCCGGTCTCTGCCTGCGCAGCCCAGTGCAGCACCTCGCTCTCGTCGAGCGAGGGGTCGATCACGACGACATCCGTGAGGTACGGACGTCCCTCCGTGAGTGTGCCTGTCTTGTCCAGGGCAACGGCCGTGATCGTGGCGGAGGTCTCGAGGAACTCGCCTCCCTTGATCAGGATCCCGTCCCTGGCGCCGCGTCCGATGCCCGCCACGATCGCCACCGGAACGGAGATGACCAGGGCGCCGGGGCAGCCGATCACCAGGAGGGTGAGTGCCAGCGTGACGTTGCCGGTGGCCAGGAAGGCGACGAGCGCCAGCACGATGATGGCGGGTGTGTACCAGGTCGAGAACCGATCCATGACGGCCTGGGTCTTGGCCTTGGCGTCCTGCGCCTCCTCGACGCGGTGGATGATCCGGGCCAGCGTGGTGTCGGCGCCCACACCGGTCGCTTCGACCTGCAGGAATCCACCGTGGGAGATGGTGCCGGCGTAGACCGGGTCACCGAGGGCCTTCTCCGCCGGGATGGACTCGCCCGTGATGGAGGCCTCGTCCACGGCGCCGGAGCCTGCGATGACGACACCGTCGACGGGGATCTTGGAGCCGTTCTTCACGAGCACCGTCTCGCCCACGACCACCTCAGCCGGGGGGACCGAGACCTGCTCGCCATGCCGCAGCACGATGGCGATCTCAGGCGCGACCGCGATCAGCTCGGCCAGGGCGGAGCGGGTCTTGTTGAGCGTGGCGTTCTCCAGGGCGTGACCGATCGCGAACAGAAAGGTCACAGCCGCCGCTTCCCAGAGCTCACCGATGAACAGTGCCCCGATTGCGGCGATCGAGACGAGCAGGTCGATGCCGATGACCCGCGCAATCAGACCGTGGACCGCGGACCGCAGGATGGGGGCTCCAGCGACGACCGCAGCGGTGACCATGAACACGTCACCCCACAGCTGCGAGCCCGCCAGGCCGGAGGCCGTGAAAGAGATGATGATCGACAGGCCGGCGACCAACGGGACCGTCCAGAGGTTCCGAATCAGGTGCCGGACATGGGTGAGATGCGTCATGGCGATGTCTTCGTCTCGTAGTCAGCGCGAGTCAGAACGCGGACGGAGCGGACCGGTAGCCGGCCTTGGCGACTGCCGCCACGAGCTCGGCGACGCCGGTGATGGCCGGGTCGTGATCGACCTCGATGCGCGACGAGGCGAACTTGACGCTGACGCGGGTGACGCCCCGGAGGCGTCCGACCTGCTTCTCGATCTTGCCGACGCACGAGGGGCAGGAGAAGCCTTCGGCGCGAAGGACGGTATGGGTGTGGGTGCTGGTGGCGGTGTTCATGATGGTGGTCCTCATTCCCTGTCTCGCGGACCCACCGGTTTGTGGACGTCGCGGTGATTCCAAGCTAGGAGCGCTGCGAGGGAGGGACCATGACGCACATCAATGAGCAGCACATTGCCGTGGCCTGGTGATTCATGCTTCAAACGGGCCTAGAGTGAGGCCCGTGACCTCTGTCGGCCCCCGTGAGGGACCGCCCGGTGGGCGTCGGCACATCCCGCTGCGCGAAGTGACCATGCCCCACCGCTGTCCGCGAGCCGTCCGGATGGCAGTCCTGGCCCGCGTGCCCTACTTCCAGGGGCTGTCCCCGGCCGAGCTCGATCGCATCGATCGGCGGATGGCCACCATGTCGTGGGCCGCGGGGACGCACATCTTCCACGCTGGCAGTGCCGCCGGCCACCTGCATGTCGTCGCTGAGGGTCGCGTCAAGCTCAGTCAGGTCAGCGCAACAGGCACCGAGACCCTGGCCGACATCCTCGTGGCCGGTGAGCTCTTCGGGGGCATGGGCACACTGGGGCAGTCAGCCCATCGGCATACCGCCAGCGCGCTGGTCCCCACGTGTACGTTGCAGATCGACCAACCGACCTTTCGTGAGCTGCTGGCTGAGCATCCAGGCGTTGCGCTACGGGTGCTGGATGACGTGGCCGAGCGGCTGGCGCGGGCGCAGGATGATGTCGGCGGTCAGGTCACGGACACGGTCGCCCAGCGAGTGGCAACCGCGCTGCTCCGCCTGGCTGACAAGCTCGGCAACGACCGTGGCGGGCGCGGGATCCTGCTCGAGGTCCCCCTCTCCCGCAGCGACCTGGCGGGCCTGGCGCGCTCCACCCCGGAGTCGGTGTCGCGGGTCATGAGCCAGTGGCGACGTGACGGAGTCATCGACTCCGGGCGCCGCTGGACCGCCATCCTCGACCTCTCCCGGCTGGAGCGGGAGGCCCTCGGCGCGGGGTGACCTCAGGAAGGGGCGTGTGGCCGGGCGGTCCCCGTGCCGAGTTCAGCTGCGGGAAACGCCGGCCCCCTGACCCGGAGACGGTGCCCCTGACCGCCGACGACCTGCAGACGGTGCCCCTGACCGCCGGCGTGGACCATGCCTGGGCGTGCGCCGAGGTGGCCACCGTCGCCGCCACCTCGTCAAGGAGCGCGACGTGCCCCGGCGCCACGTCGTGGCGAGCGGCTTCTGGAAGGCCGGTCAGGTCCACCTCTGACCGGCAAGCTGCGGACGGGGAGGGTGCGGCCAGGATGTCGGGAGGTGACCAGTCGGCGAGGGGAGTCCTCAGGGGCGCGGGCCGATGAGCGACATCACCGCTGCTGACGCCGCGACCTGGCCGGCCGCCATGGCCATGACGACCGACTGCATGGGCATCGGCAGCGCGGGCACGTGCGCGAGGTCGCCCGCCGCCATGACGCCGGGCAGGCTCGTGCGCTGGAGCTCGTCGACGCGGATCGCGCCGGAGTCGTTGCGAGCCAGGCCGAGCTGCGCGGCGAAGGGCGCCCCCTGGTGCAGCTCCGGACGCAGGAACAGGACGTCCACGTGCTCGGTGGAGCCGTCGGCGAGCGTCACGTCGACGCCGTCGCCCGTGTCTCGCACCGCGCGGACGGGCGCACCTGCGGGGTCGCCCTCGAGGGGGAGCACGACGACGGACCCCGCGATGGGTTCGAGCAGCGCGGTGAGGTGGGCCGCCGGGCCGGTCCCGAGGATGCCGAAGCGTCCCCCGGCGAACTCGTGCGCGTGGCAGAACGGGCACTGCGCGACGCGTCCGCCCCACAGGTCCTGCAGGCCGTCGACCTGCGGCAGCTCGTCCCGGACCCCGGTGGCCAGGATGACGACCCTGGCGACGAGGTCCTCACCCGTGGCGAGGGTCACGGCAAACGTGCCGTCCGGTCTCGGGGTCACGGTGGTGGCCCGGACCTCACGCACCTCCACCGTGGGATAGGCCTCGAGCTCCGCCCCCTGCAGCGGCGCGCAAGGTGGCCGGGGGAGTGCCGTCCTGGCCGATCACGTTGTGCATGTGGGTGACTCGCGCGTTGCGATAGGTGCCGTCGTCCAGCAGCACCGCCTGGCGGTGCACCCGGCCGATCGACAGGGCGGCCTGCAGCCCGGCCGGTCCGCCGCCGATGATCACGATGTCCGTCGTCGTCATGCTCGCCAGCGTGTACCTTCAGGTTGACATGAAGGCAAACGACGACGCGGGACTGCCGATCCGCGAGGTGGCTCGGCGGTTCGACGTGCCCACCCACGTCCTGCGCCACTGGGAGGACGTGGGGCTGCTCAGTCCTGCGCGCGACGCCAGCGGCTACCGACGCTACGTGCGCGCCGACCTCGTGCGCGTCGCCGTCATCGCCCGCAACAAGCTGATCGGCATGTCCCTCCCACAGATCCGCGCGCTCCTGGACGAGGGTGCGCCGGGACGCCACCAGGTGCTGGAGGCCCACCTGCAGCACCTCGACGAGCAGCGCCGCGAGCTCGAGCGGTCGCGGGCCATGACCGAGCACTCCCTGCGCTGCCGGGCCCATGACATCGCCCAGTGCGAGCGCTTCGCCGCGCTGGTGGCTGACGTCATCGACGGTGGCCCGGTGCCCTCCGACTGGGACGCCGCCATCTCCCTGGACGGGCCGCCAGGCGCCAGCAGCCCAGACGCCGCGTCGCCTGGCCACGGCTGACGCTCACGTCACGGCGTGGGATACGGCAGGGTAGGGGGCATGGCTCGACGTCGACCTCCCAGGACCCCGCAGCAGCGACCCCAGCCCCGCGCCAAGGCGCAGCCGCCGGTCGACGACCTCCCGCTCCTGCCGGAGGTCCGTCGCGCCCTGCGCTCCGACGACCCCTGGGCCGTGGCCATGATGGCCTCCGGCATCGCCTGGACGATGCGCCACCCGGCCGACGTGGGATGGTCCGCCGGGGACCTGGTCGACAGCTTCATCGGTGTCGACGTGCGCGAGACCACCGCGCTGCTGGCCGCGCTGGCGCCAATGGTGGACCACGAGCTGTCGGTCACGATCCGTCGCGCGCTCATGCGCCGCACCCAGCCCCTGCCCGCAGCTCTGCAGGCGCTCGCCCAGCAGGTGCCCGTCCGGGGTGCGCACATGACCTCGCCGGGTGATCGTGGCGAGAACCTCTACCTGCAGCTGTCGCTCCCCGACGGCGGCGTGGTGACCTGGTTCGTCTACGTCGACTACTCGCTCGGCACGATCGTCAAGGACGCGTTCTACGCACCCCAGACCATCGACCAGATCTGGGCCTGGATGCAGGAGCGCTCTCCTGGCACCGAGGATGCCGTGTGGACGGAGCTGAGCCATGCCGATGTCCGCGCCCGGCTCGAGCTGGCGATCGCGCGCCACAACGAGATGCTGGAGGGGCCGGTGTCCGACACCTGGCCCATGTGCCAGCCGCTGCTCGAGGTGTCGCTGGCCACCTGTCCCGAGGGCGGCGACCCCAGGGCCGGTCAGTCCCTGCCCCTGGACGGTGCCCCGCTCGACCTCGGTCCGGACGACCCCGTCGACGGGATCTTCTACGAGGTCGACCTGCCCGAGCGGGCCATGGCCCTGGCGATCGTCGGGGGGATGGACCTGCCCGACGACCCGGAGCTGTACGACGCGATCTGGGTGATGGTGACGGGGCCCTTGGCGCACGGAGGCGACCCGCTCGACCTGTCCGAGGCGGCCGTCGTGGGGATCCTGGAGTCGGTCGCGCCATACCTGCCGCTGACCGACGAGGTCTGGCCGCTGGTGCCGGAGGCCCTCAGGATCATGACCAGGCATGCGGCACGGGTGCGTTCGTGGCCCGGCGGTCAGGAGGGGCGCGTCATCGCGGCGATCGACGCAGCGGAGCGTTTCTACGGCAGCCGTATGACGACGCCCGAGGCTCGCGAGCGCCGCCGTCAGATGCGCGAGGCCACCGCGATCACCGAGTCCGGCATGGAGGGCTACCTCCTCGACTCGCTGGCCTCCGTCGTCGGGGGCCGCGACGTGCTCGACGCCCTGGACACCGAGCCGCTGCCCGACGAGCCGCTGGACCTCACCGGCGTCCCGGAGGCCGCGCGTGACCGCGTCACCGCGATCGCCGCCGTGCTGGACACCGTCATGGAGGACCTCTTCGACGGGGTGGAGGCGCGCACGGCCTGCCGTCGTGTCCTGACGGCGATCGCGCGGACCGACCACCGGGTGCTGATGCGGGGCCGGGTCGACACGGCCGCCGGCGCCATCGCCTGGATCGTCGCGAACGTCAACGAACTGACCAGCCCGTACGGCCCCGTCACGATGGGCGACCTGATGGAGGCGTGCGGCATCGCGTCCGGGAGCGTCAGCCAACGCGCGACGACCCTGCTGGGCGTCCTGGGCATCTATCGATCCGAGTGGAGCTATGGGTCCTTGGAGAACGTCGACCCGTCGTGGCTCGTGGCCGAGGAGCGGGCGGAGCTGGTGGAGGAGCGCGAGGCAGCACGGCGAGGCTGATCCGCGCAGTCCTTGGCGAGAGGCGAAGCGATCGGAGGGGTCGAGGGCGGGCGTCGGGATGGGAGAGTGTCCGGCATGCCTCTCGTCGCCGGCGTCGACACGTCCACCCAGTCCTGCAAGGTGGTCGTCTGCGACGCTGACACCGGTGAGGAGGTGCGTCGTGGCTCGGCGCCGCACCCGGACGCGACCGAGGTGGACCCGCGGCACTGGTGGACGGCCTACGAGGCTGCGGTCGACCGGGCGGGCGGGCTCGACGACGTGGCGGCCGTGTCGGTGGCGGGCCAGCAGCACGGGATGGTGGCGCTCGACGAGGGTGGTGACGTCATACGGCCTGCTCTGCTGTGGCACGACACCCGGTCGGCCGACGCCGCCGACCAGCTCGTCGCCGACCTCGGTGGCGGTGACCCCGGCGCCGGCAGGAGGGCCTGGGCGGAGGCGACCGGCAGCGTCCCGCTGGCGTCGTTCACGGTGGCCAAGCTGCGCTGGCTCGTCGATCACGAGCCCGAGCACGCGAGACGCGTCGCGGTCGTCGCGCTGCCGCACGACTGGCTGACGTGGCGCCTTCGGGGCGCCGGCTCCCTCGACGACCTGGTGACAGACCGGTCCGACGCGTCCGGGACGGGCTACCTCGACGTGGGGACCGGCGACTACCGGCGCGAGCTGCTGGCGCTCGCCACCCGGGACCGACTGACCGACATCCAGCTGCCGCGGGTGGCCGGGCCAAGCGAGCAGGTGGGACGCGTGCGAGGGCGCTCGCCGCGAGACCTGGTCGTGGGTCCTGGCTGCGGCGACAATGCCGCCGCCGCGCTCGGGCTGGGGCTGTCGGCCGGCCACACCAGCGTCTCCGTCGGCACCTCGGGGGTGGTCGCGGCGGTGTCGGCCACCCCCACCCACGACGCGACGGGTCTGGTCGCGGGCTTCGCCGACGCGGCAGGGGCCTGGCTGCCGCTGGCCTGCACGCTCAACGCGAGCCGGGTCCTCGACGCCACGGCCCGGCTGCTCGGCGTCACGCACGACCAGCTCAGCGAGCTGGCGCTTGAGGGCGACAGCGGCGCCGACGGCCTGGTGCTCGTGCCGTACCTCGAGGGCGAGCGAACCCCCAACCTCCCTGGTGCGACCGGGAGCCTGCACGGCCTCACCCTCGCGACGATGACGCCCCAGCACGTGGCCCGCGCTGCCGTCGAGGGCGTGCTGTGCCTGCTCGCCGAGGGGCTCGACGCGATCCGCGCCCAGGGCGTCGTGGTCGACGACGTCACCCTCGTCGGGGGTGGGAGCCGCTCCCGCGCGGTGCAGGTGCTCGCCCCGCAGGTCCTCGGGGTCTCCGTGACCATCCCCGACTTGGGGGAGTACGTCGCGCGTGGCGCCGCCCGGCAGGCCGCCTGGGTGCTGACGGGTACGCCGGAGCCGCCGGACTGGTCCTCCTCCCTGCGCACCGAGTGCGTCCCGGCCGATCCGCGGCCGCAGGTGCTCGCGCGCTATCGCGAGGTGCGCCCCTGGTCCACGTGAGTCGCGCGGCCTGGTCGACGCGGCTCACTTCAGCCGGGCGTTCACGGCGATGTATGGCGTGCCGCCCCGTGCCCTCCGCCGCCACCGATGACGACGCGCCCGATACGTGGCCTGCGTCGTTGGGGTCTGTGACTTCATGGTCGACGAGGCCGGGGTGTCAGCGACTGGTGACCTCAAGCAGTCGCAGACCGGGCACGTCGCGATAGATGCGATCCCCCGCGAGCAGCGGGAGGTCGTGCGCGATGGCGGTGGCCGCGACCCAGGCATCGCCCATGTGCAGCTTGTCTGCGAGGGGGTGACCGGCAGCCCGGCAGGCGGCCCGAACCTCGGCGAACGCCTTGACGACCTCGGTCGTGACCGGTGCCGTCGCATGACGGGCGAGCGGAGCCTCCAGCCCGGCGAGGCGGGCCGGTCCCTACCTGGCGGACACTGCACCGAACCGCAGCTCACCCTCGGTCTGGGCTGCTATCACGATCGTGCGCCCGGTGAGACGACGCCGCCAGTCTGCGACCTGCGGTTCGCGGTCGCGCGCCGTCATCACCACCTTGCTGAACGCATCGGTGTCAAGGAGCACGACTCCCTCAAGCACGTATCGCCGCCAAGAAGTCATCCAGCTCGTCGTCGGTCAGGTCCAACGGCACCGCCTCGCTAGCGGCGATGGCGACACGCAGGGAGACGGGTGGAGCCGTCATCCCCAGGAGCTCGCCGATGTCGCGAGCCCTGCTGACGCGGGGGCCTTCCATGCGGGGTCGGCGAGTCCCCTCGCCCCCGATGAACGGACCCACGACGGTGACCCTCTGGGTCACCAGGGTGGCGGCAGCCTCCGGCTCCGGCACGTCAAGGAGCTCGATGGCGTTGTGAGCGTCATCACGGACCCGGAAGTGACCGGTGCGAGCATCCACCATCTCCAGCACCCCGTGCATGGTGGCCTCACCCGGCAACGACGTCCGGCGCTGCCAGGGCACCCGGCTGACAGCACCCGCTTCGAGCGTCTGGGAGCCGACTCCGGGCACGGACACCTCCACCGTGCGAGCAGCCTTGCCGAGCGCGACGATCAGATCGTCCACCGCCGCCGCCACCGAGTCCGAGATCGCCGGCGGACGACGATCGTGCGCCATGCCGTCGACGATGTCCCAGAAGGTCTCGTCGACCTTGGCGGCCAAGGGGTCGATGTCGAGCGCAGCGTCGTCGCCCACGGTGAACACGACCCGTGTGCTCCCTGGGCGCAAGGCCACCCGCACCGAAGCCAGCCTCTCCAGCTCGGCCGCTGCCCTGCCCAGACCAGGTCGCTCGGCGACGGCCCGGGTCAGCCGGTACGTGACGTCTTTGAAGGCGTCGATGATCGCCACGGCGTCGCCTGCGAGCAGGGTGCCGTCGGCGGCGTCATGACCGACAAGCCGGATGTCGAACTCGCGCGTCATCGGGACCACAGCCTTCCTGGTCGCTGGTCACTCCACCATAAAGGCCACGTCGGACACCGCTCGCCTAGCGAGCCCGAGTCAGCAACACGCCGCGCACCGAGCTACGGATTCACGGAACCGGCGCGGCCATCGCCCGAGGGGAAGCTCGCGGTGGTCACTGGTCAAGGGCACTCGTCCTGGGTCTGCGTACCATCAGGGCAGGTGACGAAGTTCTCGCCGTTCTCGTAGGCGTCGAGGAAGCCCGGACTGACGCCCTCAGACTTGAGCTTCTCAAGGTTGGCCTTGGCCTTCGACTCGGCCCTGGCGCGGGAAAGGTTGCCCAGTGCCCACTGGCGGCAAACCTCGCCCGGCCACGTGGCGGGGCATTGCGACCTCGATCGCCTCGACTGGGGTCGGGCCTTCGGCGCCCGCGTCGGCGTGGGAGCCACACGGGTGATCACCCGGCTGGCTGGGGTCGGTGTCGCCAAGGGGGAGGTTGCGGAAGGCATTGCCGTTGCCGAGGCGGTGATGCTGGGAGTGACGGTCACGGTGACGGTTGAGGGGGTCGGAGCGGCTGGCGACGGCGTGTTCGTCACGGCGCTGCACGCGGACATCGTGAACGCCACCGCCGCGGCGCAAGTCGCCCAGCGTCGGGATCTCATCGACATGCCTGGTCGTCCTCGTACCAGTAGAGCCCGTCTGGGCATGCGTGCTCCTTGGCGATGCGATCGGCCTCCTCGACCTGGTCGTTGATCCAGGCCTCGTGCTCGGCCTGCTCCTCCGGGGTGCGGCATACACCGGTGGAGTCGTAGACACGGCACTCCTGCGTCGGCTTGGTCGGTGTCGGCGTCCCGCATCGGGTGGCCTTGTCGGTGAATGTCCACCGGGTCTTGTAGCCGTCGGCGATGCGGTACCCGGACTTCGCGCGTGCGGTGACCATGGCCTCGGATCCGGACCACTCCATCTGCTGGTCGTAGGTGATCCCGCGAACCTCCGGCGTCCTGATCTGGTCGTTCTCGGGACCGCAGACCACCTGGACCGTCGGGCGCTTCGTCTTGACGACGGTCCTCGGGTCCAGAGCCTTCGTGGCCTTTGGGGTGGCGGATCCCGCGTTGCCGGCGGGCGACGGCACAACCGCACTGGCTGGGCCTGTGGAGTTGACGGGGCTGGCCGTCACCGTCACGGTCTTGACCGGCATTGGTGCCTGCGCGGCGGGCGTCGGCGTCGAGCTGCAGCCGGCGACCGCGAGCGCGGCGATCCCGACGATGGTGATGCGGTGCATGTGCTTCCCCCTGATGGACGGCCCCCTGGCCGTCACGGATCACTCTGCCCGGTCGACGGGTGGGCGGTGGGGGGATCCGCCAAAGTCGCCTCAGCCGTTCGCCGGATGTCCGAGCGTGCGGGAGGCGGCGTGCCCAGTCGATCGCGACGCCGCTGATTATCGGGGCGCTGGTCACCGAGACCGACGTCACGCCCGCTCTCGTCTACGTCGCGGTGCTGTCGGCCCTCGGAGCCCTGTCCTACCTGCTGCACGTCGGCACGGTGGAGCGCATCGAGTCCTGATCGACGCGGGCGGACCACAGCTGGCCGGGGTGCCCTGCGCCCCGGTCAGCTGCTCGCGAGATGGATCTCCTCGGCAGGATCGTCGTCGCTGACGTCCATCCGGTCGACGTCGAACCGCTCGTCGAGCGCGGCGTACTCGTCGGCCGGGACCCGGGCGACGGCATGGATCTGGGAGAAGAAGTAGTACATGGCCATGTCACGGGTGTGGTCGTAGGCCTTCATCCGGCCGTCGCAGTAGCCGCCGATGCAGAAGCTGACGCGACGGTCGGTGATCCCGTCCTGGTCCGTGCGGTAGCGGATGTCGAGGTGGTAGAGGCGCTCCGGACCGCGCAGGGCCGTGCACAGCAGCTGCACCTCCTCGTCGCTGAGACGGGTGTTGACCCGTCGCACGACGTCGGGGGTGTCGCCCCACGCGCCCAGGTCGTCAGCGACCACGCGACCAGTGATCTTCTCGGCGGCGGCATGGAGGTGGAACTCGCCCATCTCGAGCGCGGCCTCGTGCTCCCGGCGCTCCCAGTCTCCCCACCCGGCCTCGACCGCGTCGTCCGCCGTGTCCAGCTCGGAGTCCTGTCCTGGCCCCTGCAGGGTGTCCAGCGTCTCGGTGCCGAAGATCCGCGCCAGCACAGGGGGACACCGGTCCGGGTCCGCCATCACCGGGTCGGCGTGCCACCGATGGCCCCAGCTCTGGCCGTGCAGCCAGTCCTCCAGCACCGCCACCATGGCTTCCTCGCCGGCCTGCTCGCCGAGGTAGGCGCGGCCGAGGCTCGACGTGCCGCCGAGGGCGTGCAGCCCGAGCAGCTGCGACTCCTGCCAGGCGGGCTCCAGCCGCGCGTCAGGGTCCACCGTGCTGGTGACCGCGAGATCGCAGACGACCTCGTCGTCCCCGTGCCAGTGATGCGCCAACGGCGACCGCCAGTGCGCGCACGCCTGGGCGAAGACCGGTGAGGTGGCGTACCCCTCGGGCATGTCTGCCAGGAGGGACAGCAGCTCGGCGCGGGCCTGGCAGCAGAGCCCGCAGTCGTGGAGGGTGCTCGTCAGGGATGGCAGGAGCTCCCAGCGGCGGCTGCGCTCCTGGGTCCAGTGCGCGCCCGACAGACCCCATGAGCAGATGACGTCCAGGACGATCTCGGAGGGGTCGATCAGCAGCGTGGCGTCCCACCGCGGCCCGGGGGCCACTCCCTGGGGGTCGGACGTGATCACGCCCAGCGTGAGGCCGGCGCGCAACGCCATACGAACCTCGTCGGTCGTGGAGCCCGTGACGCGGGCGAGGCGGCTGATCTGCCTGCGGCCCACCTCGCTCCAGGTGGTCGTGGGCACCGGTTCGCGCGCGATGAGCTCCCAGACAGCCAGCAGTCGTATGACGAACCGACGCAAGGCCGTGGCGGCCGCATCATCGATGGCTCCCTGATCGACGGGCCACAGCGGCGGCGTCGGCCCCTCGAACGAGACGCCGTCTGGCGGAGGCGCGGACGTAGTCCGACGGATGCTCTCGTCCAGGCCCGGGCACAGGTGCAGCCAGCCATCGGCACGGCCCACGTAGCCGCACGCGACCGCGGCGCCCACCATCGTCGCCACGTCCTCGGGGGCGCCCCGAAGGACGTCCACCGCGTCGGCCTCGGGGATCGACCCCCCGCGGTCGGCCATCACCCGCAGGAGGTGGAGATAGGGAGTGGCCATGCGCCGAACGTCCGGGAGCACGTTGTCCGGGTCGCCCAGCATGGTCGCGAGCTGGGTGAGGTCACGCGGGCTGATCGGTCCGTAGCCGTTGCGGCGCAACGACGTCAGGCGCACGGTCATGAGGTCCTTGAGCTCGTCGGTCGTCTTGTCCGCGAGCCATCGCACGTAGGGGTGAGTTGAGGTCGGCATACGGCCAGCCTGCCGCCCGTCCATCCCCGGGCCGGCCCGTCATCCACAGGTGGGGCACGCCGGCCGTCCGGAACGCGACAGCCTGTGGACAAGGTGGCCTGTTCTAGGGTCTTGTCCATGGAGCCGACCGATCTCGACGACCTGATGGCAGCCCTGCGGACGTGGGCCGGCAAGCAGAAGCGTGCCTACGACGAGAACCACCTCGAGACCCTGCTCGGGCTGCGCCAGATGAGGCAGGACCTGGCGGCGACGCAGTGGCCGGGCGGGTCCGTGAGAGAGACCTACGAGCAGGCATGGTTGTCGCACGGGCCGGTGGCCGCGCCGGACGTCGAGACCGCCGCGCAGACCGTGGAGACCTTCGTGCGGTTCTTGCGGAGCACCGGTCGGCTGTCGCACGGCTCGGGGGAGGCCAAGCTGCTGGCCAAGGAGGCGCGCCAGGGGGCGTCCTACGTCCAGGAGCACGGCGGCGACCGGACCACCTGGGGCCAGAACAAGGTCTTGATGGACTTCGGTGAGAGCCGGGGCATCTCGCTGCTGGGGGCGGCTGACCTGGACGAGGTCCAGACGCGTCTGTCCGAGATCATGGAGCAGTGGAACGCCCTCCCGGACGACGAGCGGCGGGCCCTGATGCCGCTGCCAGGGGGAGGTATGTCGCTCCCGACGATCCCCGATCTCGGCACCGTCGGTGGGGGTGACGGCCTCGGCCCGGAGGACGACGGTCTCGAGGAGCTGGTCGCCGACATCGCCCACGAGATCGTCCGCCCCGGGGAGGTGCCGGCCGTGGTCGGCCCGGACTCGCGACCGCTGGCGGACTACCTGGACCACGCCGCCGGCGACGCGTTGGCCCTGCTGGGCATGGTCGCGGTGCACGCGCAGATCGACGCCGACGCCCCCGACGTCACCCCCGACGTGTTCGACGACGCCTGGGACACGATCCCCTTCCTGCAGGACCTCGCGCGCTTCGTCGCCTGGGTCCGGGAGGCGGGCGAGGTGCAGCTCACCGCGACGGGAAATCTGAAGCGTGCCGACGCCGCCCACCTGTGGGAGGCGCTGGGGCTGGACGCGCGACCTGGAGGTGAGAGCGCCGACGGCACCTATGCCTGGCGCAGCGCAGCGGACTGTGCTGCTCTGGAGCGCCTGTTTGCGACGGCGGTCGTGATGGACCTCGTCGCGCTGCAAGAACGCCGGCTCCTGCCAGGCGCTGGTCCCAGGGGCGACGCGAACCCCGGTGCCTCGGCTCTCATCGCGACCGTCGAGACCATCGCCGCCCACCGCGACGTGGACCTGATCGGCGCTCAGGAGGCGGTGTGGATCTATGCCTGCCAGGTGGCCTGGGCGCTGCAGCGGCCCGTGACCCGTGAGGAGCTGACCGACTTCCTCGGGGGCTGGTCGGGGCTCTGGCGGGCCGGAGAACCAGGGAGTGCAGGACGGGCGCGGGTCGTCGACCGAGCCGTCGCGATGGCCGAGTACCTCGGGCTGGTCGACCGCGCCGGCACGGGGTGGACGGGGAACCCGCGGGGTGTCTACGCCCTCGGCCTGTGGGCCTCGATCGCCCTACGTCGGGCTGGCGAGGTCGGCTGATCCTGCCGTTTGCCCACGGCGCGCCACGACTCCTGCCTAGCCTGCACGCAACGAGGTTGCGAGGGGGCAGCGATGACGGCTCGGGCGATACCGCAGGATCCGCAGCACGACACCAACAGTGAGCGGGGGGTGTGGGAGCGGCTGGTCGCTGCCCTGCCTGACGACGCCGTGGTGCTGTCCGGGCTCCGACTCACCGACGAGACCAAGGACCACGAGGCTGACCTCGTCCTGCTGCTGCCGGGCGAGGGGATCGTGGTGGTCGAGGTCAAGGGAGGCGGCTGCTCGCGCGACGCACAGGGGCAATGGTGGACGACCTCGGGCCACGGCCGGCGACGCATCGACCCCGTCCGCCAGGCCCGCCAGACCCGTTATGCCATCAGGGACTACGTCGAGCGCGACCCACGGTGGCGCGACTCGTCGCGCACCCGGATCCGGTGGAGCCACGCCGTGGTCATGCCCTACACAGCGATCGACGACGACTTCGACACCCCGGACTGCCCGCGGTGGATGATCCAGGGCCGGGGCGACCAGGGCGACCTGGCAGATCGGTTGCGCGCCATACCCGCCCGCGCCTCTGACAAGCGAGCGCCCACGGACGACGACGTGAGACTGATCGTCGAGATCCTGCGCGGCAGAAGGCTCCCCGTGGAGGACGTGACGGCCGAGGCCGACGAACGTGCCTCTCGCGCAGACCGGCTCACGGTCGAGCAGGCCACGTTGTTGGGGGTGACGCGGCTGCTCAACCGGGTCGAGGTGCGCGGGGGAGCGGGCAGCGGCAAGACCGTCCTGGCGCTCGCCCAGGCCAAGGACCTGACGCGCGGCCGCGACGACCGGGCGCCTCAGCGGGTGGCTCTGCTGTGCTACTCGATCGGCCTGGCGGAGTACTTCCGTCGCGAGCTGAAAGGCTTGAGCCGCAAGCGGACTCCGGCGTTCGTCGGCACCTTCGAGGAGCTGGGGCGGTCCTGGGGTGCCGAGGGCGGCACCCGGCAGGACGGCGACTTCTGGGAGCGTCGCCTGCCCGACCGTATGGCGGACCTGGCCGCCGCACTGCCCGACGGGGAGAGGTTCGACGCCGTCATCGTGGACGAGGCGCAGGACTTCGCGGACGGGTGGTGGCGGCCGCTGATGAACGCGCTGCGCGACGAGGAGACGGGCGGTCTGTACGTCTACACCGACGAGAACCAGCGCGTGTTCGCCCGGTTCGGCCGCCCACCCGTGCCCCTCGTCCCTCTCGTCCTCGACCACAACCTGCGCAACACCCGACAGATCGCCGACGTGTTCGCCCCGCTCACGCCGATGCGGATGCGGCCCATGGGTGGAGAGGGGCCTGCCGTTCGCCTCGTGGCCTGCGCCGCCGACGAGGCCGTCGAACGCGCCGACGACGTGGTGGAGGAGCTGCTCGACCGGGGCTGGCGCCAGCGGGACGTCGCCCTCATCACCACCGGCGCGCGGCACCCGGTGCAGGTCGAGCGCTTCGACGAGCACGACCCCCAGGCCTACTGGCGATCGTTCTGGGAGGACGACGACGTGTTCTACGGGCACGTCCTCGGGTGCAAGGGCCTCGAGCGCCGCGTCGTGGTCCTGTGCGTCAACGAGCACGAGCCGCGCGACCGCGCCAAGGAGAAGCTCTACGTCGGGTTGTCCCGGGCGACCGACGAGCTGGTGGTGGTCGGCGACCCGGAGGTCATCCGGCGGACGGCCGGCGATGCGGTGATCGACCGCCTCGGATCGCTCTGAACCATCACCGCAGGGGCACCCGTCGGCCCGCGCGCGCCGCGAACTCGTCGAGGGCAGCGAGGATCTCGGACCATCCCGCGTGGATGCCGTGCACCTCGTGACCGAGCCTGCGCCCCTCTGCGGCGGAGCGGACCGCGGAGTCGGCGAACACCTGCAGGATCGGGTCCGGGTCGCCGTCGCGATAGGCGGTCAGGGCTTCGACATACCTCGGTCCGGACGCGAGCAGACCGGCGGAGATCGGCAGGGCGACACGACGCACCAGGCCGACGAGCGGCCTGGCGCTGCTCTTGACGATGGCCCGCACGATGCAGGTCGAGGAGGCCGACCGGGAGCCGGGCACGGCGTGACGCTCGGCGGGATACGGTCGTGCGGTCGGTGAGCCCAGTGGGGCGGGCCGAGCGAGACCGTCATCCACCCAGGAACGGGAGCACCTGTTGGAGCACGCCACCCAGGACGTCGTCGTGACCGCACCCTGCGGGACCCTCATCGGCCGCCGCGCCGGAGAAGCCGTGCAGTTTAGGGGGATTCGCTACGGCAGGGCCGAGCGCTTCGCGTCGCCGGTGCCTGAGCCCGACGCGACAGAGCCGGTCGACTGCCGCGAACCCGGGCCGTCCGCCCCGCAGCTGCCGGTGCCCTTCCTCGACGAGGCCTTCGGTCCGGCGACGCACGGCCTGCGCCAGGACGAGGACTGCCTGCGCGTCGCCGTGACGGCGCCGGCGGTCCCGCGCGCCGAGGGTCCGCTGCCGGTCCTGGTGTGGATCCACGGCGGGTCCTACACGAGCGGGACCGGTGACGGGCCCGGCTACGAGCCGACCTCCCTGGTCACCGAGGGCGACCTCGTGGTCGTGTCCGTCACCTATCGCCTCGGGCTGCTCGGCTATCTCGGGGACGGCGGGGAGCGCGCCGCGAACCTCGGGCTGATGGACCAGCTGCTCGCGCTGCGGTGGGTGCGGCGCAACATCGCGGCGTTCGGCGGAGATCCCGGGCGGGTGACCGCCGTGGGGCAGTCCGCGGGCGCGGACGCGGTGCTGCACCTCGCCGTCGCGGGTGCGGGGGAGGGGCTCTTCGGCCGCGCGATCGTGCAGAGCCCGCCGCTCGGCATACGCACGGCTCGAGCGGCCATGGCGCAGGCCATGGCCGAGGCGACCGCCCACGTGAGCCGGGACAGCTCGCTGGAGGAGGTGCTCGCCGCCCAGGCGGACGCCGAGCGCGTGGCGCGGGCGTTCCGGCTGCCCTCGGCCATGCCGTTCTCGGTGCAGTACTCCCATCCGCCCCTGCCCGCCGAGGAGGACATGGAGGCCGCCTGGGACGCCGTCGCCCCCGACGTCGACCTGTTCATCGGGCGCACGACCGAGGAGGCGCTGCTCTTTCTCCCACGCCTCGAGCCCGTCGCCAAGCTGACGAGCCTGCCGGTGGTCGGCGGGCGGGCGCGGCGGGCGCTGGACGAGGTGGCGACGCACGTCGTCTACGGCCGCGGCATCGACGCCCTCGCGCGCCGCTGGGTGCAGGCCGGCGGCACCTGCCGCAGCTATCGGCTCTCGTGGTCGGTCCCCGGCAACGCCTATGGCGCCTGTCACGCCATCGAGCTCCCCCTGCTCTTCGGCGACGAGCGGGTCTGGCGCCACGCCGCCGTCCTGCGCGGAGCCCGCTGGAGCGACGTCGACGCCGCCGGGCGCCGGCTGCGGGCGCTGTGGGCGGCGATCGCCTGGGGCCGGCCCTTCGACGAGCTGCCCCAGGAGCCAGGCGTGCTCACCCATGCGGCTCCGAGACCCCTTGCGCCGCGGCGGTTTCGACGGAGCGGCTCGTGAGTGCCCGCCAGGCGCGCATCCCCGTGATCGCGCTGTCGGGCTCGCTGGGCAGCGGCAAGACGACCCTGCTCAACCACCTCCTGCGGACCGGCACAGGGCGGATCGGCGTGGTGATCAACGACTTCGGCGACATCAACGTCGACGCCTTCCTCGTATCGGGGCACGTCGACGCGGCCATGTCGATCAGCGGCGGCTGCCTGTGCTGCCTGTCCGACCCCACCGAGCTGGACCGCGCGCTGGAGTCGCTGGCGCGACCCGAGCTCGACCTGGACGCCATCGTCGTCGAGGCGAGCGGACTGGCCGAGCCGCGCGAGCTCGCGCGGCTGATCGTCGGCAGCGAGGTGAGACGGGTCCGCTTCGGTGGTCTCGTCGAGATCGTCGACGTCGCGGCGTGGGACGAGATCGGCTCGTATGACGAGCCCCCCGTCGCGACCGACCACCTCAAGGTGGCGTCGCTCCTGGTGCTCAACAAGGTGGACCGGGTGGCTCCCGATCGAGTCTCGCTGCTGGAGAACGTGATCCGTGAGCTCGTTGGTGAGAAGCCCATGGTTCCTGCGCGCTTCGGCCAGGTCGACCCGGACCTGCTCTACGACTCCATCGAACGCCCCGAGCCCACCGGACAGCTCAGCCTCGTGGACCTGCTGCGCGAGGAGCAGCAGGAGCACGGGCACCTCCACCACGGGCACGAGCACGACCACGGGAAGGCACACGGGCACGAGCATGCCCACCACCACTGGCAGTCCGTGAGCGTGGACTCCCCGTCGCCCGTCGACCCGCGTCGTCTGCTGGACCTGCTCGAGAGCCGCCCGGCCGGGCTCTATCGGGTCAAGGGGGTGGTGTGGGTGGACGCACCCGGGCACCGCCAGCGGTGGGTCGTGCAGGCCGTCGGTGGCTGGGTGGCCTTCGAGCGGGGGCCGTGGCCGTCGGGTGCGGAGCGGCGCACGCAGCTCGTCGCGATCGGCGCGGGGGTGGACGAGGCGGCGGTCGCGGCCGACATACGAGCCTGCCTGTCGGACGAGGGAGTCCTGGACCCCGAGCGGGTGACGCCGCTGCTGCGCTATGTCGTCCGCTGAGCCACCCGCAGAAAGAAGGAGAAAACCGGAGGGGTGCCTGCGCGCACCGACGGGGCTGGTGGTTCACTACTGTCAGAGATCGCCGTGACCGTCCAGGAGGACCCATGCCGAGCACCGCAGCCAGCGCCGAGCCGGACCGCGTCGAGACGGTCGACGGTCCCGAGCGGGAGCACGACCTGGTCGACGACGGCGTGCCGGACGACCAGACCCCCCGCGGCCCGAGCCTGGTCGGCCGGCTGCTGCCCTGGGCCTTCATCGCGCTCGCGCTGCTCGGCCTGGTGATCTGGGTCTACGCGTTCTGGCTCCGGCACGAGCTCGAGTCCGAGCAGCTGCCGATGCCCGAGCACCAGGAGTGGATGGCCTGGGGCGGTCCGATCCTGATGCTCCTCGGCGGTCTGCCGGCGTTCGCCCTCCTGCTCTGGCGTTACCTGCGCCGCCCCCGGACCGCGTGAGCGGTCTCGCCTCGTGACGTCAGCGGCGGGCGGCAGCGTCAGCGTCGGTGCCGGGCGTCCGGCTCCCCGCTGACGATCCGACTGATCGCGGTCCGATAGGCCACCCACGCCACGGCCGCGGTCAGCGGATCCGCGACCCGCGGCATCCCGGTCACCGTGATGCGCTGCCGCCATCGCAGCTCGGTCCCCGACCGGCCGCCGGGCAGCTCCACGGTGCGGGCCACCGCGTCGATCGCGCCATGAACCACTTTGCCCCGCTTGACGATCCGGCACTGCCACGGCCCGTCGCCCTCGGGGGTGGCCACCGCGACGGTCTCCATGTCGTCGTCGAAGCCCCACGGCCCCACCGTGGTCCGGGCGCGGACGAGCGCGCCGTCGACGTCCAGCCGGCCCTCGGGGGCGGACGACGTGACCACGGTGAGCGGGATCGAGGCGGTATGCCGAGAGGCCGACCACAGACGGCGCCATACGACCTCTCTCGGGAGGGGCAGGCGCAGCGTGATCGCGAGCTCGGCCATGACGTCAGTGCCCGGCCAGCACGCGGGCACGGTGCGGCTTGGTGGGAAGCCGCGTGACGTCGAAGGACAGGTTGCGCGGATCCACCTGCAGGCCAGGGCGACTCAGCGCGGCGACGGTGATGGCGAGGACGCCGACCGCGATCTTCTCGCCGGGGCAGCGGTGTCCCGTGCGGACGTCGCCCCCGCCCTGCGGGATGAAGTGCTCGACCGACTCGCGGTCGACGTCGAGGAAGCGGCGCGGGTCGAAGGTGCGCGGCGAGTCCCAGTGGCGTTCGTCGAGATTGGTGCCCACGACGTCGATGAGGATGCGGTCGCCGGCCTTGATCTGCTGGTCCTGCCAGGTGAAGTCCTCGCGGGCGATCGACGGCAGCATCGGCACGAAGGGGTAGACGCGGCGCACCTCCTCGGCGAAGGCGGTCGCCTCACGACCCCCGGCGAGGGTGCCGCGCTCGTCGGCCTCGGCGGCGAGCCGGGGTGCCCACCAGGCGTTCTCGCGCAGCGCCAGCGCAGCGAAGGCCGCGAACCGCGACACGGCGATGGTGGGGCGGACGACGTTCTGCAGCTCCACGCCGGCGGTGTGCTCGTCGAGCAGCCGGCCCTGCAGGTCGCGGTGCTCGCTGACGACCCGCAACGCCGTCCCCTCGGGCGGCTGCAGCTCGCCGGCGCGGGTGCGCCGGACCAGGGACGCGGCCCAGCGGTCGCAACGGGCCCGGTTGACCCACGCCAACAGGTGCTGGGGGCCGAGCGCGCCGAAACCGTCGACGATCTGGGCGAGCCGCCGCGCCCACACGTCCTGCTCGACCTCGGGGACCTCGATCCCCGCCCAGGTCATGACGGCGCGTCCGTAGGCCAGGACCGCCGTCTCGTAGACGTCGCCGGAGCCCTCGCGCTGCCAGCGGTCGACGGCCCGGCGCCACTGCTCCTCGACCAGGGGGAGGAGCCGGGCGACCTGGGCGTCGTCATAGGCCAGGGAGACGAACATCGCCTTGCGGTGCCGGTGCTCGTCGTCGTCCAGCCCGTGCACGGCGCCCGCGCCGAACAACGGCCCACGCACCGGCAGCGGCATGGCGCCGTGCCGCTTGACGCGGGAGGTGTCGTAGAACAGGCGCACGCCCTCGTCCCCGCGGACGAGCAGGGCCCGACCGCCCAGGAGGCGCAACGGGATCCGCGCGACGGACCGCGGGTCGACGGCGCTCAGCTCGCGCCGCCAGGCGTCCGAGAAGGCATATCCGCGACGGAGGAAGTCGAGGGTGCGGTCGGTGCGGGTGGTGTCGGTGCGGCTGGCCATCGTGGTCTCCTCAGGTCGGGTCGCGCGGCGCCTTCACGCGGGGTGGTCCGTCAGGGCTACGGGCGCGCATACCCACGGGGTGGGCGGCGAACCGTGGCCTTGACCCTCCGATGGGTCGGTGCAATGCTCCGGGATATGACTCAAATGACGGAGGAAAACTCCAACGGCGCCTCCGGCCTGCTCGCGCGGGTCCGTGGAGTCATCCCGTCGTTGCCCGCCGGCCCCGCCCGCGTCGGGCGCGCAATCCTCGACGACCCCGCCGGCGTCTCGCGGATGACGCTGCGCGAGCTGGCCACGACGACCGGCACGAGCGACGCCACCGTCCTGCGCCTGGCCCAGGCGGCCGGGGTCGGGGGCTACCGCGACCTGCGCCTGGGTCTCGCCGAGGCGGTGGGATCCATGTCCTCAGCCGGCCGCGACGGGCGGCTCACCGCCGACATCACCCGCGACGACTCGCCCGCGGACGTCCTGGCCGCGCTCGCGGAGGAGGAGCGGTCCGTCATCACCGACACCGCCGCCTGCCTCGACCCGGCGGTCCTGGCTGCGGTGGCTGACGCTGTTGTCGCCGCAGGTCGCGTGGTCGTCGTGGGCATCGGGGCCTCCGGGCTCGTCGCGCTCGACCTGTCGGCCAAGCTCGAGCGGATCGGCCTGCACTCCCGCGGGCTGACGGAGGTGCATCAGGCCGTCACCGCGTCCGTGCTGCTCCGCCCCGGCGACGTGCTCGTCGTCGTGTCCGCCTCGGGGTCCACGGTCGACGTGCTCGAGCCGTTGCGGATCGCCCAGGAGCGAGGCGCCCGCACCGTCGCCCTCACCTGCCACCCGCGCAGCGCCGTCGCCGTCGCCGACCACGTCCTCATGAGCGCCCCCGGCCGGGAGCACCCCGTGCGCCCGGCCGCGATGAGCTCGCGCACCGGCCAGCTGTTCGTCGTCGACGTCCTCTTCACCCTCGTCGCCCAACGCTGCTTCGACCGGGCGAGCGAGGCCATCGCCGACTCGTACCACGCCCTGCGGCACCGCCACGGCGAACCGCCTAGTGCGCCAGCGGAATCCGCCGCCCGGAGCACCACCGCCACCCGCACGATTCCGGCTGATCAGAGCCAGCCCCACCTGCAGGAGTCATGACGATGCCCGACGAGCCCCACGGCCCCGACCTGTCGGCGCTCACCACCGAGAGCATCGACGACCGCCACGCCGACCTGGACACCCTGTCCACGCGTGAGCTGGCGGTGGCGATGAACGCCGCCGACGCCGCCGTGACGGACGCCGTCGAGGCCCAGCTCGACGCCATCGTGGCCGTGGTCGAGGGGGTCACCGAGCGACTGCGGCGGGGAGGACGACTCGTGTATGCCGGGGCCGGGACCGCCGGGCGTCTCGGCGTGCTGGACGCCTCGGAGTGCCCGCCCACGTTCGACACCGACCCGTCGCTGGTGGTCGGCCTCATCGCGGGCGGCGAGGTGGCGCTGACCACCGCGGTCGAGGGCGCCGAGGACGACCGCGAGCTCGCGATCCGGGACCTGGACCGCATCGGGCTGACCGACGCGGACACGCTGGTCGGCCTGTCGGCGTCGGGGCGGACGCCATACACGGTCGAGGCCGTGGCCGAGGCGCGCCGCCGGGGAGCGCTGGCCGTCGGGTTCGCCTGCAACCAGGGCTCGCCCCTGGCCGCCGCGGGAGACCTGGCCATCGAGGTCGTCGTCGGCCCCGAGCTGGTCGCCGGCTCGACGAGGCTCAAGTCCGGGACGGCGCAGAAGCTCGTGCTCAACATGATCTCGACGATGGTGATGGTCCGGCTGGGCAAGACCTACGGCAACCTCATGGTCGACGTGCGCGCCACCAACGACAAGCTGCGTGCCCGCGCCCACCGCATCGTCACCACCATCACCGGCGCGCCCCCGCGGGACGTCGAGCGCGCCCTCGACGAGCACGGCGGGCGGGCCAAGCCGGCCGCCCTCGCGCTGCTCACCGGGCTCGCGCCGGCCCAGGTCGACGCCGCCCTCACCCAGCACCACGGGGACCTGCGGGCCACCCTCACCGCACTGACGAAGGAGTCATGATGGCCGACCCACGCACCATCGCGAGGCAGGCGGTCGACGCGCTCGGCGGCCGCGCCAACATCACGGACGTCGAGAACTGCATCACCCGCCTCCGTGTCACGGTCCGCAGCCTGGACCGGGTCGACGAGTCGGGGCCGCGCGCCATCGACGGGGTCCTCGGCGTGGTCATGGACGACACCGTGCAGATCGTCCTCGGGCCGGGCCTGGTCAACGAGGTGGCCGACGCCATGGCCGAGGAGGCGGAGGCGGAGGCGGGGGCGGACGGCATACGGCCTGGATCTCCCGAACGCACCGACGCAGCCGGGCTGCACGAGCGGGGCGAGCAGATCCGGGGCGACCGCAAGCGGCGCAACCAGACACCGGTCAAGGCCTTCCTGCGGCGGATCGCCAACATCTTCCTCCCGCTGATCCCGGCGCTGATCGCGTGCGGCATCATCGCGGGGCTCAACGGCGTGCTGACGAACTTCGTGACGCGCGGGTGGGCGCCCTGGGCGGCTCCGGTCACGCCGGTGCTCGCGGCGGTGGCCAGCGGTTTCATGACGCTGATCGCTGTCTTCGTCGGCATGAACGCCGCCAAGGAGTTCGGGGGCACACCGATCCTCGGCGGGGCGGTCGCGGCGATCATCCCGTTCGCCGGCGTCGCCAAGGTCACCATCGCGGGCGAGAAGCTGGCGCCCGGGCAGGGTGGCGTGATCGGCGCGCTCCTGGCCGCGATCCTGGCGGCCTACCTCGAGCGGTGGGCGCGGCGCTGGGCCCCTCGCTCGCTGAGCATGCTCGTGGTGCCGACCTTCGTCGTGCTGGTGGCCGGCGTGCTCACGATCTTCCCGCTCATGACGCTGTCCGGGTGGCTCGCGCAGGGCATCGGCGACCTCGCCAACGGCCTGCTGCAGCACGGTGGGGCGCTGGCCGGGCTCGTCCTGGCCGGGCTGTTCCTGCCGCTGGTGATGCTCGGCCTGCACCAGGCCCTCATCCCGATCCACACCACCCTGATCGAGCAGGCGGGCTACACGGTGCTGCTGCCGATCCTGGCCATGGCCGGCGCCGGACAGGTGGGTGCCGCGATCGCGCTCTACGTGCGGCTCAAGCGCAACGCCGGCATCCGATCGACCATCAGGTCGGCGCTGCCGGCCGGGTTCCTGGGCGTCGGGGAGCCGCTGATCTACGGCGTGACCCTGCCGCTGGGGCGGCCGTTCATCACCGCGTGCGTCGGCGGTGCCTTCGGCGGGATGTTCGTCGGGCTGCTCAACCAGCTCGGCACCACGGTCGGCTCGACGGCGATCGGCCCGAGCGGGTGGGCGCTGTTCCCGCTGACCAACGGCAGCCGGGGGATCGGTGCGGCGATCGCCGTGTATGCCGGGGGCCTGGTCGTCGGGTACGTCGCGGGCTTCCTGGCGACCTACTTCTTCGGCCTGAGCAAGGCCGAGCTCGAGCGCCTCAACGCTGCTGACGACACGACCGTCGTGGGCGAGCCGGGCATGTCCGAGGAGGCATCGGCCGAGCCAGGGCGCCGGGCCGGGGTCGAGAACGCCGCTCGCTGACGGACCCGCCGGGGGTAAAGGCATCGACCTGGGGAACGAAGGCCGGTCGATGCCTTCACCGGGGGCGGGTGTGAGGGAGGTCTCGTGGCGCGATGGCGGGGGCAGGTTGATAGGAAAGGCTGACCTTACTAAGGTTTCCCTATCCTTCTCATCGGTTCTGTCGATCGGAGCACCATGTCGTCCCGCCTGCTCACCCCCGCCCGCACCGCGATCCTCGCCACGGTCGCCCTGTCGACGGCCGCGTGCGGCTCGGCCACCGCGGGCTCCGGCTCGTCGGGGTCGGCAGCCGCGTCCGACAGCGCCAGGACCGTGAGCATCACCCACGCCCAGGGCACCACCCAGGTCCCCGTGCAGCCGAAGAAGGTCGCCGTGCTCGACATGGGCGCCCTCGACAGCATCACGTCCATGGGCGCGGGCGACTCCGTCAAGAGCCTCGCGAAGCAGGGCCTCCCCGCCTTCCTGCAGCAGTACAAGGCCGAGAAGTACGCCAACCTGGGCACGATGTTCGAGCCGGACCTGGAGAAGCTCGCGACCGACAAGCCGGACCTCATCGTCGTGGGCGGCCGCTCTGCGGCGAAGTACAAGGACCTCGCCAAGATCGCGCCGACCATCGACACCACCGTGTCGTCCAAGGGCGACTTCTTCGAGGGCGTCAAGAAGGTGAACACCTCCCTCGGCCAGGTGTTCGGCAAGGAGGCCGAGGTCAAGGCCAAGCTGGCCGCTGTCGACACCAAGGTCGCCGCGACCAAGGCCAAGGCGGCCGGCGCCGGCACCGGCCTGATCCTCATGACCAGCGGTGGCAAGGTCAGCGCGTTCGGCCCGCAGTCCCGGTTCGGCCTCATCCACACCGCCCTCGGCGTCAAGCCCACCGCGGCCAAGATGACCGAGGACCGCCACGGCATGGCGGCGAGCTTCGAGTACATCAAGGCCGCCAACCCCGGCCACCTCTTCGTCGTCGACCGCGACGCCGCGATCGGCGAGAGCGGCAAGGCCGCCAAGGAGGTCCTCGACAACGCGCTGGTCAAGGCCACCCCGGCGGGTGCCGGAAACAAGATCACCTACCTGGACGGCCAGCGCTGGTACGTCACCGGCACCGGGCTGGACAACCTGTCGGCCATGGTCGACGAGGTCGCGGCAGGGCTGTGACGACGCTCGCCCCGCCCGCACCGACGAGGCAGCGACCCCGCCAGGCAGCTCTGCTTCTCGGCGGGGTGGTCGCCGTGGGGATCCTCGCGGCCTGCTCGCTCTTCGTCGGCGTCGCCGACGTGTCACCGGGGGCGCTGCTCGACCCCGCGCGTCGCGGGGAGGCGCTGGACCTGCTCGCGATCAGTCGCTTCCCGCGCACGATCGCCCTGGTCCTGGCGGGTGCCGGGCTCGCGGTGTGCGGCCTGATCATGCAGCTGCTCACCCGCAACCCCTTCGTCGAGCCGTCGACGACGGGGACCATGGAGTTCGCCAGCCTCGGGCTGCTCGTCATGGCCCTCACCTGGCCCGATGCCCCGGTTCTGGCCCGTATGGCGGTCGCCGCCGTGGCCGCCCTCGCCGGCACGGCCGTGTTCCTGCGACTCGTGAGCGCCGTGACCATCCGCGACGTGCTCGTGGTGCCGCTCATCGGGCTCGTGCTGTCCGGGATCGTCGGTGCTGTCGCCACGTTCGTCGCCTACCGCTACGACCTGATCCAGAGCCTCTCCGCCTGGATGACCGGAGACTTCTCCGCCACGATCCAGGGCCGCTACGAGCTGCTCTGGCTGGCGGGCGTGCTCACGGCGCTCGCGGTCGTGGTCGCCGACCGGTTCACGGTCGCCGGCCTCGGGGAGGACGTGGCCACCAACCTTGGCCTCGACTACCGCCGCACCATGGCGATCGGGATGAGCATCGTCGCCGTCACCACGGCCGCGGTCGTGGTCACCGTCGGCATGCTCGGCTTCATCGGCCTGGTCGTCCCCAACATCGTCGTGCTCGCGATGGGCGGCAACGCCCGCCGCAGCGTCCCCTGGGTCGCCATCGGCGGCGCCACCCTGGTGCTGCTCTGCGACCTGCTCGCCCGGACGCTCGTCGCCCCGCACGAGCTCCCCATCGGCACGATCCTCGGGGTCGTCGGCGCCGGGGCCTTCCTCGCCATGCTCCTCAAGGGGGTCCGCGGTGTCCGCTGAACCCCTCACGGACAAGCCCATCGCGCCCGTCGAGCCCGTCGAGCCTTGGAGGCGGCAGGTCGAGGCGGCGGCCACGCGTCGCAGCTGCGGGGGGTGGCGCCGGGCGCCCGGCCTGCGCGTCGCCGGGTGGTGGGCCCTCGCGGCGGCAGCCGCGACGGCATACGTGCTCTGGGGCCTGGACCTGAGGGCGATCGACCAGACCACCCTGGAATTCATCCTCCCGCGACGCCTGACCACGCTCGCGACCATGACCGTCGTCGGTGTCGGCGTCGCCCTGGCCACCGTGCTGTTCCACACGGTCACCGCCAACCGGATCCTGACGCCGTCGATCATGGGCTTCGACGCGCTCTACCTGCTCGTCCAGACCGGCACGGTGGTGCTGCTCGGCGTCACCGGCAGCCTGACCCTCGACCCGGTCTCGAGCTTCGCCTGGCAGGCGACCGCCATGACCCTGCTCGCCGTCGCGCTCTACCGGTGGCTGCTCGTCGGCCTCGGGCGCAGCCTGCACATGGTCGTCCTGGTCGGCGTGGTGATCGGCGGCTTCTTCCGAGCGCTGTCCACGTTGATGCAACGCGCGATGGACCCGACCGAGTTCATCGTGCTGCAGGACCGCTTCTTCGCCGACTTCCACGGCGCCGACCTGCGGCTCGTGGGCGTCACCGCGGTGATCGTCGCGCTCGCGGCGGCCTGGACGATCTGGCGCGCGGGACGCCTCGACGTCCTCGCGCTCGGCCGCGACATCGCCGTGTCCCTCGGCCTCGACCACCGGCGCGGCCAGCTCGCGGTCCTCGCCCTGGTGGCGCTCCTCGTGGCCGCGGCGACCGCGCTCGTCGGACCCACCAGCTTCTTCGGCCTGCTGGTCGCCCACCTCGCCTACCAGACGGTGGGGACCCATCGGCACGCCCACGTCGTCCCCGCCGCCTGCGGTGCTGCCGTCGTCACCCTCGTCGGCGGCCAGCTCGTCCTGGAGAAGGCCCTCGGCCTCGAAGGCTCCCTCTCCCTCGTCGTCGAGCTCCTCGGCGGCGTCACCTTCCTCGTCCTCCTCCTGCGAAGGGCCCGCGCATGACCTCCACCGCCGTCCACCAGGACACCGCGACCACCTCGGGCATCGCCATACGGGAGGTGTTCAAGTCGTATGACGGCACCACCGTCGTCGACCGGGTCACCCTCGACCTGCCCACCGGCGGACTGACCTGCCTGGTCGGGCCCAACGGCGCAGGGAAGTCGACCCTGCTCTCGATCGTCGCCCGCCTGCTGCCTGCCGACGGGGGCGAGGTGCGCGTCGACGACCTCGACGTCGCCCGCTGCGAGTCCTCGGTGCTGGCAAGGAGACTCGCGATCCTGCGTCAGGAGCATCACCTCGCGGTGCGCCTGCGGGTGCGGGACCTGGTGGGCTTCGGGCGGTTCCCGCACTGCGGCGGGCGGCTGCGGCCGATCGACGTGGAGCACGTGGACCGGGCGCTGCACTACCTGGACCTGGAGGACCTCGCCGACCGGTTCGTCGACGAGCTGTCCGGCGGCCAGCGGCAGCGGGTGCTCATCGCCATGGTCATCGCCCAGGACACCGACTACGTCCTGCTCGACGAGCCGCTCAACAACCTCGACATGCGGCACGCCCTGGGGATCCTGCGGCTGCTGCGGCGCGCCGTGGACGAGCTGGGCAAGACCGTCGTGGTGGTCGTGCACGACCTCAACGCCGCCGCCGCCTTCGCCGACCGGATCGTCGCCATGCGCGACGGCCGGGTCGTCGCCGCGGGCAGCCCGGACGAGGTGATGCGCGAGGGCCTGCTGGAGGAGATCTTCGCCGTGCCGATCACGGTCGACCGCGTGCACGGCCGGCCTGTCGGTCACTACCTCCGCCGCTGACCTCGCCGCCGCTGACCTCGCCGGCGCTGACCTCGCCGCCGCTGACCTCGCCGCCGCTGACCTCGCCGCCGCTGACCTCGCCGCCGCTGACCTCGCCGCCGCTGACCTCGCCGCCGCTGACCTGCGGCACCGACCTCCGGCGCCGGGGGCTTTGGTGCAGCTATGCTCAAAAGGTCCGGCCGACTTGGTCTGACGCGATCGAGTCCATGCGCTGGTGCCGCGTCGACGCCTGGCGCATCGAAGCATCCCGGCGGACCGCGGGCGAGGAGGTGCGCAGATGGCTGCGACCGAGACCGGTGCCGGCGAGGTGCTCGCGCACCTGCGCGAGCACGGCCCGGCGACGCGGCGTGGGCTCGTCGACGGACTCGGCTGGGCGCGCATGACGGTCGGCAAGCGGCTCGACGAGCTGCTCGCCGCGGGGTTCGTCGTGAGCCGAGGGCTCGGGGCCAGCGAGGGTGGTCGGCCCGCCGAGACCTTCGCGGTCGACGACGACCTCGGGCTGGTCGTGGGCCTCGACGTCGGTGGTGCCTATACCCGCGTCGGGATCACCGACATGGCTGGTCGCTTCCTCGCCGAGGACGGCGCCGACATCGGGCTGCCCACCGGCCCCGCGGGGGTGGCGGCGTGGGCCGACGGTCGGATCGCCTCCCTCCTGGCAGGCATCGGCCGCTCGCCCGCGGACGTGCGGGCGGTGGGGGTCGGCGTGCCCGGGCCGGTCGACGTGCGAACCGGCCTCATCGGGGCGCCGCTGCGCGAGAGCGCCTGGGAGGGAGTCAGGTTCACGGACCTGCTGACGATCCGCGGCGACGTCCAGGTCGTCGACCGGGACGTCAACACCATGGCGGTCGCCGAGCACGCCGCGCTCGGGGCCGGCGACCACACCGTGGTCCTGCGGGTCGGCATGGGCATCAGCTGCGCGTTCGTCCTCGACGGGCGGGTCTATCGCGGCGAGCGTGGCGGAGTGGGCGTGCTGACGCTGCCCGGGCCGGACGGTCGCCTGCGTCGCCTCGAGGACGTCGCCAGCGGGTATGTCGTGCGAGACCGGCTGGCATCGCACGGGGTTGAGGCCAGGACGAGCTTCGACCTCGTGTCGCTCGTCGAGGACGGTCACCCGCTGGCCTGCCAGCTGGTCGGCGAGGTGGGCGAGGCGCTCGGGCGCTCCCTCGCCGAGGTCGTGCGGCTGCTCAACCCGACGACCGTCGTCGTGGGTGGCGCACTCTCCGGGGCGGGGGGCGTCCTGATGGCACCGCTGCGCCGGGCGCTCGACGAGGGGGCGGGGGAGTATGCCCTGCAGACCCTCAGCCTGCGGACGACGCTTCTCGGCGGGCGGTCCGGCCTGGCCGGCGCCGTGCGGCTGGCGGCGGACGCGTACTTCGAGCCGGGTCGTGTCTCTCGCCTCGTCTCGTCCTGATTCACCCCGCCGTTCGCGCTCGCGGCGGGTGCGGCCCCGGCGTGCGGCTGCGCTCAGGGTGCCGTGGGTGTCTCGTGCTGCAGGGTGAGACGGGTGTGGTGACGTGAGGCGTGGCGGGTGGGTGGTTGGGGTGTGCTCGGGCTGGCGAGGGTGTCTCGTGCTGCAGGGTGAGACGGGTGCGGCGACGCGAGACGGGTGCGGCGACGCGAGACGGGTTCGGCAGCGCGAGACGGCGTGGCGTGAATGTGACTGT